>JABTUA010000002.1:1926058-2249616 GCA_015075635.1 Polyangiaceae bacterium
TTGGAAAGTTGCCCGACCAGATCTTCCCATCCGAGATCAAGCCATGCTCGGAGAGCAGCAACGGCAGCCGCGTGAAGCGGAAGCCGTCGGATCGACCATGGCGTCTTCGTAGGGCCGAGCTTGGCAAACCCGTCTCGATGCCGGAGCGAGCATGCCTTGTTGATCTCGACGAAGGGGATCGGTGCGTCGAGATGCGCTTCTCGGACCCGCAGTCCGGCGATCTCTCCGTCCCTGAGCAAGCTGGTGAAGGCCAGCGTGTACCGGGCTGCTCGACCGAGTGGGACACCTTTCCCGTCGAGTAGCTTCTGGACATCGGCCACGTTGAGCGGGGCATCGTCCAGGGTAGCGAACCGGCCGTCTTGCTTGTGCCGCTGGGGCAGGAGGTTCCGGACCCAGTCTTTCCTAAGTGGGTTTTCCGAGAGGATCGCGTCTCCCTCCGGGCTCGTCGTGAAGTCCAGGAACGTCCTGAGCGTGGCGGCCACGTTGTTCACCGTCTGCCGGCCGGCCTTGCCCTTCAGCTTCCTGATGAACTCGGCGATCTTCTTCTGCCCATCGATGGTGCCGAAGCTCTTCACAGCGATGTCGCCCAACTCGGGGAGAACGTGGATTTTGAAGTGGGACTTGTTGTTCGAGATGGTCGCGGCCGACAGCTCCTCATCCGGTTCCCGAAGCTTCATCCAGCGCTCGAACAACTCCCGCACACTTGGCCCATCGTTCGTGGTCCGGGGCTTCGGGATGCTTCCGCTGATCCGGCCGTTCAGGATCTTCGCCGCCGCCCACTCAAGCGCCTGCCGCTTGCCAACCACCGGCTCCTTCTTCGGAATGGTGATCGGCTTCCACTGGTTCGGGGCAACCCGGTACGGGACCACCCATCGCCCGTCAGCACGCTGGTACGGAATGCCGAAGTTCTCGGGCCGCCTGAGCATCAGGGCGACTCCTTCCTGCCACGCTCTCGCAACCGGACCAGATCGGGTCCGCCGCTCTCCACCCATGCGTCGCCTTCGGGGAGAAGGATCCGCACGCCTCGACCTTTCACCCCATTTGTGGGCAGGCCGTGCATGCACCACTTCCGGACCATGGAGAGGCTCACGGCATGCCGGACCGCGAACTCCTTCTGTTTGATCTTCCGCCGCTCAACCAGCTTCGGTGCGGGTGGAACTGGCGCTGGAGGCACGGGCGGTGGCGGCGCTCGTTCAGATGACGACGCCCCCGCGCTGACCAGCCGCCCGAGCAGCCCGATGATCTCCGCCTGGTGACGTTCACGGTCGAGACCCCGGACACGCTCCCCGTACTCGATGGCGTCGTCCACGGACTCGTAGTCCACGACCGCGTGGGGTGGCGCTTCCGGATTCTCGGGGTCGATCTTTGGGATCTTGACCCGGAATCGAAGCGGTTTCCGGGGGTTTGCCTCTGTCGGGGCGCTTTGGCCAACGGTACTCATGACCGGAGTACGCGCCGGCCGTTTGGCGATCAACCCCTGCCGCCGGTTGCAGATGATTCGCCGATGACTGGTTCTGCCAGCTCTGCTCGGCCGAAGGTAACCTTGCAGGGTGAAGCGTTTCGGCTTGGCCGATCCCAGATGCGAGCCCGGATGCAGATGGGTCAACGACCGACGCCTGCTCGGGTGGTGTGCCCGGACCGATCTGGGCAAGCACGTTCGAAACGCCGACAGCAGCAAGCTTACCGGAACAGCTTGGAGAGCGCCGAGCGGCGCACGGAGACGAAGGGCGGCCCGTCCGGCTGGGCGGTAGGCACCATGAAGGCTCCTCGGTCGAGCTTCTTCATGAGGGTCTGATCCCCGTCCTCGCTCACGAGGTAGAGCAGGAGGGTGTCCTGCTTCTTGTTGGTGAACAGGAACGCCATGTCGGGTTGAGGCTCCACGCCAAGCGTGTCGGCGCAAAACGAGCGGAGCCTCGTCGTCCCCCAGCGCATGCTGATCGGCTTCGGGTAGATGAGCACCTTGTTGATCTGCCGAGGGATGAAAAGGTCGAGCAAGGTCACCTCACGAGCCGAACCGCAACGATCCGGTGGCGCGGTTCCGTCTGGCACAGCTCAACGGCTGGCGCAATTGCGTCCTTCATGGACTACACCCAGCGCCATGAGTCCAGATCCCAAGTTCCACCCGTTCCTCCGAGAACCGGATCAAGGAAGCTCCGAGCCACCTCGTAGACCGCGTCCAGCGTGGGCCAGGGAAGATCATCTTCCCGAGCCATCCATTCGTACACGGGCTTCCATCCTTCAGGGGGAGCGGGCAGAGCATCGGGAAGCGGATGCGTTCCTCGAAAGGAGAACGTCGCCTCGATTGCAGCTCGGAGATGGCCACTCTCGAAGGGGCCGGTCATGCCCAGCAACGCGAAGTCAGGCAGATCCTTGACCCGGGAGTTCTCCCGCTCTCTCGGCTGCGTGTAGCGGGAACCACCCCGTCGGTCAAGGCGTGCGGAGCATCAGGAGCATTCCGATAGGCCGAGCCGTGGCCGGACGACCAAGGTCAGCTATGTCGACAGCTCAGCGCACCATGCCACAACCATTTCGGCGGCCCCGAGAAGAAACCTTGCATGGTGTCGAGCCACGGGGATGCCCCCAGCGTGATGGCGGCCTCCAATGTGATACAGCTTCGAGAGCTTCACGAGCATTTCCTTGGCGGCTTCAGCTACTTCACCGTTCGCGTTCGCGAAGTAGTCGTCCTTGATGGCGTCGAAGACTTGCTGCCTGCCGGCGTTGGGAACGAGCGCTTCGAATGCTTTGAATGCCTTCACTCCAACGTCGTCCAGATTGCCGTGAGCAAACGACGACCTAGCGGTTTTCAGGTGCTCCAGCGCTGCCCGGACGTTCGCATGAGTCGCGTTCGCGACGGGTAGTTCGACGACCAGAACGCTCGTGTAGCCCACCTGCTCTATCAAAGTGAGCCACTCGTCACGCGAGAATCTGACCGGTTCCCGCTGGAGCTGTCGGTCGTGAATGACCTGGGTGACACCGGCGACGTGGGCGACTTCAGCACCGCTGGAAACGGGGAGGATGGGTGTCATCCCCAGGTTTGGGTTGATGTCGAAGAGCACTTCCTTGTCCCCTCCGCGCTTGACCCGCTCTTGCTGAATGCTTTCGATGAGCGAGAGGGGAAGCGGCACACGGAACGTGATCGGCACGTGCGAATCGCCAAACGTCGGTGTCAAGAGCGATCCAGATCCTTCCCGCGCCGCGTGCGAGTGCCCCACGCGGACAACCTCAACTCGGACCCTTTCGAGAAGGTGGCTTCCAAGGTGAACGTCAGCCCTCGGGTTGCAGAAGACGAACGCCGCAACGTCAGCACCTCCGGTCAGTTCATACCGAACTTCGACTTCGAAGCACGGCTCGGGCTCACTGGACGGCCTCGGCTCCCCGGCGACTTGAAGAAAAGACAAGACGGTAGAACCCACGAAAGCACCTCCGAATGCCTGAACGTCAGCCGAGGGTGGGGAATTCCGTGCGTGGTGCTGGCGGGCTCGTTTGACGGAGAAATCATCACGAGCAAACAGGGAAAGGACGTTCATCGCCCTGGGTGGGCTTTCCTTTGCCGACCAGCACCAACTGGCTTTCGCCTTGCTTTCCAGTGACAAGAGGCATCGAGCGGCCGTGCGGCGGTCGTTCCCACAAAGAGGCTCGCGGGATGGGCGCTCCCCGCGAATGCTCTCATCGAAAGAGCAAGGTCACCCCAGCAACGCCTGGTACTGCCGCTGGACCGACTCGAACTTCTTCCCCAAGTCCTCAACGACCTTGAGCGCACGAGGGAACCCAACGGCCAACGCCGCCTTCTTCAGCTCGGACTCGCTGCCACCACCGCCACCACCGGGGAAGACCTGGAACACGGGCGTCTTGCGCTTCGGTCCGGGCTTGCCCTTGGTCTTCGATGTGCCGCCCTTCTTCTTGTCGTACGCACGAGTGGTGTAGACGAGGCCGACGCTCATCTTGATGCCGGCCTTCTTCGCCAGGGCTGCGATCTCGTTCGCGGTCTTCGTTGGGTACTTCCGAACGAAGGCTGATGCCGAACCCTTGCCGCCCTTCTTCTTGGAGCTGGCCTTGGCCTTCGGGGTCTTCTTCCCGCCACCCCCGGAAAGCTTCGACTTCAGCTTGTAGATGAACGAGGGCGCGATGGTCATCTTCGCCTCAGCCCCGGCCTTGACGATATCGACGGCGCTCATGCCGGCCTTGAGCTTCTCCCTGATGAAGTCGCTCTTGCTCGGACCGGAGCCTTTGGGCTTGGAGGTAGAGGACTTCTTCTTCGAGGCTTTCTTCGTGGCCATGTTCATCTCCATCTTGGGGTAGGCCCCCGCCCGAACCGGGGGAGCATACACGCTTCCGGGGGCGGTGGTCTTAGCACTTCGAGCATCCAGGACAGGGCGGGCGGTCCCGGTGTTGCTAGGTTCGGGACTGAGGTCGCTGCCCCTATAGGTGTTGAACCTGAATCACAACCGACTGCGTTTTGGGCTGATCGCACTCATCTCCTGGGACGAATACACTCGAACTGGCCGGTGCGAATCCGGCCGCAGTGACCTCCAACAAGTAGGTAACGTTCGTCGGACCAAAGATCGAAAACTGGCAGCCCGTACCGCACCACGTGAAAGGCACACCGCCGTCTACCCCACACACGACGGTCTGGTCGTATCCTGGCGCCGTTGCGTGGATACTTGCTTCGCAGACTGTCGCCTTCGACGACATCTCGTGGACTTCAACAATGATCGAGGCAGCAGCCGAGCCGACACACGATTCGTCATCAGACCCGCACGATAGGCAGGAGACGAGTGCCACGCACGAGAGCTGCCAGCGCGTGAAGCCCCTCACCGTGGCCACCCCTTAGCAAGCTTCCCCAGATCGACCGTCGAGAGCCTCACGAGAGAGTCAATGCGCTGCGCAGCCGAGGGGTCAGCGATATGGTCCGCCTCTCCGAGGAGGATCTCGCTGCTCGTCACGTTCAAGACGCGCTGGAACGACTTGCCCGGGCGATTCTGGATTCTCCAGACTTTGGCGGCAGAGAGCGAAACAACCAGAAGAGAACAGGTGACGGCGCCTACGTCAGCGTCCTGGCCACAGCCAATAGTTGAGGCGAATCCGCCGCCGACGTGAAGGTCCGCGAGTCCCGTAGTCGCGGGCAGGTCTGCGACAAATGCGGGGTTGACGTCCGTTGTGTCGGCCGATAGCGCTGCATACCAAAGTGACGCCTTCGCGTATGTGCCAGTGCTCCAATCCGGGCCGCCGACGGCCACCCAGTACAAGTCGGTGGCAGATGCGGAAACGCGCACAGGGTTGAGCCCCTCCTGATCGACAAGCGTCCATACCGTCTTTGCCGCTGGGCGAAACGCACGCAGGACACCTTTCCCGGCAGCGGTTTGGGTGGCCCACACGACAACATCATCCCTCGCGATCGAGGAGAATGTGACACTCCCAGATTCGACCGTGGACAGGGTTCCAAGAGGGCCATCGGCGATCGTGATCGACGAGGATGATGTGGCAGCGGTTTCGTTCTGCCAGGTCGGACCGAGGTTGGAGGCCAGCGTGACGAATCCCGCTGAGCGATCCCGATGAAGCGACCCCAACGCTGAAGAAGCCGAACACGGCTGTGATGTCCGTGATCTTCGACGACTCGACCAGGAAGGAGTAATCTTGAACCCGATGCACGCCCTGAAGGCCCACGTGAAGAACGGCCGTCTCGTTCTCGACGAACCGACTGATCTGCCGGAAGGCAGAGAGGTCGAGCTTGTTGTCCTGGACGACGAAGAGTTCGCCCCAGAGGAGAAGGCTCGGTTGCTCCAGGCCATCGAGGACGGGGTCGAAGATTTCGAGCGAGGCGACCACATGGACGGCTTCGAGTTCATCGCCCAGCTACGAGCCAAACGTGAAGCTGCGAGTCGGTAAGCGGGCTCAGCGACAGGCCGACCGGATCGAAGAGTGGTGGGTCGAGAACCGGCCAGCGGCACCAAGTCTCTTCACGGACGAGCTAGAGGAACTCTTCGAGCACATCCGGACCACGACCGCAGCGGGTGTCCGATGGCCGACTTCGAAACGTCCTGACCTTCGACGGATCTTGATGCCCCGTACGTTGAACCACATCTACTTCCGAGTGGACGAGGCGAAGGGCGTCGTTCACGTCCTCGCGGTCTGGGGTGCTCCTCGTGAACGAGGGCCGAGGCTGTGAAGCCCAAGTTCAACATGGACGGGATCTGTCGCGAGCTTGGCAACGACCTGAGCCGGCTGGTTCGCCCTACCGGACCGTGGGAACGCGATGAATGGAATGACTTCCTCGAAGAGAGGCTGGCCCTTCCGCGCAGAAAATCCTACGAGGCGATCTTGAACGAGCTAAACGGGCACTTTGGCTACAAGGCTCAGCACGACGCGAACAGCAACGTTTCCAGCAATGCCGAGGACGACAGCGAAAACGACAATCGTCACCCGGCTCCCAACGCCGCCCACGGGATCATCCAGCGCAATGGTGCGTGGTCGCTGATCGAACGACTTTTTCGGCAGTCGCCTTCGCAAGCCGATCTCATCTGGATCACCTACAATTTCGCCGCTCCACGAGAGGCGATTGAGTTTCTCGTTCGCCGCGCAATCAAGGCCAGGGTGCTCTGCCGTCACCCTCGCTCTGGAGTGGCGCTGAGCCGCACAAGCTTCGACGCCTGGCACAAGCGAGGAATCGGGCCGATCCTCGGCCTGAAGGTTCGTGAGGGCGAGGACGAAGAGGAGGTGCCAGGAGCACTACACGCAAAGGCAATCCCGTCTCGCTCCCAGCATGTTCGGCAAGGGTTCAGCCATGGCGTCCAGGTGGCAGTTGACGAGCGTCAACTCGCCTACACCTGCCGTCTCATGCGACCTACACGTCAAAGACCACGCTGGCCGCCAAGTGGTGGACAGTCGCACGCTCCCGGATAGAATCGAACGTGCGGGAGGTGGCGTATGGGCGGATTCGCTAGTGCATTGCGCGTGCTTGGTGTTTCAACCGTCGGCGTGACCGGTGCCGCCTTCGCCGGGTGTAGCCCTGACGTTTCGGGATCAGCGAACCTCGCATCCCAGGGTGCCGAGGTCATCTGGGGTAACGCCAACCTGAAGAACTTTGAAAACGTATCGAGCCCAGCTCATCAGGAGTACGGCACGGCGGTCGGGCTGATGGCAAACAAGTCGGCCCTAGATTCAACCTCCTTCAGTTGCCCGGTGCCGCCGACTGCGACTGACTGCACCTGGATCATGTCCACCACGCCCTCCGGGTTCTGTGCAGGTGAGCTTTTCGCCTCCGAGCGAAAGTTGCCGAACGCGGCCTGCACGACATTCATGATTGGACCCGACCGATTCGCGACTGCCGCTCACTGCATGACCGACCTAGTTGCTCCGTGGAACGGATGGGATCAGGAGTGCGCCCAGCGCTCCGTCGTGATGCGTTGGCGGACGAGCAGCCCGAATTTCCCGATGGGCAACCAGAACATCCTTTCGCGGCACATCTACTTCTGCGATGCGATCCTCGCTCACGGTCCGAGTGCGCTGCCGGCGACCAGCGGGTTGCCGGATGATTGGGTGGTGTTCCGGGTGGACCGTCCGGTCAGCGGAGGAACGGGCACGGGCGGCCCGCTGACGACGGATCGCGAGCCCCTCTTTCCGGCTGCCGCGCCCCCAGCGATCTCCCAGAACAACCTCATTTGGACCCACAATTCTGGGCTTCCCCTCAAATTGGACAATCAAGTCAGCATTGCCGCCATTGGACAACAGTTCAACACTAATGGCGGTCCGGGAACGTTCACCGTGGAGGCGGACCTTCTACCGGGCTCTAGCGGCGCTCCGGTCCTGACGCCATCCGGTACGGTCTCCGGAATGGTCATTGCCGGGCCGAATATCGTTCTCGACCCGACCGGCTGTGAGCGTGACTGTTTCCCGACCGGACAGGGCGCACCTACGTGCCCGCTCTTGAACCACCATGGGATCGCGCTAGACCTGAAGCAGATCCCGCGCAAGTGGCTGCCAGTCGCGTACGACTACGACTTGGACGGGGCTGTCGACGACTTCTTGGCGTTCTACGAGAACCAAGGCACCTTGTGGATCAACATCTATCTCGATGCTGCGTTCCTCGGGTCGTATGACACCACGCTGCCCGTCTCGCAGCAGCAGGCCGACAAGTTCTCTTTCGTTCCACTGGGCGACTTCGACAATGACGGCGTCCAGGACTTCGTCGTGGTTGCTGGCGGGCAAGCAATATTCTTCGATGCAACGTTGACGCCATGGCTCTTTCCCCTGCTCGTTGGAACGTACGTCGAATACTCAACAGGGGACGCCGACAAGGACGGTTTCGTTGATCTAGAGCTGATCCGCGAAGACGGGACCAGAGACCTGTACTTCGGCGGGGCCAACGGACCCACCAAAGGCGTCCCGCTCTCGGGATTCCCAACTGCGGACGGAGATGATGGGCGCTTCGTGACCGTGACGGGGCAACCGTTCGCCACGGTTCAGAACCAGCGCACCCGGTTCCTCATCGGTGTGCCGCCGGGCCAAAACACCTTCGCAGTTCAGGTCTTCGATGGCGACCAAGCTCTGGGAAGTCTCTACGACACAGGCAGCAACAGCGGCACTCGTACGTGCTACGAGCTTTACAGCTCGAAGGATAAGGCGAACCCCGAAACGCCCGTGCCGGCGAAAGTCGTGGAGGATTCTGCGCTTCCAGATGCCGCTTGGGGGACCGTTTACGGCGGGCCGACCTTCGGGACAGCCAGCGGAAGCGGGGCGCACTTCTACATTCTCGACGTGTACCTGACCCAGGGGAACTGCGGTCAGGCGGTCGTTCCCGTCACCGCCGGGCTGACGAACAGCTTCAAGGTGCGAGCTGCTGGTCAGGTCAGCACGATCGCCAATGACTTTGCGTTCATCGCCCGTGACCTTTCGGGGCCATTCGCTGTGGGTCCGCTCGCCGACACTGCGATGCCGGACACGAAGTATGACGGCGTCTTTCGGTTTTTCGTGGATGTGGGTACCGCCTCGGTCTCGATGATGCTTCGAGATGCGGACGCAGACATCTTGGTGGACGACGACCCGGCGGTTGTTGGCCAGCGCGGACCACTCGATGTGAAGGCAAATGGCGTGGCGACCGGTGCCAGCGCGGACATCCGATACGACGTGCTGAACCCCTCTGGGGCGGTTGTGCTCGCCAATACGAACCCCTCGGGGAACAACGATAGCGTGAATGTCACCGACGAAGAGCGGTTGACGGTCTCCGTGCAGGGCACTCCGGGCGCGTGGGAGTGGCGTTGGCAAAACGTGCGAGTTCAAAACAACGTCCGCATTTGGGCGCCGGTAGGTTCTCCGGTCACGTACGAAGTTTTCGGTCAGCCAACCCGCAGGTTGAGCCCAAGTGGCGCTGTCCCTGTCGAGACTTGGTTCGCTGCTGACCCGAGTGGATTCTTGCCGATCACGATCGCCGGGAGGACAGTAAGTTCAGCGGCCGAGGCGTTGGCCATTCTCGCCCGCATGGCCCCCGAGTTTGGTGGAGCCAACAGCTCACACGTCGCAGTGTGCCACGTGCCCCCTGGGCAGAAAGGGGCGAAAGCTCACATGCTCGTCGTCGGGGCACCCGCACTCCAGGCGCACCTGTCCCACGGTGATGCGACAGGCGCCGCACGCATCATGGCTGAGGTGTACTCCGAGTTGCTGGCGGCCAAGCTCAACGTCGTTGCGAGAGCTGCGGGCGGCGAGAACCTAGCGAATGCGTTTGTCTACACGCGAAACATCTCTGTCTCTGATGCCATTGCAGCCGCAGAGTCTCTGCTGGTCAGCCAACTCGCCTGCGGATGGACCTCTGCCAACGCTGCCGACATTCTCGCCCTCCTGCGAGCGATAAACAGCGCGGAAGTCACATTCTTCATGCCCGCCGCGCCTACAGTCCCTATCACGAGCGCCAAGCAGGCCTCGAAGTCCCAGCCCAGCCAACAGTTCCTCGGTCTCTGACAGCGATGAGCTTGGCCGAAGTTGCGGTCTCTGCGCGGAGCCTGTGGTTGCCTTTGCTCGGTGCTGTTGTTGCGACGACATGCGGTCCAACCCCCGGACCATCCAGAGGTACCGGGCCGGCTGTTGTCCCGGTGCAACAGGTAGTGCGTGAAGCTGGCACTCCCGCCTCGGACAGCGGTGCCAGCGACGGCACATCGGTCGGTGAGGTCGCGGTGGAGGTCTCTATTGAGCGTCTGATCGCTGAGCCGGCAACCTACGCTGCGAAGCGCGTGACCACCGCCGGTTGGGTGGTTCCCTGCGATGCCGGAAACGCATGCGGGACTTATTGCGGTCGCTGCGCCCTCTGCACCAGCCGTGCCGCATTCGTGCCACCTGGCACTGCGACAATGGCGCAATGCGAACGCAATGGCCACGCACTCATCATCATGGACCTCGATGTCCTCAACAAGTACATGTGCCACTCCACTAGCTGCGCTGATGCTTGCTTCAGGACTTGTCCTTTCCCCGCAAGAACTTCCGTGAGTTTGACCGGAAGGATCAAGCACGCCGAAGCCACTCCACAGACCGACATCGGCCAGGATCAGTGGGTTTTTGTTCCAGATCCGCCATAGCCCTCTGCGGTGCGCCGATCACTTCTCCCGATCCCTCGCACTCACCGTCCCCACCCACTTCACGTTCTTCCTGGCCCCGAGCTTCCAAGTCTCGGTCAGCTCGTCCCGGGTGACCTTCACCAGCCCTTCCCCAGCCGGATCGGCCACCGTGAACTCGGTGAGGTCGTGGTCGTCGAGGATGATCACGTACCGGTGCTCGACATAGCCGTTCACTTTTCTGCCAAGCCTGAGCACCTCGACCCAGCGCTCTGAGTGAAGCTCGAACGGGTCAAAGTCGATCTTGGTGGACCTGGAGGCGAACATCCCGTTGGCGTCGGCGAGTCGGTGAAGATCACTGTCTGCGAGTCCGCCTCGGGTCAGGTGATCCTCGATGCGCTCTTGGATCTCGCTGTCGGTGACGTTCTCGACAAGCAGCTCGGCCTGCGATCCAGGCTCGACCAGGCCGAGCCTCACCGCCGCCAGGTGCAGCATGACCAGGCCGGATCTCGATGCCGGGATGCCGCTCGGGACTGCCAGGTCGGGAACGACCCTCGACAGCTCTTGTTCGACCAAGGCGAGCACATGATCGACGACGGCCTCGATCTTGAACTGTCCATCCGTTGCCTCGGCCACATCCTTGATGCTCGATTGCCCGATCCGTGGACGGTGATCACGTCGGGGGCGTACCCGTGATCGGCGACGGCGGGATCGGCCGGAAGCTCCACGTGGCAGCCTCGAAGGGCTCGACCACCGAGTCGCACGTGAAGCACGGGGCGTCCACGTTCGAGGCGGAAGAAGCGTTGTTCGAGCCGGACGCCTCGGGCCTGGGCGGAGGTGAGGATGAGGCGTGCGAGGTGGAGGGCTTCGTAGGGCTCCGACGTTACCCGCAACCCCGTTGGCACTTGACGGTCGTGGCGTCCACCAGTTGGCAAACAGGATAACCATCCGCACAGTACACCTGGCAGACGGCGTCAGTGCGCCACTCGCCCACGGATGAGAATCCGGAAGCACCGCCGTCTATCGTGACCTTGTAGGACGGACATTCTTCGGGGCGCGTGGCGTCTTGTCCGCCACCACATGCCAATGGAAGCAGACCGGCTGGGAGCAGCACAACGGACGCTAGTGCCAGCGAGGACCTTCGACGTCGCACATACCTCTCTTCGGGACTTAGAAGCCCGATCAAAATTACCGCTCCCTTTTGTCGCACGACGAACCACCAACCCCGTCAGTCTATTTCCATCTCGGGATTCGATAATTTCGACTGGGCGCCTAACTGCTACGGAAGCCAAGCAGTGAGGCCCGCGCACGTCGTTGATGCGAGCTTCTCGTCCAAGACCAGAGCTTCATCGCTGATCAACCCACCCTGCTGCTGGTTGTTACCACCCGGGATATCGCCCGGCTTGACCCAGCACTCGACGGACAGTGATCCGGTGAACGTCGCGTTTAGACTTGGCGGTGTGGCTCCGGTCACCGTTCCGGAGACCTTCCCCTTGCCGAGTTTGAACGGGAGGTCCCCCGTTGAGGATTGAACTGTGCCCGATGCACCTTGTCGGGTGACGTTGGCAACACCGGGATCCGGAGGCGTCGCAGACACACGAAGCGTCTTTGCGCCAGTGCTCAAATCTGACACCTCAAGCGTTCCTATGGCTGTCCAAACGTCAGGGCCGTTACTCGCCTGGACGCGCAGTTCCTGCGAGGTGGGCGTGACGAAGAGAACGGCTGGTGAGGTCGATTCGAATGTCCCTTCCGACGTGACAATGGTCAGAACCGAGGGCGGTGGTGCGCTGCTCCCCTGGCTACTCTTTTTTTGTGGCGGGTCTGAAGCACACCCGATCAGTGATGCGCAAACGAAGAAGCACACGAGTTCCCTTGCCATCTTCATCGCCCTCCTAGCACGTAACGTTCACTGTCTTGCAGGCGTGAACGGCATTGTCCTGTTCATTGGATTCTGCGGTCCCGTTCTGCGTATCAACTTGCCACAGGATCCAGTAAATCCCGTTGGGGACGCTGGGAACGGTGAGATTCAGGGTCTGGGTGGAATAGGTACCAGGTGGGTTATATGCAGTCCCAACGAACATGTTCCATCCGCCCGAGTATCCGCTCGGGGAGTTGTTCAGGAAGATCCGCACACCGTGGGACAGGGGTGCCATCCACCCATTGCTCCCAATGGAGACCGTGACGCTCAGGGTCTGGCCTCTACATCGGTTAATTGTGACGCAAGACCCGGACTCTGTCGCCTGCACTACGCCGTTCACGTACTTCTGAGCCGTGGCGAACAGATTGGCCCCGGGCGAATGGTACGTGCCGTATAGAGCTCTTACACCGGCTGCATCATCTGGGAATGGTTCACCGTGGAAACCCGGTCCACCATTGAGCGGGTACGGAGTATTTGAGCGCATCACAGCAAATTGATTGTTGTCGTGCCCGAGACCCATTGCATGACCGAACTCGTGAAGTACGACGACCCGGCCTTGGTTCGTGTTGCTCCAGTTCCAAAAGCTCTCGTCCTCGTTCCAGTAGTTGAGCTGGTTCGACAGCTTGATGTCGCACTCGCTCCACCCGAACCACGATTTCCAGCAAGTCGCCAGGCCATTCAACCCGCCGATCTGTGCCGGGTTCACCGTTGCGGTTTCGCTTCGTCCGTTCTGAGCGGTGATGACACACCCGTCGTTGTACCACCAGTTCCAATCCATGACGGCGGCGACGTTGTCCCACTGATCGCCCGCATTCCAATACGACCAGTCCGAATCCCACCCATCCGGCATGCTGCACCTATCGCGGTACATCCTGACACCTGGAAACCAACTACAGATGGTACCCGGCAGGCCACCGCAACCAGTCGCGTTCCAAACGTACGCCTCCGAGCTAGGAGCCGATAGGAACATCGCGCCGGCAACCAAAAACGAGGAGATCCTTGCAGCTTTCATTCTTGCGCTCCTACTCACTCAGTGGGCACTGGCGACGTTTCTGCGACCTTCCAAGAGAGGCCGGCCTCCGGCTTCAACGAGACTACTGCTTCGAAGGGCGCTCCAACTTCGGCGGCTGCATTTGCCATCGCGAGAATGAAGTCCGACTTCTTCATGCCGTTTGGTGGCGCTGCTGGGGCATTTGAATAACTCTCGCCAAACGCGATCCCTGCCTTGCCCGCACCAGTAACGACACGACCAGTCGGCCCAACCACGAAGCTCCCCGACGGCGTGTCTTGAACGGAGAACAGGAGACCGGCCCATATTGGGGTGTACAAGCTAGCCCGGGCCGAAACAAAGAAGAGGTATCGCTTGCCTTGAAGCACCTCGGGCAAGTCGAAGACCACCATTTCCTCGCCGTTTGGCGTCTTGCCACCAAGGTGAGAGAACTCGTTAGAGTCTGGTGTAACTCCAGCGTGCGTGACCATGTCAGACAGGACAAAGTAGGTCCGTGGCCCCAGCTCTGGATCGTACTTCTCGTAGGTCGAGGAGACGGTCGCCTCGAAGATCGACGCTACATCAGCAAGAGGGTGACGCGGCGCGACTGCGGGCGACGCGGTCTTCGAAGTTGGCTGCGCCCCGCCACCTTGTCCTTCCATCGCGGTGTTGGCAATTGGCACGGAAGCGCAGAGCAGCGTCGCTCCGATCGGTACTAAGACTACTGCCAGTAGCCGCCACGTTCGCCGAATTCGTCGCGTCGCTTTCATTTTTCATCCCCTGCTCGGTCCGATGTGCGGCCAAAGCCAGCGGCCCCGTTTGTTCCGCGTAGTCAGTCTCGCTCCATCCCGAGAGGCGCACCATCGGTGATCGCTTAGGCCGCTGCACGACGTGAACTCGCTGAGTTTCCGGGGGCTCGATAGGCATGTGCACGGCGCTCGACGGACTGAAGCAGGTGAAGGCGACGACGGTTCGGGTCTGGGGCCTCGTGGAGCAGCAGGTCGAGCAAGACTGGGTCGTCGCGGCCTTCGATGACGACGGCGAGCAGGTCGGTTGCGTGCTGGCTCATGAGCACGCTCCAGCGTCGTGCCGGGAGAACGAATCCCGGGCGGACCGCGCTGCGCAAGGCGTGAAGGAGCGCTCGGCTCGCGGCCAGCGAGAGAAGAGCGGCGTAGAGCATGGCCTCTACGACGGCGCGCTTTCGGCTCGGGATCTGGTCGAGCCGGTAGTGCGACTTCAGCTCCTTGAAGAGCAACTCGACTTCCCAGCGGACGGCGTACACGCGGGCGATATCGGCCGGCTGGAGCGCCTCGACGCCGATGTTGGTGATGTACAGGTGGTACTCGCCGGAGGCTTCGTCCCGCACGCCGACGACACGGAAGGTGCGGACCTCGCTGGAGCAGCGCCCGGCGTAGACGCGATGGCGGGAGCGAACCTGTACGGTGACGTCGAGTTCCTCGCGCTGCAGGCGGTCGACGACATCCCAGATGCACTGCCCGACGACGGCGACCGACCGGCCGCGCCAGCGTCGATTCTGAGCAACGATGACCGGGTTGGAGCTGCGCTTGAGCCGGGACACGAAGTAGCCACGGATCTCGTCGAGCCGGCGGAAGAGGCGGAAGTCGAAGTAGCCGAGGTCGAAGAGCAACAACTTGCCGCGAGCCCACGGGCCGAGGACGAGGGCACGGCGATCATGGCGGCGCTCGGCGGTCACCTTGACGGTCTGCTTGCCAGCCCCCGCCACGCACATCACCACATGCACCTTCGCGGCAGCCCGGGTGTGGTTGGTGCGGCAGGCCGGAAACGCCTTGGCCAGCAGCTCGTGCAGGCGGATGACCGTCGAGTCCGCGATCAGGATGTCGCGGAACTGATTGAGCCGCCCAGATGCGGGCCGGCTCAGCCCCCAGGACTGCTGGAGCACGCCGTCGAGCAGCTGCCGGAGCAGCCTCACCAGCGCCGGCGTGAACCGGCAGTAGAAGCTGCTCTCCTCCAGCGTGGTCCGCGAGACCCTCTCGTAGACGCGACGCAGGCCCGCGATGGTCCGGACTTTCCCGGCGGAAAAGCCGAGGATAAGGCTCCAGACCAGGGCGTAGGCGTCGACCTTCCGGACGCGCTGGAACGCGCCCGTCGCCCGAGCGCTCGCTTCGACGAGCGACGGCGGAAGGAACTTGCGGAGCGTGCGGTGAATCGGTACCGATGGCGAGCGGGGCATGCGTCCTCCGAGCTGTGTCGCAACCGCGAGGTCGCACGCTTGCCCCGTTTCCACAACTCCGCGCACCGCGCGAACGGTGGATCACGCGCGCAAGCGATCGGAATGATCCAGGATTCCGCTTACCCGAACACCCATGAGAGGCGCACAAGCCCACTCGGGTTGGCCACTTATCCTGGCGCTGATTGCCTTGCCCTTGAAGCGGTTCATGCGCTGGGTTCGCGGAAACGTTGCGCAGCTCGATGCCCGCCTGAGGTCTGGAGGGTCTGGAGGGAGAAGCGACACTTCGAGCACGACAACCATCGTCACTGTGCTCATCCGGACCACCCCCGACGCCACCCACGCCCTGGCCCAGTCGAATCCCGTGGGCTGAGGCAGGGATGCCCCTACTCCAAGATCATCCCTGCCGGCTCGCGTCCGGATAAATGATGAGGTCAAGCCCCAGCTCCTCCCAGGCCAAGGGCAAGGTGGTCTCACGGATGATGGCCTGGAGGTCGTCCCGGTCGGCAGTTACGGCCGGTCCGGAGTAGCCGTGCCTGCCGTTGTGGTGCCGGGTGTCCCTGCCAGCTCGGGACATCTCGGCGACAAACGTCGTGTAGTAGTCGTTCTCGTAGTCGGCCTTGGTCATGTTGGTCATTTGTAATCCCTACCCTGAGGCACTCAGCCTCAGCCTGGATGTCGTCATCTCAGAGCGGGCTCCAACACCCGCCAAAGTGCATCTGCCCTTGCAGCCCGTTCCTCTTGGCCGGGCTTCGTCTTGAGCCAGACGGCGACTCTGACCAGCTCCATGGCCTCTCGTGGGCTCGACATCGGGTAGTACGGGCTCATTGATACCCACCGGAGCGTGGCCTTCTCGCGTTCGAGGAGCAGACCGTCGGGGACATCTTCCGGCCGGATGGAGAACGCGATGGCGAGTTCAACAAGCGTCCTCTGCATAATGTTGATCGCCGATCCTGCCCTGAGCCGCTGTACGGCGCCCCGTACCTCCGGGAGGAGGTTGGCGTCAGGAAACCCAGGAGGCGCGGGGAAGGACTGGTGCTGCTCGTCGTTGCCCGTACGACGACGGAGGTTCTCCCACTCGGAGTCGATCGGGTCGTCCTCCCAGACCTGGTGTGCATCAGGCATCGGCTCTTCCCCGAAAGTGAACCGGCCCGGGGCGTCGCTTGACCAAGTACCAGATACGATTCACTCCCATGTCGATGGTCGAGCACGAGGGGTTCCTCCTGTACGACAAGACGTCGGCCAGGTACGGATCCACGACGAACGAGACGTAGTAGTGGTTCTGGTGTCTTCGGAGGAACCGCCGGATGCCCTCAAGCTCGACCTCGAAGCGGGTCATCGTCTTCGGCATTTGCACGGGTGGGTAGACTCGGTTGTCCACTTGTCCGATGAGGGTCGCGCTTCTACCGTCCTCGACCACCTTGATACTGACGATCATCGGCCCCGTCCCCTCTTTGTGCCTGCGGTTTCAAGGTGGTCACCACAGTGCCAGATCGAGATCGTCGTCGCCTCAGGCGGGTAGTAGTAGTGGATGCGGAGGACATTCGGTCGCTTGTTCCCAGCCTTGATGTGACCGCCGGCAAACACGTACCGGCTCCCGGACTTGACCAACCTTTGCCGGACCAGATCCTTGTCGGCTTTCGTCTCGGCCGACTCGGTCAGAGCCAGCTCAAACCCCGACCTGTTGCGGAACTCGACCTCCAAGTCGCAGCCGGTTCGGTAGATGTCGTAGAGGTGGGTGGCTACGGCTCGAAGCGCTCTCCAGGCCGTGTTGATCTCGGCGAACTTGGAGATCGCAGCCGATCTCCTGGCTTCCTCCGTGAAGGTGATCTTGTCTCCGAACAGCTTGGCGGCCAGGTCCACGACCTCCAGAAGGGACTCGGGCAAGCGCTTGATGTCTGGCCGAAGCTGCTCCAACACCGCTACCCGGTGGGCGAGGGCCTGAACCTCCATGGCCGACTCGTACCGCTCGGGCAGCGTGGCGATATGGGGAACAAGCTCCTCGGAGGTCATCCTGAGCGTCTTGCTGAGCTGCTCGTTTTCGGCTTCGAGACCGGCCATGTACTCGTGGTCATCGAGCCGGCCGGCTTCCTTGCGGAGGAAGTCGGTGAACTCTTTGGCCTCTGGGTCTCTTCGCCGTGAGACCATGGCCCGTCGCATCTTGCGGTTCAGGGAGGTCACGGGCTGGACTCCTCGATATCGACGCCTTGCTCGGCCGCGATCTCCTCGATGACGGAGGGCGTCCTGGCCGGTGCTGGAATGCCCCGGCTCTGTCCGTGGTATCGAAGCAGCAACTCCACCGCATCGATCATCAGTTCACTCGCGGGCCGGTGCTCGGAGACGACGAGATGCCGGAGTAGATCGTGGTGCTGGCTGGGCAAGTCGAATCTGATGGCTACAGAACTCTTTCGAGGGTTGGACATGAGGTGCCTCCTGTCCTTGCCGTGCAACAAATGCATTACCGCCCTGCCAGGCGATTGATTAGGACTCGTAGGTCCATTGCCACCACGGTTCGGGCGCTTGCCCCACGCAGCCGAAGGGCCAGTTCTAGGAGGAGCTGACCGAAGGCCGACGAGGGCGTTGGTGGAATGACGAAGCCGTGGTCCAGAGCACTTTGTCGTATCCGCTGGAGTTCGTCGTCCGCTTCCCATAGCGCATCCGGGACATCCTGAGGACTGAGTCCGTTACGAAAACCGCTTCGTAGGATGTCTCTTCTCAGAGTGGTCTCAGTGCGTCGTCCGTTAAGATCGCGAAGAATGTTGGTCAGCATGACCCCCTCATGAGCGTACAGTCGCAGGTCAAGCGGTGTTTCCTGTTGCTGTGTAGGAGCGGGGTCTGGCGTTCTTGGAGCGGTGGCGGCTGGTGCTCGGTGCCGCAGCTCATCCCAGCAGTCTTGCAGGTTGTGCGGGTCGTCACTGTCGTCAGGCATGTGCGTGTCCTCCTGCACATGCCGGTTAACAAGGAGTTCATCGACCGTCGGGTCTTGCCCGTTCTTTCCAAGGGCACGGGCCAATCGATGGTCTGAGCTACTACTTCCCAAAGAGCCCTGCACTCTTCGAGCCTCCAAGAAGGACTTCCAGGGAGTTCGGCCCTGTTAGGGATTACACACATATAGCTTCTGATCTCCTGATCCTGATCTCTGATCAAGATCAGGGGATCCAGAATATGTATGTGTATTCCCTAACACCGGCGTGGCTCTTCGGTTAGAGGTCTCCCTCTGAGAACCCGTCCTCACCAGCCGGTCCAAGGCAACCTCCTGAGAGGTAGCGGCAACCGAAGTTCACCGAAGCAAGGAAGGGCTTGAACAGGGGGTTGTCCCGGTTCTTCAGGTTCCCGATGAGAGTGGTCCCGTTCGCCCGGTGCTCGTCGTTCAGGTATGTAGTGGTGATGACATCGGCCGATCTCTCGGCCTCGTTGGCGTAGGACAAGGCGCTCATCTTGTACCGGCCGTTTGCCTTGTCCGCCTCGTCCTTCCCCTGACGGTTGATCTGGAAGAGCATTAGCACCGGAATTCCCCCTCCGTGATTGAACTGGAGAGCCATCTTCTTCGAGTCCCGAAGGACGGTGTTCAATGCGACCGTGTACTCACGCCACCGGCCGTCGAGTCGCACGAGCCCTCCGTGGTCGATGATCACCAGCCCGACTTCCTTGCGGCGGTGCATCTGCTCCGCGTACTGCTTGATCTCGGCGAGCGTAACCTCACGGTCCGGACACCAAATGTCGAGGGCGCAGTATTCCGGGCTGGTCTCGATATCGGTGATGCACCCCTGGAGGAACGCCTTGTCGTCGGCAGACAACTCTCCATCGCGGACCTTGCGGTAGTCCAGGGTCGGCCTGCCACCCCACCGCTTGTGGGCGGAGTGCATGACGTGGAGCAACCTGAGAAGTTGCTTCCGGGTCATTTCCAGGCTCACGTAGAGAACGTTGCAGCGGTACCTGGTGACGAGATTGTACGCCCAGGTCAGCGCGAGGGAGGTCTTCAGCTCGCCGGGGAACCCAGCGTGCAACCAGAGTTCGCCCTTCTTGACACCCCGGCAGACGACATCGATCTCCTCGATGCCGACGAACCTGCCGGCCGACTTGCCTCGATCTGCCTCGGCGGCGAGATAATCCTCCCAGGTCTCTCGGGCATCCCGACGAAACTCCCCGTGGGACTTTTGCTCACCAGGCCCGAGCACGATGTTGGAAGTCTCTGCGGCCAGGAAATCCAGGGCGTCCTTGGCGCCCTTTTGGGTAACGGGGTTCTTCCCGTTCTTGATAGTTCGGCCCTTGATGGCGATGTCCTTGGCCTCAAGGGCGACGGTCGCCACGCGGATGTCGAGTTGCTCCTGGGTCCAATTGTCGAGGAGTGCTGCGAAGTCGGTGCGGCCGTAGAGCGGGGTAGCCTGGATGTCGCGGACATGCTCCAGCACCTCGATCTCATCGATCGCTTCGAAGTAGTCTCGTACGGTCTGGATGCTGGGACACTCCAGGTGGTGGGCGAAGTGGCCCTTCACGAAGCCGAAGATTGAACGAGCCCAGGGTTCCGGGGGCGCAAACGTCGCTCCAATGAGCCGAGACATGTTGACTCGAAGCAACTCGGGGTCGTCTTTGCCCAAGTTGATCGTCGAGCGGAGTAGCCGAACGGGGTTCATCCTGCCCGGCCCTTCTTGAGCGTTGCCCGCTTCTCCCGCATGTACTCCCGCATGTACTTGCGGTGGTAGGTCTTGTAGTCCGAGGTCTTCTTCACCTCCCTCGTGGCCAGAGCCCGGAATATCCTGAACTCGCTGGTCGTGTAGATGTCGTTGAGCACGCTGTGTGCCCAGAGGGGCGTCTGGTTCTCGGACATGTCTTTGACGGCTCTCTTGAACGCTGACCATCGCCTCCGCGCTGCCGGTAGATGATCAGGAAAATCAACCAGGGCGCCCATCAACTCCAGCATTGAGTCTCGAATCGGGCCGAGCAGTTGGTCAGGGGTCATGGCAGCGTCCTCCGGTTGAACCCCATGAGGGACCCCTCAAGACTGGTCCACTTGAAGTTCTTTCCTGGCAGCTCGGCCAAGGGTAGGGGCGAGTAGATCCAGATGGGGCGGTAATCCCGTGCGATGATGGCCGAGGCCACGGCCTCGCCGGTTGCGCTGTTCCCAGAGGCGACACCGAGGACCAGGACGAGAAGGCCGGCGTACTCGGCGAGTGGTGCCACGCCGCCCGAGGATGACTCGGTCACATAGGCCCGTGTCAGGTGCTCGTCGTTGATGACCTTCGGCGGTGTTGGATCGGCGAGACTCGAATAGAGGACTGGTGAGAGCCACCGGCTGAAGTTGTCCCAAGGAGCGACGATGAACATCCGCCTCGAACCAGATGAAGCCACCGTTGTCCGAGGGTTCGGCAGCGGGATGTATGGGTACCGGCGGACAAAGTGCTCGTCGAGTTGGCACTCGCAGCAGACCCACACGGTCCACTCGTAGGACTCGCCGAGCACGCGATGGCCACGTCGATGCTCGTACCGGCCTCCGGTGCCTGAGCAAATTCCGCAGGTCGAACCGGGCGAACCTGAGACTTCCGGTGTACAATCATTCTGAGAGGTCATCCCAAAGTCCTCCAATCGGCCTCGGGTGCCCTTCCCTACTGGTGAGTCTGGCGGGGTTCCCGGGGCCGAGTGCTGTCAGCCGACGGTGGTGGCGTGGTTGGGGTTGGTGTTTTCGAAGCGCTCCCGATCGAAGAAGCACTTCAGGGCCTCGGTGACGACCTCGGCATTTGTCCGGTCTGTACCCCCAGCCACCGCTCGAACCTCAAGGAAGAGTGGTTCTTCGATGCGGACGTTCAACACTCGCTTGGGCTTGTCTGTCATGGTCAACCTCATCTAGGCGGAGCAACTGCTCCACTAGGAGGAAGCTGATAAGGACTTTCGCGCAGACCCCTCAGAAATCCGACATACACACGCGGCGGTCGGTGCCTGGCTCTGCAAATCGGGTAGAATGCTCAGACACGATGTCTGAGGCGGAGATCATGTTCCTGACACGGTTCCTGATCACCGCCGAGGGCACTTCGGCACCTGGAGAGGTCCCCCTCGACGAGGTCACTGCCACCTGTACAACGACGCTGCTCGGCCGCTCGATGCGGCTCTATCTGGTCCCCAATTCGGGAGACCGGTGACCCTGATAGCGCCCCGTTACCCGGCTTGCACCCCGACCCCGCGTTCGGTGCTAGGATTGCGAGCGTCATGAGCGCAACCGCCTTCGTCCAGTTGCCGACCCGGACCGACCCGGTGCAAGCGGAGATCGACGGTCAGCTCACGGGGTACTGGATTGAGCCGGGAGACGAGCTGCCGGTGAACAAGCCGCAGTACGACCCGACTGGTGCGATCCTGCTCGCGGGGCACGTCAACCAAGACGTGACAACCCACGCCCTGTCCCTGGTGCGCCTCAATGACGGCATTTGGCGACCGCTATCTCATGCCGCCGTGCTTACCTACTTTCACACGACAGGGCTTTTCGACGGAGAGACCTGGCGCTTCGTGACCTTCGAGGGGGCGACCCGTCGGGTCTTCGACTGCTTCCCTCCGCTCCAGGAAGTTGATCTCCAGGAAGTCGAGCGGAGGTTCGGGCGCGAAGCCCGCGTCCGTGCCCGCGATGACTACCCGACCGTCGTCTTTGAAGTCCGACGCATCGATGCCGAGTGAAGCCGAGAAGCTGGGCCGGACGCTTCGACGATCCTGGATGCACTCGCCGGAGTGTGTCCGATTCCTGGACGAGATTCGGATCCAACGCCAAAACGATCTGGTAGTCGGAAAAGCCGCTGGACCGTCCGAACGGCGGAACGATCAAGGCCCCATGAGTTTCAGCCAGCTTGTAGGGCTGGCCAGTGCCGGTTGCTCGGACGGTGTGGTTTCATGTGCTTCGTACTTGGCTGTCACCATCGCGTGTGCGCTGGTCTCCGAGCTGCTCGCCACCCTCTTCAACGAGGAACGCCGAGCCGGGGGCGTTTTCGAGGTCACACCGGATCAGCTCGATCCGGTCAGGCACGAGAAGCAGTTGTCGCTGCTCGCCCTCCGCAACGCGGTCTGCCATCCGGGCTACCTTCCGGCCCCCGTAAACGACAGGTCTAACATTGACCACCTTGCCGAATTCGTTGGCTACGAGATCCCTGCTCTCCAAGACGATCTTCGACAGGACCGCACTCAGGTCACCGGAGTTCGGCTGGCCCGCTGGGCTGTAAGACGAACAGATGACCTTGGGCGCTTCGAGATCGGTCGGGCGCTCGTTCGGGAACTGGAAGACCGTGGACATTCAGTCACGAAGCCCCAGGCACGCGAGATCGAGAAGAAGGCGAAGGATTGGAACGTTCTGCCAAAGCTGATCGACCGAATGCCCACAGCAAGCAGCGCCGCCGAACTGCTCTCGGTGAGCTAGCCGGCCAGTCCGTCCCCTCCCTCGACCTTGTGCAGCCCACTTTGCACCCACCGGCTTGCACCTTGTGCAGACCGGTTTGCACCACGAAATTTTGTACCGTTGGTGGCGCTTGTACCGATGGTCGAGGCGCTCGGACCGCGTTTTTCATGCTGATTGAGCACGTGATGGCTCAATCTGCACCAGGTGCAAGCGACTTCCTAAACCGTGGGTCGTACGTTCGAATCGTATCGGGGGCGCTGAGCCGGTGCCAGTCAGGCGCGGGCCCGGCTGCGTTCGCCGTGGGGTGCTATGATGCCCTCGATGGCGCAACCGAAGCTCCCGGCGGACCCGGTGCCAGAGGCGCTGAAGCCCCTCGTCGATCAGCTCGCGTCGTTGCCCGAGGAGCAGCGGGAAGCCGTGATTCACGCGGCGCGGCGGGAGCACAGCACGCTCAGGCTTCGACCGGTTCCCTGGGATCACCTGCTCGCCGCTGTCGGCAAGGTGAACCTCGGCGGGGACGCCATCGAGGACTGCGAAGCCCTCTACGATGGCTGAGGTCGTCCTCGACGCGAACGTCCTCGTCGGGCTGCTCGACGCCGGGGACGTGCATCACGCGCGTGCAAGGTCGCTCGTCGACCGGCTCCAGGCCGACGGGCATTCCACGGTGCTCTTGGACGTATTGGTCGGGGAAGCCGTGTCCGTGCTGTGCCGGCGACGGGACCGGCGCACGCAGCCGCCGCAGCTCGAGCCCGCCCTCGGGTTCGTCCGGCAGTGGTTTCAAGCGGGCGATGTCACGGGCGTCCAGGGCGAGGCCACGAGGCTGGCCGAGGACATCCTCGATGTGGTGCTCGCGACGCAGGGCACGCTGAACTTCAACGACGCCTTGCTGGTAGTGCTTCGGCGCGAGGGCGTGATCGACAGCGTGGCGTCCTTCGACCAGGGGTTCGACCAGGTGGAAGGATTTGGCCGCATCGAGTAGCGGCACATGAAATCCACGCTCTTCACGATCGTGTTCAGCGCCTGCACCGGATGTTCGACGGCCGACGACTCATCCTTACCCCGTGACGCTTCTCCAGACGACGGGCATTCCGACGTCTCGACGACCGATGCTGGCGACTCCGGAACCGATGCGAGCGGAGGCACGTCGGGGTCCGCAGGGGATACGGGCGGTGGAGACGCGAACGACGCGGGCCAGGACGTCGATTCTGGCGAGCCAGACCCGGTCTGTGAGGGCCTGGATGAGCCGACTTGCAAGGGCACTTCCGGTTGTATTGCTCTGTATGGCCAGAATTACTCGACTGGCAGCTTCGGCTTCGCGGGCTGTGCTCACTGGTGCGTGGGCAGCACGTCCGGCACCTGCGGGATCGCTCCGGACAAGTCGTGTTGGAAGTTTTCGGACAGCTGCGTCCCCGACGGTTGGACGCCGATATACTTCTGTTCGTCCCCAGCCCAATGCACGGCGGTGTTGGACGCGGCAACGGAATCGGAGGAAGCACCTCGACGGGTGGCAGCGGTGGGGCCAGCGGCGGCAGCGGTGGCTCTGCGGGCGGCACGGGCGGCTCTGCGGGCTCGGCCACGGGCGGATCTGCGGGCTCGGCCACGGGGGGTGCGGCCGGCTCGGGAACCGGCGGCGCCGCCGGCGCGGCCTGCAACACGCTCGTGAACATCGGCACGGAGGTCGCCGAGACGCCGGGCACCGGCACCGCGCCGACCCCCGCCGGGGGCCCCACGCCGCCGGACGGGAAGTACGTGCTGACCAAGCTGGAGGTCTACCCGGGCAGCGCGGCCACCAGCACCAAGCACAAGATCACCACCGAGCTGACGGGGACGACGGCGCAGAACGTGGTCGAGTCGACCGGCTTGCCGATACGGCGCGACACCTGGACGGTCACGCTGTCGGGCACCTCGTTCGACGTCACCGTCACCTGCCCGAGCAACGGGCTGACCTTCAGCTCCGGCTACTCGTCGACGACGACCGAGTTCA
This sequence comes from Polyangiaceae bacterium, assembly GCA_015075635.1. NCBI lineage: Bacteria > Pseudomonadati > Myxococcota > Polyangiales > Polyangiaceae > Polyangiaceae bacterium. The sequence goes on from JABTUA010000002.1 coordinate 1,951,065, forward strand.
AGCAGATCGTCACCGCGGGAGCGACCACGCAGGTCTTGACGTTCACGAAGCAGTAGTAGGGCTCGCCCTTCAGGATGCTGAGCCCGCGGTGGAGCTGCCCGAGCAGGACCACGCGCGCCAGGCGGTGCGGCGGGGTCATGCTCGATGGGCTCAGGCGCAGCTGCGACGCACTCACATCGAATCGAGCGTCGCGTACAGCGTGGCCAGGCTCGTGGTGCGCAGCACGACCTTCATGCTCGAGAGCTCGATGATGAAGGCCGTCTCGCGGGGGGCCAGGTCTTCCACGATGCGCATGCCGGCGCCGGCGGGGTCGATGGCGGTCGTGAAGGGGATCTCGCGGTCGCCCACCCAGGCGTCGAGGTGCACGACCTCCGCCTGCACGCTGTGGGAGCCGCCTTCGCCCAGGAGCTCGACGAACAGGAAGCGGTCGGCGTAGCTCGGGTACTTCAGGGCCAGATCACGGGCCGCTGCCTTGCACGCGCTTCACGTGAAGCCCGAGACGTGGAAGACCGCGTGCTGCTTCTGAGTCGACGCGCGGATGTCGGCGAAGCTGGTCGGGGCGAGGGCAGCTTCGTACGCGAGGCCGGTCGTGGCGTCGCGAACGTAGCCGAGCAAGGTCAGGTTCGCGAGAACGTCGCCAGTCTGGGTGCCGTAGGGCCCCGACGGGTAGACGCCGCCGCCGTTGTCGGGCGCGTCCGTGCTCGCGTCAGCGCTGGCGCCAGCGCCGCCGCCCACGCCGAAGGCGCCGCCGCTCGCGCCGACGCTGCCGGAGCTTCCGCCGGCGGCGCTGCCGGACCCAGCGGGGGAGCTCTGCCCGCAGGCGACGGCGAAGACGAGCGCAGCAACGGCGCCCAGCCGAAGGAAGACCCGCATCGGGACTAGACTACGCGATCCGCGCCCAGTCAGTTTCACCCCGACCCGAGCCAGTCGCTCGCCAGCGCCAGGGTGCGGGCGTTCTCCGGCACATTTTCCAGGAAGCTCCGCCGGGACTCGGGGTCCTGGATGGGACGGGCAGCGTCGAGCAGGGCGTCGCGGGCGCGCCGGATGGCCTCCCGGGCCTCGTCCGTGCGCCCGTTTGCGGCGAGCGCCTCGGCGTGGGTCAGGCGGATCAACTGGCCGCCGTCCTCGACCTGTCCCGCGATCTCCAGGCTCTCGTGGGCTTGCCCGGCCACGTCGAGCGCCTCCTCCAGCTTGCCCCGCCCGAGCAGCACCTGCGCCAGGCAAGCCAGGCCGAAGCCGTGGGTGGCTGGGGTCTCGGCCATCAGCGCCGAGCCCATCCGCGCCTCGATCTCGGCAGCCTCGGCCTCGCCGCGCGCCAGCTGGATCAACGACAGGTAACAGTGCGAAGCGCCCTGCAGGCGCCAGTCCTTCACCTTCGCGTAGCCTTGCACCGCGCGCTCCTCGTAGTCGAGGGCTTCGGCCAGGCGCCCGAGCCGCGCCAGGACCAGCCCGCCGTTGTGCAGACACGAAAGGCGCACGTTCTCGAGACCCATGCGCTCCGCCTGCGCGAGCGCGGCTTGAAAGCCCGCCAGGGCTCCGGTGTAGTCCCCGAGCAAGAGGCGCTCGTAGCTCGCGTCCGCGCGCTGCTTGCAGGCGACGCGCAGGTTGCCGGCCCGCTCGGCGGCCGCACAGCCGGCTTCGTCGTGCGCGAGGCTCCCCGAGAGATCGCCGGCGAAGAGCGCGACCCAGGCCTTGGCCAGGTGCTCGGCGTGCTCCAGCACGGGATCGTCCGTGCGCGCGCTGCGCTCGCGCCCCAGGTGCTCGACCGCGGCGCGCACCAGCTCGTGGCGCCCGGCCCGGAGCAGCTGAGGGATGGCGCGGCTCAGCGTCGCCGCGACGCGAGTGTCTCCGAATGCCTCGGGGTGCTCCGCCAGCCGCTCGACGGCGCCCACCAGGCGGTCGAGCTTGCCGATCCGCGATTCGTGCAGCCCGCTCTCGAGTCGGGCATGGATCTCACCCAGGCTGCCCGAGGGAAGCGCCAGGGCGGCTTCCTCCGCACGCTCTGCGGCCTCGGCGTGCCGCCCCTGCCATTCGATGGCGTCGCACTCGATCATCAAGAGCTGGCCCAGGGTCTCGCCCTCGGCGCCGATCTCCCGAGCCCGCTTCACGCAGGCGGAGACCCGAGCGAAGTCGTTGCCCGCCAGCGCCTGCTCGGCCGCGCGGCGATAGGCCAGGGCGGCCTTCTGCGACTCGCCGGCTTGATCCCAGTGCTCGGCGAGCAAGAGCGCGTTGCTCTCGCCGACCTCCGTCAGCCACTCCGCCGCCAGCCGGTGGCCGAGCGCCCGATCCTCCGGCGTCAGCATGCGATACGCCGCGTCGCGCAGCAGCGAGTGACGAAAGGCGTACTGCTCGCGTCCGGGCAGCTTGGTGCCGGGTTGGCGCGTGACCAGCTCTCGCGCGCAGAGCTCCGGCATCCAGTCCTCGCCGCGCGGGGCGTGGCGCGAGCCGAGCAGGCGCGACACGCCCTCGGGCCAGAACGTCTCGCCGAACACGCTGCACGCCCGCAGCACGCGCCGCGCCTCCGGCTCCAGCGCCTCGAGTCGGGCGCCGACCATGGCGAGCACCGTCTCCGGCGGGCCGTCCCCGGCGCCCGACGCGATGGAGCGGATCAGCTCTTCCAGGTAGAGCGCGTTGCCGTCGGCCTGCGCGACGAGCTGCGTGATGCGCTCGTCTTGGGTCCCCGGACCGAGCACGTCCCGCGCCAGCTCCGCGCAGGCCTTCTTGCTCAGCTTGCGCAGCGGCAGCTCGACCAGATCGCGCACCTCGCGCAGCCGTGGAAAGACCTCGAACACCTCCGGACGGCCCAGCATCACGGTGAAGACGGGCATCTCCGGCAAGCTCGTGGCCAGCGAGAGCGCCAGGCTGAGGCTGCCCAGGTCGCCCCAGTGCAGGTCGTCGAGCACCAGCAAGAGGGGCCCGGCGGCGGCCTCCGCGCGGAACAGATCCACCCAGGCGCGGCCGATCTGATCGCCCAAGAGCTGCGCGTCGCGACGCGCGGCCAGGAGCTGCACCTGCTCGCCTTCCTCGAAGGGGATGCCCGCCATCTCGCCCAGGAAGGCCGAGACGCGCTCGACGTCGCCGGGCGGGACTCGGAGCGACACGCGGCCGCGCAGTTTGTCGCGCTGCACGGCCAGCGGCTCTGCGTCCAGGGCACGCGCCGCACGGCGCAACGCCCGCGCGGCGAGCGCGTATGGAGCGCCGGCGCTCATCGGATCGCCGCGCCCGACCCAGACTTCGACGTCGCGCGCCCGAGCCACCCGGCCGAGCTCGCTCACGACCCGCGACTTGCCGAGCCCGGCGGCGCCGGTCACCAGCGCCAGCCGCGCGCCCGGATCTCCGATCGACTCCTCGAGCACGTCGCACAGCGTGCGGATCTCGTTGTCGCGGCCGAGGCACGGGGTCTGCTTGCCGAGCAAGGTGCGGCCGACGTCGAGCGCATCGTGCTCGGCGACCAGGAGCCTGAGCTCGCCGTGCGTCTCGATCTCGAACGCGGCGTCGAGCAGTCCGGCCGCCGCCGAATCGAGCGCGATGGGCGAGCCGTCCGGCGACAGACTGGTGACGGCGCGCAGGATCGACGCGGCGCGGTCGATCACCTCGCCGGACGCGGTGTGCTGCGCCATCATGCCCAGGCCCAGCGACACGGCGAAGCGCATGGCCGGTAGCGCTGATCTGAGCGCCAGCGCGCAGCGTGCCGCCCGCGTCGCCTGCTCGGCAGCGGTGCCGCCGACGGTGAAGGTCACGATCACCGAGCTCGCCGCCACGGCCTCCAGACGACCGCCGAAGCCCGCCGCGATGGTCCTCGCCCGCCCGAGCGCGTCGTCCATCTCGACCGGCGTCAGCGTCGGAGCCGTGGCCAGGTCCACCTCCTGACCCCGCCACGAGTCCGCCATGATCACGCCGAGCAGGCGCTGCTCCGTCGCCGTGAGCGAAGGCCGGCGCGCGCTGCGCGTGGTCCGGTCCGCGACGCCCAGCTCCCCGAGCTCGGCGATCTCCACGGCCGCTGCGTTGCCGTTCAGCGGCCGCTGCTCGCGCTCGCGTGCCAGCATCCGCGCGACGAGCTCGTCCACTGGCGCTGGCACCTCCGGGCAGAGCTCGGTGACCCGCGGCGCGCGCGCGATCACGATCTTGCCCAGGATGGCCATCGGGTGCTCGCCGGTGAACGGCGGCGAGCCGGTCAGGCACTCGAACAGGAGGCAGCCGAGCGACCACACGTCCGCCCGCGCGTCCAGGTCGCGCTCACCCCGCGCTTGCTCCGGGGACATGTAGGCCGGCGTGCCCAGGGTGGTGCCGGTGCGTGTGGCGTTCGCGGCGACCACGCGGGCCACGCCGAAGTCGAGGAGCTTGGGCCGGAGCGGATCGCCCTCGACCAGGAACACGTTGCTGGGCTTCACGTCACGGTGGATGACGCCGATGGAATGGGCCGCGCCCAGCGCCTCTGCCACACGGCGCGCGAGGATCAGCGACTCGCGCATGGTCAGCCCTCGCCCGGCCAGGCGCGCCGCCAGGTCCTCGCCCGAGAGCCACTCGAGGGCCAGCCAGAGCCGACCTTCGTCCAGGCGCCCGTGCGCGACGTGGCGCACGATTCCCGGGTGAGTGAGCTGGGCCAGAAGCTCGGCTTCCCGCGCGAAGCGCCACTCGTTCTTGGGTGCGGCATTCAGCAGCTTGAGCGCCACCAGCGAGCCCGTCAGCCGATCCCTCGCCCGGTACACCGAGCCCATGCCGCCGGCTCCCGCCAGGGCCTCGGTCTCGAAGCGGTCGGCGATGAGCTGCGTGTCGGACATCCCGCGCTAGCTCGCGTCCTTCGCAGGGATGAAGCTCATCGCGCGCTCGGCCAGCGCGGTGATGGTGAGCGACGGGTTCACGCCCGGGTTCGCGCTCACCGCCGCGCCGTCCACGACGAACAGGCCGTCGTAGCCGAAGACGCGGTGCCGGTGGTCGATCACGCCCTCGCGGGCGTCGCGTCCCATGCACGCACCCCCCAGGATGTGCGCGGTGGTCGGGATGCCCATCAGCGTCTCCGTGGCCAGCGTGGCCAGCACGCCTCCGACCTTCTCGGCGAAGCGCCGCGCCAGATCGGTCGCCTCCGGAATGAACGCCGTGGGCGCCTGCGCCCCGGGCGACAGCTCGCTGACCACCCCGCGCCGGAAGCCGGTGAACGCGCTCTTGCCCAGGCGCAGGCGCAGGCTGCCCTCGAGCGTGCGCATGTAGAGCAGGATCTGCGTGGTCTCCGACATGCGCTTGGTGGTGTAGACCCCGAACCACTTCTTGGGATGCGCCACGTAATCGCGCGCCACCCCGAGCAGGCGCGCGAGCGGATTCCGGCTCGGGGAGTGCGGCAGAGTCAGGGTCCGGAAGAACGACGAGCCGGCGCCGTAGCGACAGGGCTCGATGTGGCTGTGCTCGTCGGTGTGGAGGATCGAGGTGATGGCCACACCCCGGGTGAAGTCCTCCGTCGAGTCCGGCGCGTTCACGGCGATCAGGGACTCGCTGTTGGTGCGCACGAACTCACCGAGCCGCGGCGAGAGCGCAGGCAACCCGTCGGGGTCTTCGCGCATCGCCAAGAGCAAGGGGATGGTGCCGAGCACTCCGCCGGCGAACACCACGTTCGTCGCCTCGAAGCTGCTCCGCTTCGCCGGGTCCAAGCTGCCGCGAGTCTCGAGCAGGTAGCCGCCGCCGGGGCGCGCGCGGACCGCGGTCACCTCCGTCTCGGGAAGCACTCGGGCGCCGCGCCGCTCCGCCAGGTAGAGGTAGTTGCGATCCAGGGTGTTCTTCGCGCCCACCCGGCATCCCGTCATGCACGCGCCACAGTGCGTGCAGCCGGTACGCTCCGGCCCCTTGCCGTCGAAGTAGGGGTCGGGGACTTCCTTGCCGGGCTCCCCGAAGAAAACCGCGACCTCGGTGGGTCGAAAGCCGTCCTCCCGTCCGATGTCGCGGGCGATCTCCCGGAGCACGCGGTCGCCGACGGTGACCCGCGGGTTCGGCGTCGCGCCGAGCATGCGCTTGGCCGTGGCGTAGTGCGGCAGAAGCTCGTTCTTCCAGTCGGCCAGATCCTTCCAGGACGGATTGGCGAAGAAGGGATCGGGCGGCGTGGGCAACGTGTTGGCGTACACCAGCGAGCCGCCCCCTACCCCCACGCCGTGGAGGATGGTGACGTGCCGCAAGAACGTCATCTGGAAGATGCCGCTCAGACCGAGCGCGGGGTTCCACATCCAGCGCTTGAGGTCCCAGTTGTCCTTCGCGAAGTCTTCCTTGGCGAAGCGCCGGCCCTTCTCCAAGACCAGCACTCGGTAGCCCTTCTCGGCCAGGCGCAGCGCCGACACGCTGCCGCCGAAGCCGGAGCCGATGATCACGTAGTCCCAGGGCTCGGTCATGCCTCAGCCTATCGCGAACGGCGCCGGCGTGGCACGCCCGCCGCGGCGTAGCTCGCGAAGCGCTCGACGAGGAAGTCTCGGAAGGCGCTGACCTTGGCGGGCAGGTGCCGCGAGGAGGCGTAGACCACGTTCAGGGAGCCGAGCCCCGCGGTGGCTGCGCCGAGCACGTGGACCAGCCGCCCCTCCGCGACGTCGCGCGCGATCGCGCTGGACGGGACGAGCCCGATGCCGTTGCCGGCGAGCAGGGTGGCGCGCACGATGCTGAAGTCGTCGCAGGCGATGCGCCCGCGCACCTCGAGCGCCGTCTCGCGAGAACCCACCCGGAGCTCCCAGCGCGCGCGACCCCGGGTGGGGCGGAACAACACCAGGTCATGGCGCGCGAGCTCGGCGAGCGCACGTGGCTCGCCGCGACGCGCGAGGTAGTCGGGTGACGCGCACAGCCAGCCTTCGACCTCGCCGAGGCGGCGGGCGATGAGCGACGAGTCGCGGAGAACGCCGGCGCGCAGCGCGACGTCGAAGCCCTCCGCCACCAGATCGACCACGCGCTGCGTGGCGACGAGCTCGACGTCCACCTCCGGGTGGGCGCGGAGGAAGTCGCCGATCACGTCCGACAGGAAGGTCGCCGCGATGTCCGTCGGCGCGGTCACCCGCAGCCGTCCGCGCGGGACCGTCTCGCTCGCCTCGACGTCTCGGACGGCGTCGCGCAGGGCGAGCAGCGCAGGCGCGACGCGCAGGTGCAGCTCCGCCCCCTCCTCGGTCACGCGCACGTGGCGCGTCGTGCGGTGGAGCAGGCGCACACCCATCGCCGCCTCGAGCCGCGACACCGCGCGGCTCAGCGTCGAGGTCGGAACACCGAGCTCCCGGGCCGCCTTGGCGAAGGCGCCCAGCTCGACCACGCGCACGAAGCCGGAGAGGTCGTCCAGGGCGGGAGCGGCGGCAGCGCGCGAAATCGCTGGCATCGCAACGAGTTTCCCTGATTGTTGCATAAATGCAACGGTGAGTTCCCTCGCCGGCGGGTACCGCGTGCCGGGAGGGCGAGCCAGATTCGGCTGGCCAAACCAAAAGGAGACTCCCGATGACCACCTCGCGTACCACCCTCGGCCTCGTCCTGGGCCTGACCCTCTCGTTCAGCGTCGCCTGCGAAGACCCCACCCGGGACAAGCCGAAGGCCGGGGCCGCGGCCCCTGTGGCGACCGCCGCCGCCGCTCCCGCAGCCGACACGCAGACCCTGTCCTTCAGCGCCGCCGGCTCGAAGATCGAGTTCGTCGGCGCCAAAGTGACCGGCAAGCACGACGGCTCCTTCGGGCAGTTCACCGGCAACGTAAAGCTCGTCTCCGGCGACCCGACCAAGAGCCAGGTCAGCGTGGAGATCGACGCAGCTTCGATCAGCTCGGACAACCCCAAGCTGACCGGCCACCTGAAGAGCCCGGACTTCTTCGACGTGGAGAAGTTCCCGAAGGCGCGCTTCGAGTCCACCAGCATCAAGGCGGGCGGGGACAAGGGCGCCACGCACACCGTGACCGGCAATCTGGAGCTGCACGGCGAGAAGAAGAGCATCACCTTCCCCGCCACCATCAAGACCGAAAACGGCTCGACGTCGGTGGACGCCGAGTTCTCGATCAACCGCAAGGACTTCGGCCTGAACTACCCGGGCAAGGTGGACGACTTGATCCGGGACGACGTGCTGATCAAGCTGACGATCCGCGCGAGCGCCAAGCCGAGCTGACGTTCACCGGTACTCCGCCGCGAGCTTCATCTCGAGGGTGCCGGAGCCGGCGACCTTGCGATTCGGCTTGTCGCCCGGCGCCGTCACCGTGACCTGGCCCCCGAGCTCGAGCTCGATGGGCCAGCCGCTCTCCAGGAGCAGCAGCACCGCGCCCTTGGAGCGGATGGTGGTGGTCGCGCCCTGGCGCTGATCGGTGATGGTCATCACGAACTCGAATTTTCCGACCTTCTTGCCGGCGCGCTCCTCCGGCCCCACGAAGGTGAACTCCACGTCGCCGTAGCTCTTGCCGTCGCCGAACATGTCGGCCAGCACCTCCTTGGGCGGGGTGAACCTCTCCCCCGGGGCCATCGGGTGCTTGGGGACGAAGGCGGCGAACTGCGGCGGCTTGCCGAACTCCTTGTTGTCCTCGAGCAGCGCCTCGCGCTCGACCTCGCTGACCGGCTCGCCGCCACCTCCGGTGATCACGACCTTGCCCTGCTCGAGCGCGATCACGTAGGTCTTGCCCGTGAGCGGGCTCGGCACGCGCTGCTCGCGCTCGCCCTTCTTGGAAACCTTGACCAGCTCCTCGTAGTGGACCTTCTTCTTGGTCACCGCCTTGCCGTCGTTGGCGAGCACGGTGGTGCTGCGCACCATGCGCTTGCCTTCGCCGCTCTTCTCGCTGGCGACGAGCTTGCCGTTTTCGGTCATCTGCACCTCCAGCGCCAGCACGAAGGACTCGCGGTCCTTGCGCTGGCTGCCGGGCTTGGGCAGGACGAACGCGAACGAGGTCTTGCCATCGGCGCTCGGCGCCTCGCTCGCCGCGGCGGGCTCCGAAGGGGCGCTCGAGCCTGGGGGTGCGGGGCTTTCTTCGGGGGTCTCGCCGGGCGGCTGGGCGGCTCCGCCGCAGCCGACGAGGAGGGAGAGCGCCAGAAGGGAGCAGTGAATGGCACGCATTTCCAGCGAAGCTAGCGCCACAACCGGCGAACCTCCAGCTATCCTTCCCAGCATGCGCTTCGGCACTCTCTTTGTCTGCTCGACCCTCCTGGGCTTCGGAGCTCTGAACGCTTGTGGCAGCGACGAGGAACCCGCGCCGACGAATACCGACACCGACGCCGGCGTGGACGGCGGCATCGAGTGGTGCGGCGCGAGCGGCGTGAGCAAAGGGCCGTGGGCGCTCCACGTGGACGGGCAGAGCGCGCTCTTGCGCTGGGAGGCCTGCCGCGAGGGGACCTCGGGTGAGCTCAGCTTCGGCGTCGAAGGCGGCGCGCTCGACCAGAAGGCGACGGCGACGCTCACGCCGGTGGAGATCCCGGTCACCTACCTGGCTGCGCTCGCGCCCAAGCAACCTCAGGACTTGGCCGGCACCTACTACATGTACGAGGCGGCGCTCGGAGGGCTCGAGCCGGGCAAGTGCTACGCCTATCAGCTCACCCAGGACTCCGCCCGGAAGGGTCGCTTCTGCACCGCGCGTCCCAGCGGTCAGAGCTTCAAGATCCTGGCCATGGGCGACACCAACCCCGGGCTCAACGACACCACCGTCAAGCTCCTCGCGCTGATGGACAAGGAGGGCTACGACCTCACGCTCCACGCCGGCGACATCCAGTACTACGCCTCGGGCCTCGAGAGCTGGCAGCACTGGTTCGGGCTGATGGCCCCGATGTTCGAGCAGGGCGCGTTCCTGCCGGCGGTCGGCAACCACGAGTACGAGCAGAACCAGGAGTTCGAGCTCTACTACGAACGCTTCTGGGACAAAGCCGGGTTCGACGGCAAAGACGGCCTGTTCCGCGCCGAGTCCGGCGGCCTCTGGTTCTTCTTCCTGAACACCGAGACGGACTTCGACCCCGGCTCGGCCCAGGTCGCGTGGTTCAAGACGCAGCTGGAGGACGCGGCCAAGCGGCCCGGCTACCGCGGCAGCATCGTCACCTACCACAAGCCCATGCTGACCTGCGGCGACATGAGCCAGAACGACGGCATGCGCGCCGAGCTCCAGCCGCTCTTCGAGCAACACGGCGTCCGGCTGGTGCTCCAGGGCCACATGCACGGCTACGAGCGCTTCGAGGTGCCGACCGCGGCCGATCCGACGAAGACCCTCACCTACCTGACGGTGGGCGGGGGCGGCGGCCTGATCGGCAAGATCGACGCCAACATCGACCGCCCGACGTGCAGCATGCGCAAGAGCTCCGGCGCCTTCTACCAGATGACAGTGCTGGAGGTCGGGCCGAGCTCGATCAAGGGACGCACCATCGACGTGGACGGCAAGGAGCGCGACGCCTTCGAAGTGCCGCTGCCTTGAGGCTCACACCCGCTCGTCACCGTCTTGGCACGGGCACGGAGGGGCGGCGGGAGCGCGGGGCGGATGAGCGGGCCCCAACTCAAAGCATGGCGTCGAACTTCAGCTCCTGGCTCCGCTGCCGGAGCTCGGCTTCGACCGACACCTTGTCCTGGCGCGACTGCGCGAGCTCGGCGTTCAGCCGGGCGAGCTCGTCCTCGTCTCGCGTGAGCTCGGCCACGTAGCGCTCGCGCAGGCGCTGCTCGTCCCGCGAGTCGCGCAGCGCGCCCAGGTTCTCGCGCACCCGCTTCTGCTTCTCGCCGATCTCGGCGATCAGCCGCTGGAGCTCCGTCTGCCGGCGCATGGACTCGGCCACGCGCTCGTTCAGGGCCACGATCCCGGCCAGGGCGTCGTGGGCCGCCTGGTCCAGGTAGCGGCTCGCCGTCCAGACCTTCAGCTGATCGCGGGTGGTCTGGTTCAGGTAGATGCTCTCCCACTGATCCCCCTGCTCGCTGACCACGAAATGGGTCTCGCCCTTCGGCACGTCGAAGCGGAAACGCTGGTAGCTCTCGGTGGTCTCCATCGGCTTCGGCGTGTCCACCAGCCTCCAGCCGTGCTCGAAGCGGTGCTCCAAGAACAGGTCGATCGGGACGTCGGTCTTGTTGGTGACGCGGTAGATCGTGCGCGCGATCTTGAAGCGCAAGAGGTGAAAGACGCCGTTCACGATGCGCACGGCATGCACGTCCCGGGTGTCGCTCTCGTGGTCGATGGCGACCACGCAGCCGAGCTCCACGGAGTAGGGAACCAGGCGCTTCTCGCCAGGCTTCAAGGTCTCGAGCATCGACTCGCCGACGTAGGCTTCGTCCTCGAGCACCGTCAGCGGTCCGCCTTCGAGGGTGAGCCCGGTGGTGTTCTCGAGCCAGATGGCCGAGAGCGGGTTCTTGTCCCGGATGCTCTGGTTGTAGATCGCGACGCGCTTGCCCGAGAGCGCCGCCGACAAGATCGGCACCAGCGCCGATTGGTTGCGCTTCACCGTCACCGGCCGGTCGAGCACGTACTGGAACAGATCCCCCACCTGCACCGTGCGGGTCTGCACCACGGTGCTGCGCTCCCGCGCCTGCGCGCGCGTGCCGGGGCTCGGCGGCGGCGGGGCCATGCGGGGGGCGGGCGCCGCCATCGCGGCAGGGCGGGCCGGGGGTGGCATCATCCCGGCCATGGTGCGGATCTCCGAATCTTCCTCCGCCGCGCCGGCGTAGGCCGCCTGCTCCAAGATGGGCGGGGCGTAGGCCTCCTCTTCCTGCACCTCCACCGTGGGCCGGCGCCGGTGCCGGGGCGAGTACAGGTCATGCACGAAGGAGATGGGCAGCCCCGCGACCAGCGTCAGCGCGACGTCGTCCCAGTCCTCGTCCTGCGTGTTGTCCACCAGCGCCCAGCCCTGGATGCGAGTCTCGGGCTTGCCGAGCATCACGCGGTACGAGGTCTTCCAGACCGGCGTCTCCACCACGTAGCTGGCTTGCACCGGCCGCGAGCCGGCGCCCTTGGCGAAGATGGTCAGGCGCTTCAGATCCTTCTTCTTGGCGCCGATCAGGATCTCGAGCAGGTGTCCGAGGTCTTTCCTCAGCCCATCGTCGAGGAAGTCGAGGGCCTTGATCTCGGCCAGCTCGAAGGCGCGCAGGCTCGACCCGCCCACCAAGAGTACCAGCTGGTGCTCGTGCAGCGTGTCTTCGCCGACCTTGCGCCAGCGCGTCTCGATGCCGGCGACGACCCCCTCCACCTCGTCGCTGCCCGCGATGACCTTCACGCGCGCGCCCTTCACCTGCTCGAGCAGACCGCTCAGGCTGTTGCCGTCCGGCAGGCGGATGGCCACGTCCTCCAGCCGCTTCTCGGTGGGAAGAGTGGACTCGTAGCTGATGCTGGAGATGTGCCCCTCTCCCAGATCCAGCACCGTGAGGGACTTGAGCACGTCGTTCATCTCGGCGGCCTTGAACGCGAGATCGATGCTGGCGTCGCCTTCGACGCTGCCCTCGCGCTCGAAGTAGCCGACACCATGCTTGAACAGGACCACGCGGCGGATCGGCAGGACGTGCGTCATGGTCCGCCGACGCTAACATTGAGCTATGCTCGCCCGCATGAGCCGCCTGAGCTGGCTGTCGATCATGGTGTTTGTCGCGGGTTGCGGCGCCAGTGGGGGCTCGGGGGGCGCGAGCGGCGCCGCCGGGCAGGCCGGCACCTCCGGTGGCGGAGGCGGCAGCGGCGGCGGGGGGAGCGGCGGCAGCTCCGGCACCGGCGCCCAGAGCGGCGGCAGCGGCGAGATCGGTGAGCCCTGCACGTCGAACGCGGACTGCAGCGCCGTGCCGGGAGCGGAGTGCTACACGACAATCGGCGGTGGGCCGGTCCCCACGGTGACCTTCCCGGGCGGCTTCTGCTCCAAGACTTGCGACACCCAGTCCACCGAGAAGGAGTGCGGCGAGAAGGCCGGCTGCGCCTCCATCGGCCAGTCCGGCGGACGCGTCAGCACGACGCTGACCCTCTGCACGCCGCCCTGCGCTTCGGACGCGGAGTGCCGCATGGCCGAAGGTTACAAGTGCTTCCAGATCATCCCGGGTATCGGGGTCTGTACGCCGCCGTGAAGGGGAGCCGGCCGAAGCTCGCTACTTCTTGTCCCGCAGGTCCCGGCGCGTGGAGCGCGGTAGACGGTCGAGCGCGGGAAGCACCTGGAAGGCTTCCTTGCTCGGCAGCCAGAGCGCACCCTCGACGGCCGCATCCGTGAGGGAGCCGTCATCCACCCAGGCGCTGAACACGCCGGGGTCGTCCGCGACCAGGATGAAGTCGGGCTTGTCGGGCAGGCCGTCCAACACGGCCAGGCGCGAGCCCGCGACGCGGATGGAGAAGTCGCCTCCTCCCGTCTTGATGCCGAGGGTGTAGCAGCGGTTCGCGAGATCTGCCTGAGCGCGCCGGCTCTTCTCGACGTCCGCGGCGAGCTTGGTCATGGCGGCGAGCGCGGCTTCCTTGGCCTCGAGCTTGGCCGGATCGCGCTTCACCTCGGGCGTCGCCGGGCTCGCGAAGTTCAGCTCCGAGGCCATCAGCGGTTGCTTGCCCCTGAGCTTTTCCGGGACCTCCGCCATCGGCACGAAGAACATGTCCCGTATCGAGCCCTGGCGTTCGTCCTCGAACACCAGCTTGAGCTCGGTGCCCTTCACGAAGATGCCCGGGCGCTCGAGCCCGGTCGTGGTGCGGAGGCGCGCCATCAGATAGGAGGCGATGGGCGCGTCCGTCGCCACGTCCACGTAGCCTCGCGCGAACGGCGCATCGCCGATGAACGAGGCGGAGGGGAAGATGGTGATGGGTGCGGTCTGCGCCAGGACTCCCTTGTGCGGCAGCTCGACCTCGCGCATCTCGGCGAAGTTGCAGTTCGGGCAGTGCCAGGTGGCCGCCGGAACCATCACGTTGCCGCACTTGTCGCACTTCGAGCCGATCAGCTTGCAGTCGCGCAGCGCCATGAAGAAGCGCGAGTGCTCGCCATAGGTCTGCTCGTAGAAGGTGACCATGTGGCTCGTGAACTGCAGGTAGGTCTCGCCGTCGCGCCCTTTGAGCTCGGTCGTCTGGCGCGGCAGGTTGAAGTCGAGCGGCAATGCCGGCTGGCCCTTGGCAACTTTCACGACGCACCTCCTTTACCGAGCTCGAGAATCATGGCGCCGCCGAAGACCGCGTTGATCGCGCCGGTTCCGTGGATCATCCCCAGCGGGACCTTGCGGTTGATCATCTCGCGCCGGCACGACCAGGTGGAGAACATGTTCGAGCCGCCCACGAAGTGTCCGCCGAAGATCAGGCCACCCGACGGGTTGACCAGCACTTTGCCCTTCGGGGGCGCCTCGTCGTCCCGGAGCCGCTTCGGATCCATCATGATGTCGTCGTCGATCAGCTTCCGGGTCTTGCCCGCCGGCACGAAGCCGAGCTCGCCCATGGTGATCATCAGCTGCGCCACGAAGGCGTCGTGGATCTCCACGATGGGGATGTCGCTGGGTTTGACCCCGGCATTCGCGTAGGCGCGCTCGGCGGCGATGCGGTCGGAGTCGATGCGGTGCAGGCGCTTGTAGTTCCCGCCGCGACCGGGGGAGTAGCTCTCGTTGGCGGCGCCGACGCCCTTGACCCAGACGATGGGCTGCCCCGTGCGCTCGGAGATCTCCTCTGCCTTCTTCTCCGAGGCGAAGATGATGGCGCCGGCGCCCTCCGTGTACATGCACACCTCGAGCAGGCGCAGGAACGGCGCGATGATCCAGCGCGAATTCATCACCTGCTCCACGGTGACGGTCTCGTCGCGGCGCTGGGCATAGGGGTTGCGATTGCCGGCGTGGCAAAGGATCTCGACGATCTTGGCCCGCACCTCCGGGTCTCCGATGTCACCGGGGTGGTTGTCGTTGTACGCCATGCAGATCTGCATGTACGAGTCGCTGGCCGTCGCGCCGAGCGGGTACTCGAAGAACGGGTCCCAGCTCTTGGCGATGGTGTCGATGACCATCGGCGTGGCCGTCTTCGAGCGCGGGTCGAAGCAGTCCGTCGCCTTCTCGCCGCCGATGCAGAGCACGCACTCGCTGGTCCCGCTGGCGACCTCCATGTAAGCCGTGCGCATGGCGTAGAACCCGGTGGCGCCGCCGCTGGTCACGCGGGTGCCAGGCTTGTTGGCCATGCCGATCAGACCCGTGAGGCTGCTCTCGGGAATGGCCTGGTGCTCGAAGATGTCGTTGTAGATGCCGTACACGACCGAGTCGATCTCGCTCGTGCTCATCTTGGCGTCTTCGCAAGCGCGGCGGGTCGCCTGCTGGAACAAGTCCCAATACGTGGCTTCGACCCAGCGGCCTCTGCAGTCGGTGATGCCAGCGCCTACGATGCCAACCTTCCTCATTGGGCCGACTCCTCTCGGGTGGTGCGCGAGTCTACCCCCGGCGCGATCGACGCGACCAGGGTCCGGGCCGTGGCTGGGCGTGAAAAGTTTGCCGTGACGCGCGCTGGCGAGACCGGCTCAGACCTCGAGCTCGAACATCGGATCCCCGGGCTCCAAGTCCGCGCCGTCCTCCACCAACACGGCTTTGATCCGCGCGCGGCGGGGCAGCCCGGGGCCGCCGAAGCTGATCCGGTGGAACGTCTTCATGATCTCGAGCAGGCACACGGTGGTGCCCTGCTCGACCTCGCTGCCGACCCCGACGAACGGCGGCGCGTCCGGCGCGGCGCGGCCGAAGAAGCGGCCGCTCGACGGTGAGCGGAACACGAGCCCTCCCGAAGCCCAAGGGTGCTCAGCCTCCTCTTCGATCGCCACCACGGCGCCCACGCTGGTGTCGAGGGTGCACAGTACGTCGCCTTGCCCGACCGGCAAGCGCGCCGCGCGAGCGCCGTGACTCTCGCCGAGCACGAGCCCGTGGGCGTGCTCGTCGGCGTGCAGCTCGTGCAAGACGCCGAGCACCTCGAGCTCGCCCAGGAAGCTCTGCGGAAGCACCAGCGTCCCCGGGGCCGGCGCGCCGCGCCACAGGCCCACGCCCGGGCTCCGGAGCTCGACGCGGCCTTCCGCCACCTTCACGGCCTTGACCACCAGCTTGCGGCGGAAGACCCGCCCGTCGAGGGCATGCCCTCGATTGCCCGTGGTCATCGCACTGCCTCGGTGATCACGGCGACGTCGTGCAGGGTCCAGATGCGGCTGTTCTTGATGCGACGCGCGCCAGTGGACTGGTACGCCGCCTCGGTGAGCATGCCGAGGTAGTCACGCAGCTCGGCGAGCTCGACGATCTCGTCCGTGTCCATCTGCCGCGCGGCCACGAACGGGTCCATGTCGGCCTCGATGCGGCGCTCGACAGCCTTCATTCCTTCTTCGATGCTGCGCCGCTCGACGGGATCCTGGGTGACGATCTCGAAGTGCTCGTCGAGCTTGGTGTTGTAGCTGGCGATGGCCAGCGTGCGTCCTTCCATCACGCTCAGCCGCGAAATGCTGGTGGAGAGCTGCACCACCGGATCGTAGGGCAGGCCGCTCATGGCGTAGTAGCCGGCGCCGCTCGCCTTGCGCAGGAGCACCGTGAACATCGGCACCGTGTTGGTCGAGTTCGAGTAGATGAGGTTCGACCCGTAGGCGAGCAGCCCCTGAGCCTCGGCTTCGGCGCCGATGTCGAAACCGGAGATGTCCTGGAGCCAGACGATCGGAATGCCGTCGGCGTTGCAGGCTCGGGAGAACGCGCTCACCTTGGCGATGCCGCCGCGATAGAAGATCGAGGCCGGGCGCTGCTTGCCGGGGTGCTCCGGGTCGCCGACCAGCCCCTGGCGGTTGGCGATGAAGCCGGCCCAGAGCCCGCCCAGGCGGCCCACGCCGACCATCATCTCCTCCCCCACGTCGCGCATCACCTCCCAGAACAAGCTCTGGTCGCACAGGCGCGCCAAGATCTCCGTCACGTCGTAGGAGACGCGGTGATCGGGCGGCAACAGCCCCGCGATCTCGTGGCTCGGGTACGCGGGCTCGATCGGACGCGCTTCGCCGCGATAGTAGTCGGCGCCGGAGCTCGGCAGCTTCCGCACGTCACGCCGGATGCACTCGAGCAAGACCTCGTCGTTCGGCACGCGCACGTCGGCACAGCCGCTCTGGTGCACGTGGACCTCGGGGCCACCGATGTCCAGGGAGGTGATCTTCTGGCCCTTCGCACCCTTGATCAGCGCCGCGCCGGCGATGACCATGTAGGCCTGCTCGGTCATGTACACGCGATCGCTGATGATCGGCATGTAGCCTCCGCCCGCGATGCAGTCGCCGAACACACCGGCGATCTGCGGTACCCCAGCATCGCTGAGCAGGCTGTTCATCTTGAAGATGTGACCGGCGCCGCGCATGCCGGGGAACGCCTTGGACTGCTCGGGCAAGAACAGGCCGCTCGAGTCCACCAGGTACACCGTGGGGATGTGCAGCCTGAGCGCCATGCTCTGCGCGCGCTGGATCTTCTCCGGTGTCTTCGGCCACCACGAGCCACTGGCGACCGTGTTGTCGTTGGCGATCACCATGCACCAGCGGCCCTCGATGCGCGCGAACGCGGTGACCACGCCGGCGCCCGGCGACTCGAGGCCACCCTCGAACTCGATGCCGTAGTTGACGAAGGTCCCGACCTCGAAGGTCCGCGTGCCGGGATCGCACAGCTTGGCCAGGCGCTCGCGCGCCGTGAGCTTGCCTTTGTCGTGGACGCGCTGCCGGTACTTCTCGCCCCAGCCGGCGTGGACTTTGGCGCGCCGCTCGCGGAGCGTCGCTTCCAGCGCGCCCAGCGCGTCGCGCTGGCTCTGGAAGGTGGCGGCGTCGGCCACGCTCTCGCGCGGGCGGCCAATCGGGACGACGGGGACGTGAGCCATGCCTAGGGCACCCCTCTGCGTGGAATGGTGGCGGCGCGGGGTTGGGGACCCCGCGCGGGGCGTGGGGCGGAACCCCACCTAGAAAAACCGGCGAGGCCGGCACCCCTCTGCTTCATGCTCGCGCTCGTCGCTTGGCGATGCCGGATGCCACTCATGTGGATGATCCCCAACCGGGAATGCTGCGATTGTCGTAGCGCCCGCTCACGAAAGCCTCGCTCGACAGCACGGCGACGTGCATGGCCGCCGTGGTCTTGATGCCCTCCACGCCGAGCGCGCCGAGCGCGCCGAGCATGCGCTGGCGCGCGTCCTCGCGGTCCTTGCCCTTCACGATCAGCTTGCAGATGAGCGAGTCGTAGTAGGGCGGCACTTTGTAGCCTTCGCACACGTGCGTGTCCACGCGCACATGCTCGCTCTCGGGCGGAGGCGACCAGCGGGTGATGGTGCCGGGGCTCGGGCGGAAGTCCTTCGCGGGGTCCTCGGCGTTGATGCGGCACTCGATGGCGTGACCGTCGAAGCGGACGTCGCTCTGCGCGAACGAGAGCGGGTGGCCCGCGGCCACGCGCAGCTGCTCCACCGCCAGATCGATGCCGGTGCGCATCTCGCTGACCGGGTGCTCGACCTGGAGGCGCGTGTTCATCTCCATGAAGCGCAGCGTGCCGGTCTCGTCGAGCAAGAACTCCATGGTGCCAGCGCCGACGTAGCCGATGGCGGCAGCCGCGCGCCGCGCCAGCTCGGTAGTGCGCGCGCGTTCCTCCGATGAAAGCGCCGGTGACGGCGACTCCTCGATCAGCTTCTGGTGCTTGCGCTGCACCGTGCAGTCGCGCTCGCCCAGGTGGCAGACGTTGCCGTAGCGGTCCGCCATGATCTGGATCTCGACGTGGCGGCCGCCCTCCAGCAGGCGCTCGAGGTAGACGCGGTCGTCGGCGAACGCGACCGCCGCCTCGCGCTGGGCGCCGGTGAAGGCTTCCTCCAGCTCTTCCGGCCCGCGCGCGATGCGCATACCGCGCCCGCCGCCGCCGCTCTCGGCCTTGATCAGCACCGGGAAGCCGACTTCGTCCGCCACGCGGCGGGCCTCGTCCAGGCTGCCGAGCACGCCCTCGCTGCCCGGGATGAGCGTCAGCCCCGCCGCACGCATGGCTCGCTTGGCAGGGGTCTTCTTGCCCATCAAGTGCATGACGTGCGCCGGCGGTCCCACGAAGGTCACGCCGTGGGCCTCGCACAGCGCGGCGAAGGTCGGGTTCTCGCTCAAGAAGCCCCAGCCCGGGTGCAGCGCCGAGCAGCGCGTCTGCTTCGCCGCCTGCACCACGCGCTGCATGTCGAGGTAGCTCTCCGCGGAGCGCCCTCCTCCCACGCACACCGACTCCCGCCCGCGGGTGTACGGCGCGTCGCGATCGGCCTCGCTCACCGCGAAGACCGGCGTGATGCCGAGCGCGTCGCAGGCCCGCGCGATGCGCACGGCCACTTCGCCGCGATTGGCGATCAGCACGCGGTGAAAGGAGAGGGGCATCGGAGGCGCGAGGCTAGCATCCCGGCGAAATCCCAAGGAAGGCCCGATCCGCGCATTTGTCGCCAGCGCGCACGAACGACGCAACGCCTGCGTAAACGAGCGCGCGGGGCCCAGCGGTTCCGGCGTGGCACGTGCGGTGCATCGCTCCGGGGGAGAGGCCATCATGGCACGCGCCGCCTTGGCCCTCGCCGCCCTGCTCGTCCTGCTCCCGCCCGGCGGAGCGGCGGCCGAGCCGAGCCCGAGCGACCGCTTCCAGGACACGCGCGGACACTGGCGTCCTTTCCGGGAGAGCTACGACGCCTGGTTCTCCGCGGCGCGCCGGGAGCCGCGATACCTCCGGGCCGCCGGAGAGTCCGTCGTGCTCGTGGGCATCGGGACCGCCTACTACTGGGTGGACCCGCTCGCCAACCGCACGGACTGGGACTTCCCGACCCTGGGCGCGAAGCTCCGGTTCGAGGCGGTCTCCCCATTCGTTTCGCCCACCGCGGAGAGCGTCGGGTCGCCGGAGGTGAAGTGGGCGATGTTGTAGGTCACGAAGCGATACTGAGGCACCCCGGGCGTCGGCCCTCGCGGCTCGAGCGGGCGCTCGCCGCAGCCTAGAGCGAAGAGCGCGCACACCCAAAGCAATGACCCGCGTGTTCGCATCGACGAGCCCCACCATGACATCCGGTCGGGGCTCGCGCAAACCGCTCACGAGTAGAGCAACCACTGGCGGCGGCGCACGGCCAACCCTTCGAGCTCGAGCGCGAAGCCCGCCTCGACCTCCTCCGCCGAGGCGCCCGCCGCGAGCGCCCGCAGCGTGGCGTCGCTGCGCAGAAGGACGCCGATACCGGAGTACTGCCACTGTCGCGGGTGTACCTGCCGCAGCGCGCGAGCGAGCGCGAGCGCCAGGCTGAGCGGCGAGAGAAGTGCCGGGTCGTGAACGCCGAGCTGGATCCCCCGGCAGACCTGGCCGCGAAATGGCCCGCTCGCCGGTGTGAAGTCTCGGACCTCGAGGCGCACGCCGGCGACCGGCCCGACGCGCTGAATGACCGCCGGGGCGTCGAGCCAGGGCGCGCCGACGAGCTCGAAGGGCGTCGCGGTGCCGCGCCCGACCGAGAGGTTGGTGAATTCGAACAGCGCGATGCCCGGATACAGGAGCGCCGCTCGGGGTGAGCGCAGGTTCGGTGACGGGTCGAACCAGGGCAAGCCGGTGTCCTCGAAGCGCATCTCGCGGCGCCAGCCGCCGAGCGGCACCACCTCTGGCAGGGGATCGATGCGGCGCTCGTACGCGAGGAAGCGCGCGAGCTCGCCTAGTGTCATGCCGTGCATCACCGGCAGCGGGTGCGGATCGACCAGCGATCGCGGCACGCCCCGAGACACGGGGCCGGCGACGCGCAGGCCGCCGCTGGGGTTCGGACGATCGAGCACGACGACGCGGCGGCCGGACTCGAGCGCGTCGAGCAGCGTCGCGACGTAGGTGTAGAAGCGCGCGCCGACGTCCACCAGGTCGACCACCACCGTGTCCACGCCGGCCCAGGCCCGACTCGAGGCGCCCGCTCCGTACAAGCTGAGCACCGGCAGCCCGGTGCGCGCATCGCGACCATCCGGGACCGCTCCTTCCTCGTACGCCGAGAGACCATGCTCCGGAGTGACGACGCGCACCAGCGAAATCCCAGGCGCGGAAGCCAGCAGATCCAGCGTGCGCCGGCCGGACGCATCCCGCGCCGGCGCGTGGGTCAGTAGCGCCACGCGCCGGCCCGTGAGGCGCGCGAACCCCTCTCGCGCCAGCCGGTCGATCCCGAGCTCCACGCGCGGCTGCTCGGGATCGAGCGCGGCGCCGGCGACCAGCGCGCGGATCGCCCGGGCGGTCGGCGCGATGCGCCCCTTGCCGTCGGGGTGCAAGCGGCTGCTCAGGAAGACCACGAAGCGATCGCGCACGGGATCGATCCAAAGCGAGGTGCCGGTGAAGCCCTCGTGCCCGAAGCTCCGGGCCGAAAGCGCCGCCGTCGCGGGCTCGTCGGGGGCGTCCCAGCCCAGCGCGACGCGCGCGCCGGGCACTTCGAGCGCGCGGGTCATCTCGCGCACGGTCTCTTCGCGGAGCACGCGACGTCCGTCGAGGCTGCCGCGGGCGAGCAGGCAGCGCGCGAAACGCGCGAGGTCGTCGGCGCTGGAGAACAAGGCGGCGTGACCGGCGACGCCCCCCAGCGCCCGCGCCCGCGGGTCGTGCACGACCCCGGTCAAGTACGCCTCGCCTTCTCGCTCGGTGGGGACCAGGCGCGGCCCTGAACCGGGGCGAAACTCGGTGTCCCCCAGGCCGAGGGGCTCGAACAGGCGCCGGGCGACGAAGCGCTCGAGCGGCTCGCGCGCCGCCCGCGCCACGACCTCGCCCAGCACGATGAAGCCCAGATCGCTGTAGCGGTAGCGCGCGCCAGGCTCGTCCAGGAGCGGGGTCGTGGCGATGCCCTCGAGCCTGCTCAGGGGCACGGCGTTCACCGCGGGCAAGCCCGAGGTGTGGGTCAAGAGGTGCCTGAGCGTGATGCGGCGCTTGTCCTCCGCGGCGAAGGCCGGCAGGTGCTTCGCGACCAGGTCGTCGTAACGAACGCGCCCGTCTTCGACCAGCGCGGCCAGACCCGTCGCGGTCGCCACGGCCTTGGTCAGCGAGGCCAGGTCGAAGACTGCGTCCTCGCCGAGCGGGCGGCGCGGCTCGACGCTGTGCAGGCCGAAGGCACGGCGGAAGAAGACCCCCGCACGGTTTCCGGCGATCACCATCGCCCCCGGCATCTCGCCGCGCTCGATGGCGCGATCGATCTCGCGCTCGATGGCGAGCTGAGTGCGGGCCGGTAGGCGCAGCCGGGCCTCGGCCAGCGCGGGCGCCGGCGACACCACGCGCGGCAGCGCGAGCCGCGGCGCGCGTGCGAGCTCTACCCGGGCCGCGCGGGGCGCCGCGTCGGCCGCCAGAAGGAGCGCGGCCACCAGCAAGCTTCTCCCGAGCCCCATGTGCCGGAGGGAAAACGCGCGAGCCACGCATCTGGATTCCCGCCTCTGGCGCGCGGGGGCGGCGGGCTCTAGAAGCCAAGGCGGTGTCGCACCGCAACCTGCCCTCGGGTCGGCTCGGCCGCATGGCGCGGCTCGCGGCGCTCGGAGCGCGGACCGGCGCGAGCATGGTGCTCTCCGGCCGCGGTGAAGGCGCGGCGCAGCAGGCCGCCGAAGTGCTCGGCTCGCTGCGCGGCCTCGCGGCGAAGGTCGGCCAGATGGCGAGCTACGTGGACGGCATGGTCCCCGAAGCCCACCGGGACGCCTACGAGAACGCCCTCTCCAAGCTGCGCGCAGCGGCGCCCCGCTCCTCCCCCGAAGCCATCCGGGCTCTGGTCGAGAGCGAGCTCGACGCGCCCATCGATCGGCTGTTCGCCGAGTGGGACGACGAACCGTTCGCCAGCGCTTCGATCGGCCAGGTCCATCGCGCGCGTCTCGAAGACGGTCGATTGGTGGCGGTAAAGGTCCAGCACCCGGGCATCGAGCGCGCCGTGGAGAGCGATCTCCAAAACGTGAGCGTGCTCGAGCGCATGATGGCGCTCGCCGGGCCGAGCACCCTCGAGACCAAGCGCGTGTTCGACGAAGTGGCCGAGCGTTTCCGCGAGGAGCTCGACTATCGGCTGGAGGCCGAGCACCAGCGACACTTCGCCCGCGTTCATGCCGAGGACGAGCGCATCCGGATCCCGGAGGTGATGCCCGCTCGCTCGAGCCGCCGCGTGCTGACCAGCGAGCTCGTCGAGGGGCTGTCCCTGGAGCAGGCCGCGCTGAGGAGCGAGGGCGAGCGCCGCGCCTGGGCGGAGACACTCTGGCGCTTCGTGTTCAAGGGGAACCTGGTCGGCGGGCGCTTCAACGCCGACCCCCACCCCGGCAACTACCTGTTCCGCGACGGCGGGAGCATCTGGTTCCTCGACTTCGGCTGCGTCCAACCCATCGAGCCTGCGCGCAGAGCGGCCGCGCTCGAGCTCCATCTGGTCGCGCTCGCCGGGGACTCCGGCGCCTTCCCCGCCGCGGCCAGCGCCGTCATCGGGAGCCGGGCCGGTCCCTACGAAGACGCCGCGGTCGCCTACACGCGGCGCTGCTTCGCGCCGCTGTTCGAGGCGCCCTATCACATCACGCGCGGCTACGTAGCGAGCTTGGTGGACGACGCTCGCGACATGAAGCGCCACCTCTTCTCGAAAGACTCCGGGTTCGTCCAGATGCCACCGGGGATGGTGCTGATCAACCGCCTGCAGTTCGGCTTCTACTCGGTGCTCGCGCGGCTCGACGTGTCCGTGGACTACGCTCGGATCGAGCGCGACTTCCTCGGCGAGGCCGGCCTGCTCGCGCGCTGAGGTCGGCTACCTGCCCCGGTGCACGACGAAGCGCGCGCTGCCGGCGCGCGACTCGAGGTGGAGCTCGACGAAACCGTGCTCGGGCATCGGCACGCCGCCGGCGATGGAGAGCGCGTCGCGCGACTGGGCCAGGAAACCGTGGTGTCCCGCGCCGAGCGCGATCTCGACGGGTTTGTCGCCCACGCGCGCGGTCTTTCCACCGACGTGGAGCTCGACTTCGGGCTCGCCCGTCACGACCAGCTTGCCCAGACGCGACGCATCGCCGGCTTCCGCCTGCGTGCGCGCCCGATCGACGCGCGCGGCGAGCGGCCCCTCGGCGAGCAGCAGGACGAAGCGATCGTGACCCGGTACCGGGAAGAGCACGGGCTCGCTGAGCTTGACGCTCACCGGAGCCTCGCCCTCCGGCCGCCCGCCGAAGAGCTGCACCGAGACCACGTCCGCCTCCACGGGAAGGAAGCGCTGGGCGGCGTCCGCACCAGCGTGGCTTGCTCCCCATAGCATCGCGACCTTCGCGGGAGCGCGCAGCCGGTCGCCGAGCGCGAGCGCGCAGTGCAGCTCCCGCAGGCCGAGCAGCGCCACGTCGCCGACGGCGCGAGCGCGAGCCTGCAAGGCCGTGGGCATGTCACAAGAGTGGAGCGCGACGCCGCTCGC
Source organism: Polyangiaceae bacterium (assembly GCA_015075635.1). Lineage (NCBI taxonomy): Bacteria > Pseudomonadati > Myxococcota > Polyangiales > Polyangiaceae > Polyangiaceae bacterium. The sequence continues at coordinate 1,975,282 of JABTUA010000002.1, forward strand.
GCGCAGCGTGGCCGCCAGCGCCGGCAGCTCCTCCAGGTAGTCGTACTTCCAGGCGGTGTGGTTGTGATCGCGCTGGCTCGCGATCACGGCGTCGAGCGCGGCGCGGTCCCCGTCGCGCCCGAGCTTCTCCAGCGCCGCCGTGTCCCCGGCCTGCTCCCGGGCCTCGACGTTGCTCCAGCGTCCGGTGGCGTGAAACTGCTCGAGCACGGCGTGCGTCGGTCCGTAGCCGAGCGGGCCGGTCAGCTTGCGAAACGCCGTGAGCTGCGCCGGGGCGTCGTGGTGGGTGCCGAACAGCACGAAGCTCGAGCGGCCTTCCTTCATCGCGCGCTCCGCCCGGGCGGACAAGAGCGCCGCGATCGCGGGCCAGCCAGCGACCAGCTCGTCCTTCTCCGCGCTCTTGCCGAGGCTCGACTGAAGGCGCGCGCGGTCGAGCGCCGGCTCGCTGCGGGGGGCGCGCCGCGTGTGGTCGCGGAGCACGCCCGCCGCATCCTCCGGACTCTCCGGCAGCGCGGGCCAGGGCTTCTCGGTGGCCGGAGCGGCCGCGTCGGCGACCTGGGCCGGTGCGGCATCGGCGCTCGGGGACGAGGGTTCCCGCGAGCACGCGGCCACGACCAACACGGGGATCAGTCCACGTCGCAGCAACCGGGACAGTCTCACGCGGACGCGGGCACCGGGCAAGCGAGCGGGTTTCGATCTACTCTCGAGCCATGCGCGCCTCCTGGCTCCTCGTCTCCGCCCTGGCCCTCTCGAGCTGCTCCTCGGACGACGGCGTGACGCCGTCGGGCGGAGGCGGAGGCAGCGGCGGCGCCGGCGGAACGAGCGGCTCCGGCGGCGTCGCGGGGACCGAGAGCTGCGAGGCGAAGTTCACCTGGCTCCAGAAGGACGCCTACAAGGACACCGCGGGTCGGAGCAGCGATCTCTGGCCACCGCACACCACGACCACGCTCGAGGTCGCCTGCAACGGTCAGGTCGTCAAGAGCACGTTCCGCGAGAACCACGGCACCAAGCCGGAGGACAAGGACGCCACCGGCGCAGTGTTCCTGGTCCCGGTGGGCTCCATGCAGGCGACGGCGACGTTCGGCGAGCTCGAGGCGCTGGTGTCCGCCTACGAGGCCTGCGAGTGCGGCACGAAGTTCTTGAGCATGGACGCGCTCGGCGACGCCGCCGTGCAGAAGCTGGTGGCGGAGATCAAGGCCTACGTCTTGGCACACCTGACCTGCACGGGCTCCGTGGACGCGGCGGGCCTGGTCCAGAAGCTCGAGACGGGAGACATCGCCGGGGTGCTCGCGGTGTTGCCCAACTGCACCTGGGCCTCGGGCTTCGACTGGTCGCTGGGCTTCGACGACGCGCTCGGCAAGATCGTGGCCGCGGCGCAGGAGACCCTGGCCGACTACCACGTGTGCAACAACGACGCGGAGCTCCAAGCGACCCTGTTCGACGGCTTCCGCAAGAGCGGCACCGTCACCGCCTGCGACGGCGCCGGCAGCCTGTGTCACGGCCCGAAGTGGTTCTACGCTCCGAAGCCCTGAGCTTCACTTGCAGCTGAACGGCGCAGCCCAGAGCTCGTGGGACTCCCCGGTGGAGACCAGGAAGAACGACACCGCGCGCTCGCCGTCGGACCACACGCGGCCCTGACCCGAGTCGCTTCCCTGCGGCGAAACGCGGAGCGCGCTGCCGACCGGGTCGAGCTCGGCGCCGAGCTCCTGCACCTTGACCACGTGGGCGCCGTCGGACCCCTCGGTCCATTGCAGGAGCCAGCGCCCCGAGGGCAACCCGATCGCGGCGGGTGAGATGCGCACGGCGGAGTCGTCCCCGAGCGCGAGCGGCGCGAGCTTCGCCGGGACGCGACCGAGCGGGCCCTTCCCGGCGAAGAGCTGCCAGTCCGACCCCGCGCCCGGCTTGGCGGCCACGAGTAAGAGCGTCGCGGTCGGACCGAGCGCCGGCGCCGGCGTGCCGACCGCGTGGACGCCGAGCTCGGGCGACAGGAGCTCGGTCTTCTTGCTGCCGTCGTGGGCGAGCCAGCCGGCGAGCACTTTGCCCCCTTGCCCGCCGCTGCGCAGCGCGACGAAGTGGCCGGTTGCGTCGCTGCTCTCGACGCGCATCGGGGTGAGATCCTTCTCGGCGAGCGGCCAAACCACCTCCGGCTCGCCGTCGCCGGCGCTGCGCGCGATGCCCGAGGGAGCAGCGCCGATGCGCAAGGGCTTGTCGCCCAAGATGCTGCGCGCGCCCCGCAGGTTGGGCTCTTCCCCGTCGAGCACGAGCTCGACCGCGTCGCCGCGCACCAGAGGGCGCGCGCCGGCGACCGGTGCCTTGCTCGGCTGGCGCTTCTCGTGGTGCTTCTCCAGAGTCTCGGCGCCCAGCACCACGACCTTGGCCTCGCTCGGGCTCGACGCGAACGCGACCGCCACGCGATCCTTGCCCACCGCCGCGACCTCGAGCGGGATCTTCCCGAACACGGGGCGCGACACCAGCCCCGCGCGCTGGGCGACGCAGGCGCGGGCGTGTGGCGCCGGCGGCGCCGCGCTCGGCGCCGCCGACGCGCGGATCGCGGGCGCAGGCTCGTCACCATCGCGCGCGAGGAAGAACAGCACCGTGATCCCACCGAGCGCGAAAGCGGCGACGCCGACCAGGCCCGCGATGAGCAGCACGGGCAGCGGCTTGTGCACCGGCGCTGGCACCGGCGCGGCGACGGCCGGACGGCGCTCGGTGGGCGGCTCGGGCGGCGGCGGCTCCGGAATGGGGTTGTCGCGCTGCGTGAGCGCCTCGTCCTCGACCTGAAACGCGGGCAGCGGCGCGGCCTCGACGGGCGCGGGCTCCATGCGCGGCGCCTCGAGCTCGGGCACGTCTGCCGCCGGCAGCCAGCCCCCCAGATGCGCCCCCGAGACCATCGTGGACCTGGGCAGGCGGCCTTCGGCGAGCCCTGCCTTCAAGGTCTCGAGGTTCCCGGTGTACTCGAAGCCATCCGGGCCGACCCAGCGCCACTCGTTCTCGGCCATGCCTCAGCGCCAATCCCTGCGGGTGCCTCGGGCTCGACGCGCGAGCTCCGCTCCGAGCGCGATGTAGCTCGCGAGCCGCGCGCCGTCGAGCCTGCCTTCTGCGACCGCCGCGCGCACCGCGCAGCCCGGCTCCGCCCCGTGTGCGCAGTCGCGAAAGCGACAGCCGGCCCCGAGCTCGATCACGTCGGAGAATGCCGTCTCCAGCGCGCCCGAGTCGGCCCAGAGCCCCAGCTCCCGCAGGCCGGGGGTGTCGATCACGGCGCCACCCATCGGCAGCGGCAACAGCTCGCGGTGCGTGGTGGTGTGCTTGCCGCGATCGTCGTGGACGCGCACGCTGGCGATGCGCATGCGGTCCTCACCCAGGAGATGGTTGACCAGGGTGGACTTGCCGGCGCCGGACGAGCCGACGACGGCCGCGGTCACGCCTTCGCCCAGGTAGCCGAGCGGCACGTCGGCGGCGATCCCCGAGAGTACGTCGAGGGCATGCACCGTCACGCCCTGCGCGACGGCGCTGGCCTCCGCGGTGAGCGCCGCGGCATTCGCGCACAGCCCCGCCTTGGTCAAGAGCACCACCGGGCGCACGCGCCCCTCGGCCGCCAGCGTCAGGTAGCGCTCGAGCCGACGCAGGTTGAAGTCGCCGTCCAACCCCATCACCACGAAGAGCACGTCCACGTTGGCGCAGAGCAGCTGCGCGGCGGCGCGCCGACCAGCGGCGCGGCGAACCAGCTCCGAGCGGCGCGGCAGCACCGCCTCGACCACGGGCTCCCCGGCCGACACACAAGCGACCCAGTCGCCTGTCACCGGCCGACCGAGCGCGGCACGCACCACTCGCCGCGGCACCCGCGCGCTCTGCTCCCCCGCCTCGACGAGGAGCTGCGCGATGTCGGCGTCGACGCGCGCGACCCGCCCCACGTACGCGTCCGCCAGCGCGAGCCCCGCCAGCGCGCGCGCGAAGCCGTCGTCGAAGCCCAGCGCCCGGAGGTTCATCCGCCCGTTTCCAGGTCGCCGTCCGCGAAGGGACGCGGCGCGCCGGGAGCGAGCCCGAGCGCCCAGTCCACCAGCTGCTCCGCGAAGCGGCGGAGCTCCCGCTCCTCCGGCAGGCGGTCAGCCCGCAGTTTCTTCGCCAGCATCACCGGGCCGAGCCCCGGCGCCACGCAGCAGGCATGCCGGCGAGTCTGGGCCGAAAGCCGCGCTTCGGTGACGCTCTCCACCAAGGCGACCAGCTCGCGCTTGCGCTCCGCCGGGCTCATGACTCGATGATTGTGGCTCCGTTGGGCGCCGCTGGCTAGATTCGCCCCATGTCCGATCCCGAGCCGACCTCGGGCGCGCCCCGCGCCGTCTTGCTCGCGCTCTCCGCCGCCTTCGTCGCGTTCGGCGTCGCTTTCCTCCTGGCTCCGACCAAGCTCGCCGCGTTCGCCGGCATCACGGCCGCCGGCAAGCTCGGATCCATCGAGCTCCGCGCCTTCTACGGCGGCATCGAGATCGGACTGGGGATCTTCCTGGCGGTCACCGCCATGCGCCGCGAGTGGCAGCTCCCCGGCCTCCTGTGCGCGCTCCTGTCGCTGCTCGGCGTCGCGGCTGCGCGCATCTACGGCATGACCGTGGAAGGCTGGCCCGGCGCCACCGTGCTCCTGTTCCTGGCCATCGAGCTCGCTGGCGTGGTCGCCGCGGGCTTCGGCTTGATGCGCATGAAGAAGAGCCCGGGCGAAGCGACGCTCGAGCACGACATCGCCGCGCTGCGACAAGACAAGACCGAGCTCATCGAGAAGACGAAGCCCATCGAGAAGACGAAGCCCATCGAGCGCACGGTGCGCCTCGAGCAGTCCAAGAAGGGCTGACTCAGCCCATCTTCACCTGCCCCGGTCCGAGCCAAGACGTCGAGCCGTCGGCCCACACCACCTCGTAGAGCGTGCCGTTGTAGACGCGCACGGTCGCCGGGTAGAAGCCCCCGTCGGGCCACTGCGCCAGGAGGCGCGTGCCCGGCGTGAACGCGCCCGGGTACGCCGGCTCCGGCTCGAGCTCGGCCAGCGCGACCTCCGAGCGCTCCCCCGACACGTCCCAGATGATCTCGGCGCGGTTCTCCACGACCTTCCCCACGCGCCCCGAGTACCACTCCGAGCCGCGACTGGTCCGCACTCGCGCGCCTTCGCCGAGCGACGGCGGACCGGGCGCGTCGGAGTAGTGGGTCAGCGTTCCACCCATCAGCCGGAGGCGCGAGGCCACGTGATCGGGCACCACGAACGCGACGATCTCCGCGCTCGTGAGCCCGAGCCCGAGCTCCGCGAGGCCCGGCGCGGCGGCGCGACCCAGCGCCTGCGCGCGCTCTGGGAGCTTCGCCTCTGCCACCAGCTCGCTCAGGCGCGGGACCTGCTTCGCGAGCTCGAGGGCGTGGCGCAAGAGGTGGGCCTTCACCCACTGCTCCACTGCGCCCTGGTCGGTCTTTCCCGCGAGCCCGTGGATCAAGCGCACCGGATCGCTCACGACGAGCGACACGCGCGCGTCGAGCCGCGGCGTCACCTTCTCGCCCACGGCAGGATCCAGCACTGGGTCCAGCGCGCCGCCGACCTGGAAGCTCTCCGCCACGCCCATCTTCACCCAGAACACGTCGTCACCCAGGATGGCGGTGCCGGGCCGCTGCTGCACGATGGGTCCCAGGAAGGCGATGACACGCGGATCCAGCACGTGCTCGCCGGGACCGAGCACCCCGGCGACGTGGCCTCGAGCCACGAAGGCCAGGGCCTGGCTGGGCAGGATGCGCGCCGTGGCGCCCACGAAGGCCGGCGACGCCGCGCGCTGGAGCAAGCTCGTGTGGTGGACCGCTTCGAGGGCGAGCACGTTCATACCCGAGAGCGTATCAGGTCGCGCGCCGAGGCCACCATCCACGCGAGCGTCAGGCCCATGGCGAAACGCTGCACGATCGGCAAGAGCGTCGAGCAGTCGCTCCTCGAGGACCAGTGATGGACGTAGAGCGCCATGTCGACGGCGGAAACGGCGAGCGCTGCGACTCCAACTCGACCGGTCGCCGCGGTGCTCGGGGAGCGGAGCTGTGCGTGGAGCGCCAGCGCGACGGCGACGAAGCCGGGGCCGCCCGCCGCCATCACCGCCACGCCGTGCCACGCGCCGTAGCGGTCCGAGGGCAAGAGCGGCACGCCGATCATGCCGAGGGTCGCGAGCAGACCCAGGCAGCGGACGGCGACGCCCACCCGGCGCCGCGCCGGCCAGAGCGACGGCAGGCCGGCGAACAGCGACGCCATGCTGCCGATCAGCGCGAACATCCCGAGTCGCGCGACGGTCGCCCCGGGATTCGGCCGCCCGTTCAGGCTGGTCGCGTGGAGCAGATCGCAGACGAAGTTCCCCCAGAATCGGTGCCCGATGGCGCTCGGATCGCACCAGGTGCCGCCGGGGTATAGCCACGCGGCGGCAACAGCGGCGGGCAGAAACAGCGCCGCTCCGGCCAGCGCCACGAAGCCGAGGACGCGCATGCGCCCGAGAGCATGCAACATTGGCGCTCCCGCGCGCCACGGGGCCCGCGCTAAGCTGACCGGATGATCCGGACCGTGAGCTTGTCATGGGCGCTGATCGGCGCTCTGGCCCTGGGTTGCAGCACCTCGGAGAGCGCCGGCGGCGACCCCGGTGAGCCCGGGCAGAACCTGGGCGTGAGCTGCGAGGGCAAATGCGACGGCTGGGGCTCCATCACCGCCCTCTGGCGCGACGCCAAGAAGCTCGATCTGGGCGACCTCCTGAGCGTGGGCGCAGGCTTCGCCTCCGACGGCCTGAACGACGCGCTGAGCATCAGCGACTACGCGGGCATCAAGCTCGGCGAGCCAATGGTCTACGCCACTGCCGCGAAGGCCCAGAACGACCTGACGCTCGGGAACCTGGACAACCTGGCCACCGGCCTTGCCGTCGCCTACGGCGAGCGCGAGCTGACCACCGAGGTGAACCAGCTCCGCCGCGATCACCTGCACTCGTCGGGCGACACCGTGTACGGCGAGTTCGCCTTCCAGACGTCCGCCGCATTCGGCCACAAATGGGGCCTCTCCGTCGGAGGCCTGGGCGGGGCGAGCGTGGCGCTCGGCTTCGACCTGGGCGCAAACCTCACGACCCGCGTGATCGCGCCATTCCAGAGCGAGGCCGGAGCGCTGGGCGGAGCCCCGCTCGCGGCGCTGAAAGGCGCGCGCGGCTTCGTGATGCCGCGCAGCGTGAACGACGTTCGCGCGATGAAGCCCGGGGAGCTCCTGGCGCTGAGCGGCTCCGGCGGCGTCGGCCTGAACCTCGGCGTTGGCGTGCCGCTGCTCGTGGCCACGCCCGCGGCCGGCGTCAGCTACAACCTCGTGCTCTCCGGCGGCCTGCGCGCGCACCTGCGCGGGCAGATGGACGTGCAGCTCGTGCGCTTGTCCGGTGATCAGGTGGTGGTGGACGTTGGCGTGTCCAACGCCAAGGTGCAGAGCGCCAGCGTCGCGCTCACCGACGGCTGGGGCATCCAGGGGCTGGTCAAGAGCAAGGTCGCCGTCGCGGGCTTCGACCTCGACCTCGGACGCCTGGTGGAGAAGGCGCTCCAGAACCAGATGAACGCGAAGCTGAGCTTCATCGCGACACGCGCCGCCAAGACCAAGCAAGAGACCCGGCTCTCGGTGGCGCGCCTGCGCTTCCGGCTCGACGCCCCGACCGATCCGAAGGCGCTGGAGCAGGCGCTGGCCCAGGCCCTGCGCGGCGACATCCGACTGGCGCAGGCGCTCTCGACGCAGGGTGACCCGGGCGTGATCGCCGAGTTCGACCTGTCGCGCTCCGGCGTGTCGGCGACGTCCCACGCCGGCGTGGACGTGTTCGGCATGAGCTTCTTCAAGACCATCGAGGAGACCCAGGGGTCGGTGGTGATCCAGACCCCGGGCGGCGCGCGCACGCTGCTCTTCGACGGACTGCACAAGCAGAGCGGCTGGTTCTTCTCCTCTCACGGTTACACGCGCATCGGCATGAGCGGTCTGGTGTTCGACCCCGAGGACCCGACGCTGCCGGCGCAGGGAGAGGCCAACCTGATCCTCCAGGTCGAGGAGGGAGACGACTACATGGAGCGCGACAAGCTGCTCGATCACCTGGATGCGGTGATCCAGAGCCTGGGCGGCAAGCCGGCGCTCGAGGCCGTCGAGAAGCCGGGCAACGAGCTCCAGCGCTACGTGGTCGAGTCCTGCCCGAACAGCCAGGCGTTCGACCCCTGCCGCCTCTCCGTGCTGGACGACCCCAAGGTAGTTCAGCTCCGCGCGGACGGCGCGAGCGCCCTCGCCGCCACGCTGAGCGGCCTCGAGCCCGCCGCGAAGGACCTGGTGATGAAGGCGGGCACGCTGCGGCTGACCGCGCAGGCCACGCTCGAGCCGGCGGCGTCGCTGGTCGGGCCGCCCAGCTCTCTGGTCGTGGATCTGCGCCTCGACGACGAGGCGCTCGGCGCGATGTTCACCAAGAAGAGCGAGTTCGAGCTCAGGAACGCGCTCTCGGCGTACCTGCGCGCGGTCCTCATCGACCGCGGCGCGAGCGAGGCCGCGATCCAGACCAAGCGCGCCTCGATTCCGGACGCCAAGGACGGCGCCGTGCTCGACGCCATGGCGGCAGAGTACAAAGCCCGCGCACTCGGCTACGAGAAGCTGATGGCGGCGGAGAAGGCCGTGATCCAGAACATCGGGCCGGTGGGTCCGCGGACCGTGGAGATCCGCTTCCCCGTCGATGCCGGGAACCGGCCCGACTACGACAAGGCCACCGCCGGCTCGCTGAGCCAGGCTAGAGCCCGTGAGGCCCTGGCCCTGTTCGACAACCTGGTGAAGCTGGCCGATGGCCTCGACCCGCACGCCGAACAGCCGGTGCTCTACGCGCTCCTCGCCCTCACCTCCCCGGCCTCGGCGGACGTGCGCCTGAACGTGCAGATGAGCACCTCCAACACCTGGGCGCAGGACTTCGAGCACTACAAGAAGGCGGGCTACGCCGGCTTCGACGTCTACTCCCGCGGCTCGGCCGTGGCGCCCATCGACGGCGGCCTCTTCGACGTGAACGCGCTGCTCGCCGTGAAGTAGGCCTCAGCCGTCGTCCTCGGCCAGCACGATCAGGCGATCGCCCTTCTTGGGCGTGATGGCTGCTTGGCGGAACTGCCACGGGTTCAGGTGGACACCGTAGCGCTGCGCGGGGTCGTTCACGTGGATCTGGATCCCCAGCGCCACCTCACCGCGGGCCTTGGCCGCCACGGTCAGGTACTCGAACGTGGTCGGCTGCCCCGGCGGGACGTAGCGCGTCAGGTCCTTCAGGTAGATCTCGCTGCCCTCGGACTGGAACAGATCCTCGATCACCGGCCGAACCCGGGGCTCGTGGGTGACCTGGGCCAGCACCATGCTCACCATCTCGTTGCTGATCACGATGTCGTTGATCTCGGTCGTCGCCGCCAGATCGCGGTTTCTGGGGTCGAGGATCTCGCTGCACACCTCTTGACCGTGGACCCCTGCGCGGTGGCGGAAGTCGCGGAGCAGGAGCAGCGCGATGATGGCCCGGGTGTCCGCGGCCTCGCTCTCGTCCAGCCCGTGCGCACCCGAGGCGTCGCCCAGCACCATGACCATCGGGTAACGCTCGGTACGCACCTGCTCGAGCACATGGCGATTGGTGAAGTCACCCACCAGGTGCTGCACCTTGATGTTCCCCAGCGAGCCACACTTGTCGGCGATCTCGCGCTCGCGCTCCTCCAGCGAAACCGAGTTGATCAGCGTGACGGTCGAGCCTTGGCCCACGTAGGAGTCGAACTCCTTGAGGATGGGGAAGAGCTTCTCGTTGTAGCCCAGCACCAGCAGGTGCTCGACGGGTTTGTCCGCCGCGGGCGGCGACGGGATCTGGATCTGCTCCACCCGGAGGGGCCCCTGGTAGGGTTGCCAGCGGATGTGATCGTCCTCCGCCAGGAGCAGGAGCTCCTCGTCCGGCGCGATCACGTGGTCAGCGGGTGGGTTCAGGAGGTGGGCCGAGCCATCGGCCTTGCCCACACCGACCAGGCAGGCGTTGGGGAACTCGAGCAACAGGTCGGCGAAGCGCCGGCCCACGACCTGCGGGAAGCGCGCGTAGTGGACCTCGTTGCCCTCGAAGCGGAACAGCTCGTCGTAGATCAGGGACAGCCCGCTGATGCGCGAAGTCTGAAGGATGACCTTGGAGATCATCTCGTTGGTGTTGATGACCTGAGCCCGGCCGCGGCTGGCGATCAGCGCGATTTCCCGGCTTTCGGACAGCATGACCTCGGCGGTGACCTTGATCTGCTCGATGCGGCCGCGCCCGTCCGGGTGGTTGTACAGGGCCATCAGCGTCTTGATCACGCGGCCGTCCGCTCGGTAGGGCTGGTCGCGCTGCGCGTCGTCCACCAGCACCACCACCGCCTGCGCGCGCTCGAAGCTGACCTTCGCCAGGTCGTTCAACGCGACCGAGCTGCCGGAGCGGACCACCAGCTTGACGCGCTTCGGGTGCTGCACCTTGTCGCGCAGCGCCTCCTCCATCGCGACCTTGTCTTGCTCGGCCATCACGACCACCACGATGCGCCCCTTCTCGATGTTGGCCTCCGAGAGCTGGTCGATGACGCTGAAGACCTTCTCGGACCAACCGAGGATCAGGAAGTGGTCGTGCTCGATGACCGGCGAGATGCCGCGCTTGATGGCATCGAGCCGCTCCTGGAAGTTGCCGGCCAGAGAGGAGATGAGCAGGCCCGCGACGACCACACCGGCGACGGTCGCCAGCGTGGAGACGAACCGATTGGGATTGCCGGCGTCGCCACCCATGGTCCCCGGGTCGATCACCCGAGTGAAATAGAACCACGCGCGGTCCAGCAGGCCACCTTCGGCCATCTCGACCCCGACAGCCCCAGCGGCCAGCGAAATGGCTGCGAACAGCACGACCAAGAGCATCGTCAGCGCGAACAGGAAGAGCAGCTGCTTGCCCGCTCCACCGCTCAGGAACTCTTCCCACCTGTACCGAAGGCGCGCACGCGCGCCCCGCTCGACCGCCATGGCGCCCGAGAGTTCTCGCGGGTGGGCGACCCGTCAATCCGGAACGTCAGTCGAGCTTCCAGGCCTCGCGGAGCAGCGCCCCGAGCGCCTCGCCCCGCGGCCCCGGGCAGCCGGCTCCGATGGCGTGGCCGTCGATCTCCACGACGGGCATCACCAGGAGCGTGGTCGAGGTCACGAAGACCTCGCCCGCGCGGAGCAGTCGCTCGACCGGGATTTCGGCCGCGCCGACCTCCAGGCCCAGGCGCCTCGCCAGACCCTCCACCAGAGGTCCGGTCAAGCCCGGCAAGAGGTGGTGCGAACGCGCGGGCGTGAGCAGCCGATCGCGCTCGATCAGGAACACGTTGCTCGCCGCGCCCTCGCGGACGTTGCCGTCCTCTCCCACGAACAGCGCCTCCGCCGCGCCTCGCGCCGCCGCCTCGCGTCGGGCCATCACCGCCGGCAGGAGCATCGAGGTCTTCAGATCCGAGAGCGCCCAGCGCACGTCGGGCCGCGTGATGGCGCGGATGCCGCGTCGGACCTCCTCGGCGCGCGGGAAACGGAACGGCCGGAGGTAGGCGAAGAAGCTCGGCTCGGGTGGCTCCGCCGGCAGGTGCGCGCGCGGCGCCGTGCCTCCGGTCACCTGCGCGAAGAGCAGCGCCTCGACGAGTCGTTCGCGCCGGAGCAGCTCGCGGGTGAGCTCCTGCCAGCGCTCGGGCAGCGGCACACCCGACTCGATGCCCAAGAGCTTCGCCGACTCGCTCATGCGTTTCGCGTGTTGATCGAGCAAGCGGGGCTCGCCGTCGCTCACCGCGACGACCTCGTACAGGCTCTCGCCGAACTGCAAGCCGCGGTCTTCGATGGGGACGCGGGCGTCGGCGAACGGCACGAGGGCGCCGTCGAACCAGGCAACGGTCGGAGCGCTCATGGGCGTGACGCGAGCGTGCCCCGCGACGGCGGGCTCCACCAGCGCAATCGGGCACCTGGCTCCGCGGTTGACCCGCGTGACGCCCGGCGGTAGATCGATGGCGTCTCTCGACCCCAAAGAACGAAGAGAGAGACACACAGCCGAATCCCGCCGACCTTCGGCGGGAGCCGGGTCTGGGTGCCAGCACGAATGCTTCGGGCTGGCTCGGGGAGAAGGGAGAAATCCCCGGGGCACCTCGCTCCGATTCCGACACCCCAGGGCGCGCTGCTCGCGCGCTGACGCTCGGTAGGAAGTCGAGGAGCGACAGATGACACGACATCACCGTTTTGCGTCTCGTGCCCGGGGCTGGAGTACGCCGTGAGCGACTCCGACATCAAAGACCCCGCCGCTCCGAGCGACGGAGAGCCTCCAGAACCGGTCTCCGAGGCGGCTCCCAAGCCCGAGCCCGAGCCGGCTCCCGAGCCGGCTCCCGAGCCCGAGCCCGCTCCCGAGCCCGAGCCCGATCCGGCTCCCGAGCCCGAGCCCGAGCCGGCTCCCGAGCCCGAGCCCGAGCCGGCTCCCGAGCCCGAGCCCGAGCCGGCTCCCGAGCCCGAGCGTGCTCCCGAGCCCGAGCCTGCGCCCGAACCCGAGCCTGCGCCCGAACCCGAACCCGAACCCGAACCCGAACCCGAACCCGAGCCTGCGCCCGAACCCGAGCCGGCCCCCGAGCCCGAGCCCGCTGCGAGGAGCGCGAGGGCAGCGGCTCCCGGAGCGGTCAGCCGCCGTGCCGCCGGTCATGGCGGTCAGGGCGGTCACGGCCGCCTGGGTCCGCTCGCGCTGGGCGCCCTCGGCGTCGTCTACGGCGACATCGGCACGAGCCCGCTCTACGCCTTCCGCGAGTGCTTCCACGGCGACCACGCCATCGCTGCGACGCGGGGCAACGTGCTGGGCGTGCTGTCGTTGATGGCCTGGGCCCTGTTCATCGTCGTGACCATCAAGTACCTGGTCTACGTGCTCCGCGCGGACAACCGCGGCGAAGGTGGCGAGCTCGCGCTGATGGCCCTGGCCCTCTCGAGCATCAAAGGCAAGCTCGGGCCGAAGCTCGTGATCGTGCTCGGCATCTTCGGGGCCTCGCTGCTCTACGGCGACGGCATGATCACCCCTGCCATCTCCGTGCTCAGCGCGGTGGAGGGGCTGGAGGTCGCCGCGCCGGGGCTGAAGCGCTTCGTCATCCCGACCACGATCGTGATCTTGATCGGGCTGTTCATGGTGCAGAAGCGCGGCACGGCCGGCATCGGCGCCGTGTTCGGCCCCATCATGCTGATCTGGTTCACCGTGCTCGCGGTGATCGGCGCCACCCACATCATCGCGCACCCCGGGGTCCTGGAGGCGCTGAGCCCGCACCACGCGGTGCGCTTCCTCGCGGAGAACAAGCTCGCCGGGTTCCTCGTGCTCGGCGCCGTCTTCCTGGTCGTCACCGGGGGCGAGGCGCTCTACGCCGACATGGGACACTTCGGGCGCCGCCCGATCCAGGTCACCTGGATCTTCCTGGTCGGACCGGCGCTGCTCACGAATTACTTCGGCCAGGGAGCGCTCCTGCTGGAGAGCCCGGAGCTCGCATCGAATCCGTTCTACCGCTCGGCCCCGAGCTGGGCGCTCTACCCGATGTTGGTGCTGGCGACGATGGCCACCATCATCGCGTCTCAGGCGGTGATCTCCGGCGCGTTCTCCTACACGCGCCAGGGCATGATGCTGGGGTTCTGGCCGCGCATCGAGGTCAAGCACACCTCGTCCACGCAGATCGGCCAGATCTACGTGCCGACCATCAACTGGATGCTGATGATCTCGACCATCGTGCTGGTCCTGGGCTTCGGCTCTTCGTCGAAGCTCGCGGCGGCCTACGGCATCGCCGTCACCACCACCATGGTCATCACCACGCTCCTGGCATACGTCGTGGCGCGGCATCGTTGGGGCTGGAGCGCGCCCGCGGCGGTCAGCCTCACGCTGCTCCTCTTGGTGGTGGACGTGGGCTTCTGGGGCGCGCAGCTGGTCAAGATCCCGCACGGCGGCTGGGTCCCTCTGGTCATCGCCGGCACCATCTTCGCGATGATGACCACCTGGAAGGACGGGCGCGGCATCCTCGGCCAGCGCTGGCGCGAACAGATGATCCCGCTGGGCGATTTCTTCGAGCTGATGCGCATCGAGCGTCCGGCGCGCGTTCCGGGGACCGCCGTCTTCATGACCAGCAACGCCGACGGCACGCCGCCCGCCTTGATGCAGAACTTCACGCACAACCGCGTCGTGCACCAGCAAGTGATCTTGCTCACAGTGCTGACGACCGAGCAGCCCCGCGTGATGGCGGACGAACGCGTGACGGTCGAGGACCTGCCAGAAGGCTTCCGGCGCGTCGTCGCTCGCTACGGCTTCATGGAGCAGCCGGACATCCCCCAGCTGCTCGAGGAGCGGCACCTCGAGGACTGGTCGCTCGAGCACACCACGTTCTTCCTGGGGCGCGAGACCCTGCTCGCGACCAAGCGCGAGGGCATGGCCGTCTGGCGCGAGCACCTGTTCGCCTTCATGAGCCGCAACTCCCAGCGCGCCTCGACCTTCTTCAACGTCCCCTCGGACCGGGTGATGGAAGTCGGCTCGCAGATCGAGCTGTAGGCACGGCTCCCGCCAGGGGGCGAAGAAATCTTCGGCGCGTCCCGCGCGTAAGGAGGGACTGGGTCCGCGCGTTTTCGAGGAAAGGTGGTCCCCATGCTGCGTCGGATGGTCATCGGGTTGTCGCTGCTCCTCCTGGCCTTGCCTGCGGCCGCAGAATCCAAGCCCGCCCGACCGGCGACGGCTTTCCAGGCCAAACCGACCCGACCCGCCCGCGCCGTGGCGCCGCGCGTCGCGACGGCTCGCGCCGTCGAGGTGCTCTGGGGTGGGCAGTGGTGGGCAGCCGAGGTGCTGGAGACCCGCGGCGACGTGAGCCGCATCCACTACACCGGCTGGGGCGCCGAGTGGGACGAGTGGGTGGGGCCGGAGCGGCTGCGAACGGCTGCCCCGGCCGCTCCCCGGCGGCCGGCCGTGGCGCTGAAGAGCACCCGGGTCGGCCAGCGCATCGAGGTCGAGTGGCACGGCAGCTGGTGGCCCGCCGAGGTCGTCGCCGTCAAGAACGGGTTCTACAAGATCCACTACGCCGGCTGGGGCGCCGAGTGGGACGAGTGGGTGGAGCTCACTCGCATGCGGGCGCCCGCGAGAGCACCCGCGGGCACGCCGGAGATCGCCGGCGCCGCGAGCTGACTCACTGGTCGATGACCTTGAGGCCCTTGTCGCGCAGCGGCTGGATCGGGCCGAGATCGCCCTCGGGGGTGCCCGCGACGTACAGGAACTTCAGCGCCTTCATGTCCTTGAGGGGGGTGTAGTCCTTGACCTGAGTGCGCTGGATGCTCAGCCGCTCGAGCTTCGTCAGACCCGCGATCGGCGACAGGTCGCGCACCGGTGTGTCGTCGATCGCGAGCTCGGTGAGGTTCTTCAGGTTGGCCAGCGGGGCGAGGTTCGTGACCTGTGTGCGCCCGAGATCGAGCCGATCGAGCTTGGTCAGCTTCTCGAGCGGCGTGAGGTCGGCCACCTTGTTGATGCTGGCGCGCAGCGACTCGAGCTGCGACATGCCGGAGAGCAGCGACAGGTCGTCGAGATCCCCCGGACCCAGGAACAGCTCCTTCAGGTTCTTGGCGTGCGGCATCACGCAGGGGTCGAGCTGGTGCGTCTCGACCTGAGAGATGTTCAGGCTCTTCAGTTTGCCGAGATCGGCCTGCGTGATGTCGCCGTCGGCCTTGCCGATCTTCTTCCTGACCTCCGCCTCGACCGCCTTGTCGTCGAAGGCCACGGCGGGCCCCTTGGGGCAGTCGGCGGCGGTCTTCTTCGGTCGCGCCTTCTTCTCTTCCTTCGGCTTGTCGGCCGTCGCCGACGGCGCGGGCGCCGGGGCGACCGTCGCGGCCGGGGTCGCGGACGCCTTCGTCGGCTCGGGTTTCTTCTCGTCGTCGCAGGCGACGACGAGAAGACCGAGGAGGGGCAGGGCCGGATACGCGCGCTTCAGCATGGGCGCGACTCTACCACCCGAGCGAGCGGCTCCAACACCTCGGCTTCATCCTCGGGTTCTGCTTCTTCGCGGCCCGCGATAGCCGCACCTCCCTGCTTCCTTCGAGGTTCCCTCGAGACCCGATGAGGAATCGCCAGGCGACAACCCCCACCGGATAGCGGGAGTGCTCCGGCCCACCCCTCCGGCCCTCCGGGTATCCCCCTCCGGAGCCGCTGCGGAACACCCGGAGGGGTGGGACTTCCAAGGGTCGTCGCGAAGCGCGTTCGCCGGTGTTCTCGTGGGTCTGGGCCTCCGTGGCAGATCGCGATCTGCTCATGCCAAGACTGCGAATGCCGAGTCAGCGGTACGCGCCTCGCCGCCCGAGCGCGTCCGCGAGCTTCGCGAGGCTCTCCGCCAGGGCGAGCACCGGCTCGGCCTCGGTGAGCGTTCCGGGCATGACCAGCGTGATTCGGTCCGCGCGCACGGCGAGCTCCGCGTCCTGATCCGCCCATTCGTCGGCGATGGCCCGCGCCTCGCCGGTGAAGCTGCCGACGCCCGCGTGGAACCGCTCCGGAATGGGCGAGCTGGCGAGCACGGCGATCTCCACCCCGGACGCCGCGGCTCCGGGCGCCCAGAGCTGGGTGAGCTCGACGCGCCGCCCGCCGAGCTCACCCGTGACCGACGGGCGGGCGGGGCGAAGCTCGCCGGACAACGCGCGGGCGGCCTCCTGCCACGCCGCGAGCTCGATGCCGGCGGGAGCGGGCAGAGAGAGCGCGATCTCGGGGACGCGGCGAGCGAGCTCGAGTGCCGAGCGCGCGAGGTCGAGCACTGGCTCGACCGTGAGTCCAGCGCCGGCCCGCTCGAGCACGAGTCGGTCGTCGTCGAAGCGGCGGACCTTGACGAAGCGAAGCCCCGGTTCGACGAGCGCGACCAGCGCTCGCACCTGAATCTCGTCACGACCGGTCAACACGGTCCCTTCGCGCATCACGACGCCCTCCTTGCTCCAGAGCCGCGAGAGCACGCCGCCGGAGCCGCTCTGGAGGTCCAGCCCAAGGTTCGGGAACCCGAGCTCGGCGACCAACCTGGGGCGGCCCTCGGCGCTGTCGCGGTAGAGCGCCACGTCCACGGCGCCGGCGCGGGCCTCGAGCCGCTCTCCTTCGAGGCGCATCCCCGCTCGCGTCGCGACGTCGCTCCACACCCGCTGCACCCGCGCGTTGCCCACGGTGGGCGGCGCACGCATCAGGCGCAGGGCACCCTTGTCCTCGCCGCCGCCCCCGGGGGGCAAGATCACGATCGGCAACGACACCACCAGAGCCCCGGCGAGCCGTCGGGCCACGGTGACCTCGAGGGTCCACCACACCCGAAAGGTTTCACTGGAGAAGCTCGGCGGAACGTCCGGAACACGGAGGTCGAACGCGATGGGCTCTCCCTCGCGGGCTTCGGACACCGGGACGTCGATCTGCCAGCCCCCGAACTCTCCCTGCCGCTCCATACCGTGGGCGTACTCCCAGCCGGTGAGCGTGATGCGGATGCCGGTGTAGCGGGCGAAGGCCACATTCCCGAGTGCCACGGCGCCCCGGAGCACTTCGCCCGGTTGCACGACGCCGTCGGCGAGGCTGACCTCGGCGTGCGGCTCGCGCTCGGCGGGACCGTCCGGCGCGCTCGAGTAGAGCAGAGGCTTGGGCGAGCGACCGCCGCCGTAGGGCGTCGGCGCCAGCGTCAGCTCGAACGCGCGCTCCACGTCCACCCACCAGGGGATGGCGATCTCGGCGCCGAGCACGTAGCTGACTCGGACGATGCGGCCGTGGAAGGTCGGCGGCGCGCTCGGCGGCAGCGAGAACCGGCAGGGGAAGCGCAGCTTGCCCGGCTGAAGCTCGGTGGGGCCCGAGAGCCGCGCGGCCAGGTGCAGCGGCACACCTGCGTCCGCGTAGCCCTGATCGCCCACGGCGACGCGGGTTCGGCCCCGGAGCTCCACGTCGAAGTGCTCGATGGGCACCGGCCGGGCGACGTCGAGCTCGAACACCGTCTCGAACTTCTCACCCGGGTGCACCAGTCGGGGCACCAGCACCTGCACCTTGGGGCGGCGCTTGATGAGGGCCATCCGAGCTTCACTTGGCGATGCGCTTGATCGTGCCGGCCTTGTCGTCGGCCCAGTAGACCGCCACGTCGTCCACCGCGATACCCAGCGGCTCGACGCCACCGGTGGCGATCACCGTGGGCTTCAGCTGGTCGCTGCCATCCTTGGCGATCTTCACGACGCTGGGGCCGTCGGCGTTCGTCCAGTAGACGTGAGTCGCATCCACCGCCATGCCGCGGGGGTTCGGCTGCGCGCTCGCCAGCGTGGTGGGGGTCGCCGGCAGCGCGGCGCTCAGCGGAATGTACTGGATCTGGCCCTTGTTGGCGCCGACGCCGATGGCGGTGAAGTACAGGTTCCCGGCGTCGATCGCGATGGCGAAGCTGTTGGTCACGTTCGTCGCCACGACCTCCGGCGTAGTGCCGCCCAGCGGTGCCCGGCGAATCGCGCCGTTGTTCTCGAAGGTGGTCCAGTAGACGTGGGTCGAGGTGAGGGCGAGCTCGAGGGGCCAGGGCACGTTGGTGGAAAGCGCGGCCATGGCTCCGCCGGTCTTGGCCACTTTGTTCACGGCGCCCACCGAAGAGTTCTCGCTGAAGTACACGTTCGCGCCATCGAGGGCGATGCCGATGGCCGAGTTGTTGCCGGTGGCCAGGTTCTCCGGAGTGCCGCCGGTCTTCGGCACGCGGCGCACGAGCTTCGAGACGGCCTCCGTCCAGTAGACGTGGGTCGCGTCCACCGCGATCCGGTTGCACTCTTTGCCCCCGGCGAGCAACTCGATTCCGGTGCCGTCCTTCAGCATGCGGCGCACCGAGCCGCCGGTGTAGTCCACGAAGTACACGTGGGTGGCGTCGAGGGCGAGGCGCGACGGGAAGCCCGTGGTGGCGGTGTACAACGTCACCGGCGAGCACGTTCCCGCGGTGCACGTCCCGCCGAGACAGCTGCGCCCACACTTGCCGCAGCTCGCGGCGCTGGTGGCGAGATCCGTCTCGCAGGTCTGGGCCAGGTTGCCGTCACACTCCGCCATCGTACCGCTGCAGGTGACGCTCACGTCGCTGGGCGCGTCGGCCGCGTCGCTGCCCGCATCGCTGGCGTCGCTGCCCGCTTCGCTGCCTGCGGCGCCACCGCCGCCTGCGGCGCCACCGCCGCCTGCGGCGCCACCGCCGCCACCGGCGCCGCCGGTCCCGCCGGAGCCCGCCGCCCCGCCGGTCCCGGTGTCCGGCGCGCCCCCGTCGGGCGCCGGCTGCTTCAGCTTGCAGTCGCCGCCTTCGCTGCACAGCGTCTGGCTCGACACGCACTTGCCCCCGACGCAGGTCTGGGTGGCCTCGCACGGCACGTCCAGGCAGTCCACGCTCATCGCGATGGGCAGGTCCACCGGAGTGTGCGGCAAAAAGCGCAGCGTGCGGCGGGCAACGATGCAGCCACCGACGTAGCCGTCTTTCACGCAGGCTTCTGCGCTCTTCCCCACCCCGGTAACGACCCGCACGGACACCTCGTCGTCCTTGTCTCCGCTCGGGACCACGACCAGCGTGCCGATGGTCCCGCTGGGGTCGCTGCACGCGGTCGTGCGCGCCGCCGGGTCCTTGTCTTCGGTCTTGCCGTGCGCGCCGACGGTGATGCTGGTGCCTTGCACGTCCACGCACTTCGCGTCGGTGCTGAGGTGCAAGGTGACCTGAGTGGGCTCGCGACAAGCCGCGAACGCGAGCCCCGGCACGATCAGCGCCCAGCGGAGACGGGGTGTTCGCGGAGTTTTCATGACTCAGAAGCGGACCAACGGTCCGGAGACTTGTCCTGGCGGGATGTTTCCTGACTCGGGATCGCGCTCGGTGAGCAAGGCGATGGTGAGCGCGGTGCCGCCCAAGACCACCGCGCCGACGCCAGTCCAGAACCACCAGCGCGAGGTGATGCCTGGCGGTGCGCTGAGCGGCACGTCGAGGCGGCTGGTCTCGCCCACCCGCACGACGGCGGTGGTGGTCGCCGCCTCGTAGCCCTCCCGTCGCACCACGACCTCGTGAGTGCCGGCGCCGAGCACGGACTGCACGGGTACCGTCCCCGCGCGCCTGCCATCCACCCAGACGGCAGCGCCCGCCACGGGGGAGCTGACTTCGAGGACGCCGGAAGTGCTCTTGGAGCGCAGCTCGACCGAGAGCTCGACGCGTCCGCCAGCGGGCAGCTCGACTCGCTTCTTGAACGGGTGGTAGCCGTCCGCGGACACCTCCAGGCTCACCGTCCCGGCGTTGAGTCGCAGCGGGCCGGAGAGCGGCGTGGTCCCGATCACGCGTTGGCCCACGACGATGCGCGCACCGGCGATGTTCGCGCTCAGCGAGAGCGAGCTGACCTTGCCGCGCACCTCGCCGACCAACTCGGCGAGCTTGGGCACCCGAGCCCGGAGCTCGGGTGGCGCCTCGCGCTCGAATGCTTCCAGGGCGTCCAGCGCTTCGGGGAAACGGCGGAGCGCCTGCAGCGCGCGCCCCCGGTTGTAGAGCAAAGCCGGGTTCTTCTCGAGCGCGTAGGCTTCGTCGTAGAGGGCGAGCGCCGCGCCGTAGTCGAGGCGCTGCATGGCGTCGTCGCCCTGGGACTTCAACGCGGCAGCCTTCGCCGAAGCGCCCTCGGTCTCCGCAGGGGGCACTTTCTCGTCGGCCCGGGCGCTCGGCGCGCGCGTGCACAGCACGAAGACCGCGAGCGCGAGCGGCAGGAGGCGGGCGAGCTGGCTCATAGGTGCAGCGGGTTGTCGGGGTTCTGAGGCGGAGGAGGCGGTGGCGCCGCGCTTGGCTTGGGCGAGGGTACAGCGCTCGGCACGGGAGCGCCGACCCTCGCCCCACCGACCACTGCCTTGTGCCTGGGGGCGCGCGGGCCTGCATCGACGCTCGGGGCTTCGTTCGCTGGAGTGACGACTGGGGCAGCCGGCCGCTCGCGGGCGGCCTCGGGTTGCGCCGGCGCGGGCGCCGTGACGGGTGGCGCCGCGACCGCCGGGCTCGAAGCCAGCTCGGGGCCGGTCTGGGAGAATCGCCAGGCCACGACCGCACCCGCGGCGGAGAGCACGGCCAGCGCGGCGAACAGCAGGGCGCGCGAACGGCGCTGAGGAGAGGCAGCGGGCTCTGGCGCCGGCCGCGCCGAGGTCGCCACGGGCGCGTGCGACTCGCCGAGATCGGGGAAGCTGTCGCGCCCGGCGTGCGGGTCGAGCATCGTGATGGCCTCCGCGGAGATGCGCGGCAGGTCGGGGATGGTGATGCGCGGTTGTGACGAGGTGTGCAGGGGCGGCGGCGCCCAGGAGCCCTCGGCGCCGAACCCCTTCAGGGCCTCCGCGAGCTCGACCACCGTTTGAAAGCGGCGAGCGGGATCCTTCTCGAGCGCGCGCATGATGGCGTCGGCGAGCCCTCGGCTCATTTCCGGCCGGAGCTCGCTCGGGTTCGTCGGTGCGTCCGCCGTGATGGCCGCGATCACCGCGGCCGGGCCGTCCCCGTCGAAGGGGGGGCGCCCCGTCGTCAGCTCGTACAGGATCACGCCGAGCGACCAGACGTCCGAGCGCCGGTCGGCAACCCGGGCGGAGCGGATCTGCTCCGGCGACATGTAGAGCGGTGTCCCGAGCGACGAGCGGGTGAGCGTGACCGAGTCGGGCTCTTCTTGCGTGATCTTCGAGATGCCGAAGTCGAGCAGCTTGACCACGCGCTCGTCGCCGTCGTCCGTCAGGAACAGGTTGTGCGGCTTGAGATCGCGGTGAACGATGCCGAGGGCGTGCGCCTCCGCCACGGCGGAGCAAGCCTGGAGCACATAGCCCACCGCCTCGGCCAGGGGCAGGCGTCCTCTCTGAGTGAGCTCGAAGTCGAGATCGACGCCTTCGAGGTACTCCATGACCAAGAACGGTGTGCCGTCCGCGAGCACGTCGACGTCACTGACCCGGGCGACGTTGTGGCTCTTGAGCTTCGCCGCCAGGCGCGCCTCGCGCTCGAACCGCGCCACGACCTCGGGGTTCTTCCGCTCGGCCTCGCGCAGGACCTTGATGGCCACGCGCTGGCCAAGGCGGTCGTGGCGACCCTCGTAGACCACCCCCATGCCGCCCTCGCCGATCACCCGCAGGATCGTGTACTTGCCGGCGAGCTTGTCGCCGGCCACAGGCAGCTTGCCCAATCCCTCCGTCACGTAAGTCTCGAAATGATACTCCGGTGGCCGGTCCGGTGGCCTACGGAATTTCAACGGAGGCGTCAGGGGGACCGGGCGAGGGCACCCAGGCACTCGTAGGCGGCGTATTTGTAGCTCTCCGCCAGTGTCGGATAGTTGAATACCATTTCGATGAAGAGATCGACTTGCGCGTCGCAGTGCAGCGCGGTCTGCCCGATGTGCACCAGCTCCGTGGCCCGCTCGCCGATGACGTGGACGCCGACCACGCGGCGGCTGCCGCGCTCGACGACCAGCTTCGTGATGCCCTCGACGTCTCCGGTGATCTGCCCGCGGGCGTTGTTGCGGTAGAGCGCCCGGCCCACCACCACGTCCATGCCCTTCACTCGGGCGCTCTGCTCGGTCTCGCCGACCGAGCTGACCTCGGGGATGGTGTAGATGCCGTAGGGCACGATCTCGGCGACGGCCTGCTTGTAGTCGAAGCCGAAGGCCTTGCAGACCGCGACCCTGCCCTGCTCCATGCTGGCGGAGGCGAGCGCGGGGAACCCTATCACGTCACCCGCAGCGAGCACGTTGGGCACGCTCGTACGGTAGGTCGCGTCCACCTGCAGGTATCCGCGGGCGTTGGGGGTCACTCCGATGCGGTCCAGGCCCAGGCTCTCGGTGTTGCCGATGCGGCCGGCGGCGAATAGCAGGTACTCGGTCTCCAGGCGCTCGGCGCCGAGATCCGCGACGATGACCGAGCCTTCGCGCGCGACGCGATTCCAGCGCTGGCCGAGCACGATGCGGATGCCCAGGTTGCCCATCGCCTCGCGTAGCCGCTCGACGATTTCCGCGTCCAAGAACGGCAAGATGTCGGGGCGAGCATCCACCAGCGTCACCTTCACGCCCAGGGCAGCGAACATGCAGGCGTACTCGCAACCGATCACACCGCCACCCAATATGGCGAGGGACGCCGGCAGCTTCTCGATGCCGAGGATCTCGTCGCTGTCGTCGATGCCCGGATCGGTGAAGTCGATGTCGCTCGGACGGTGCGGGCGCGAGCCGGTGGCGATCAGCACGAAGTCGCCGTGAAGCCGCCGCGAGCCTTCGGGGCCTTTCACCAGCACGGTGTTGGCGTCCTCGAAGCTGCCGTGGCCCCGGACGTAGGTCACGGTGTGCCGGGCCAGATTCTCTCGGATGGTGCGCGAGGCCTGGGCCGCGATGGCGTTCTTGCGGGCGATCAGCGCCGGCACCGTCGCGTCGGAGGCCAGCTCGACGGCCACACCGTACAGGTTGCGGGCGCGGTACCCCGACACGTAGAGCGCGGTCTCGCGCAGCGTCTTGCTGGGCAGGGTGCCGGTGTGGACGGCGGCGCCGCCCGGCTCGGGCTCGGACTCCACCACCGCGACCCGCTTGCCGAAGTACGCGGCCTGAGCCGCGCCCTTCTCGCCCGCGGGCCCGGAGCCGATGACGACGAGGTCGAAGTGTTCGGCGCTTTCGCTCCCCATGCCGACATCGTAGACCGATCGGGACATGTCCGCCGAGCCCGTCGTCGACGCCTGGATTCAGCACCCCACCCGGGATTTCGTCGCTCACCCCATGTTCGCCTCGCTCCGGCGCTGGATGGGCGCCGAGGAGCTGCCGTCCAGTATCCCCCTGGAGCTGACCGTCGCGGCGCTCGAGGGCGCAGGGGTCCGGCACGCGCTGCTCGCGGCTTGGCACGGTCCGGGCGGCGCGCTGATCTCCAACGACGAGGTCGCGAACGCGGTGCGCGCGCGCCCCGACCTGTTCACTGGCGTGGCGTCGGTCGACCTCGGGCGCCCCATGGACGGCGTGCGCGAGCTCCGGCGAGCGGTGAAGCAACTGGGCATGAAGGCCCTGCGCATCTTGCCCTGGCTCTGGAACCTGCCGCCGAACGACCGGCGCTACTACCCGCTCTACGCCGAGTGCGTGGAGCTCGGCATTCCGTTCTGTCTTCAGGTCGGCCACACCGGCCCCCTCGCGCCCTCGGATCCGGGCCGGCCCATCCCCTACCTGGACGAGGTCGCCCTCGAGTTCCCGGAGCTCTCCATCGTCGGCGGTCACATCGGTTACCCCTGGCACAACGAGATGATCGCGCTCGCGACCAAGTACGAGAACGTCTACATCGACACCAGCGCGTACAAGCC
Organism: Polyangiaceae bacterium; assembly: GCA_015075635.1. NCBI lineage: Bacteria > Pseudomonadati > Myxococcota > Polyangiales > Polyangiaceae > Polyangiaceae bacterium. The sequence continues at coordinate 1,999,579 of JABTUA010000002.1, forward strand.
CAAGCGCTTCCCGCCCGAGCTCGTCGCCTTCCTCCGCAGCCACGGCCGGAAGAAGGTGCTGTTCGGCTCGAACTACCCGATGATCCTGCCGGGGGACTGCTTGGCCCAGCTGGACGAGCTCGGCCTGGACGCCGAAGCGCGCCGCGCCTTCCTGAACGACAACGCGGTCAAGGTGTTCCGGCTCTGAACGCTGGACGTTTGGAAATCAGAAATGAGCGCCACGGCGCCACGGACGCCACGGTTCTCGTCTTGTGGAACCGAGCAGGACCTTCCGTCCTGGATGTCCTGTCAGGTCGGATGACGTGCTGGGACCAGCGCACGGAGGAACAAGACCATCGCAGCGGGCGACCCGCCCTCGGGTCTGACACCAAGATCTTCTTCTTCCTCTCTTCTTCCGTGGCGTTCGTGGCGTTCGTGGCGCAAATTCTCCGACGTCCCCGAGCTCTGCTTTTCCGCGCGGGTGTTCTGCCGTACCTTCCGAGCCCCATGTCGCTCCGTGTCCTGCCCGCGCTCGGCCTCGCCCTCCTCGCTTCCGCCTGCGGCGGTGACGACTCCGGCGGAGGTAGTGGCGGCAGCGGCGGCGGCGGCACCGGCGGCTCGGGCGGCGGCAGCTCGGATCCGCTGGTGCTGGTGCCCCCGGTCGCGCTCGCGTCGAGCGCCACGGACTGCCCGGCCGCGTTCCAGAGCGCGCCGGCGAGCGGTCAGCACGGAGGCTTCGACGTCGCCGGTCAGGCGCGCAGCTTCTACCTGGAGCTGCCCGCGAGCCCTGGGCCCCGCCCGCTGATGGTCGCCTTCAACGGCACCGGCGAGACCGGCAAGCAGATCTACGACCGCGCCGACTTGCAGGACTTCGTCGCCGCCGGCTTCATCGTGCTGGCGCCCGACAGCGCCGGCAACGGCACGCTCTGGCCGGTCTGGGACGGCCTGCGCGCGCCGGAAGACGAGAGCCTGCCCAACGCGGACCTGGAGTATTTCGACCAGCTGGTGAAGTGCGTCGCGTTTCACCACCCGGTGGACGCGAAGCGCATCTACGTCTCGGGGCACTCCGCCGGCGGCATCTTCACCAACCGCGTCTTGCGCGAGCGCTCGAGCCTGCTCGCCGGTGGTATCCCGGCCTCGGGCATCTTCGACTTCACCGCGCCGGAGCCGCCGCCGGTGCTCGACGACGTCGCCGTGCTGGTCACCTGGGGCGGCGACAACGACGCCTGGAGCGGCAGCGCCTCGGGCGTGACGGTGCCCGAGTTCAATTTCGTCGAGCAAGCCGCGCTCGCGAGCCAGTACTACGAGCAGAAGGTCGAGCAGGCGCACTGCCACGGCAAGAACCTGGGTCATGCCTGGCTCTCCAAGGCCAACGCGTGGATGATCGACTACCTACTCTTCCACCCCAAGGGTCTGGCCAAGGGGAGCCCCTGGAAGCTCACGGCGCCGGACGCCAGTGCCAACTTCCAGTGCAGCGAAGGCGCGGCCACCTTCACCAACCCGAACGAGGTGAGCTGCGGCACCACCCCCACCGCGAAGTGCCAGACCTACTGCCAGCTGATCGGCGACTGCGCCGCCGAGAACGCCACCGTCGAGCCGGTGCTGGGCCCGCAGCTCGAGGCGCTGGGCTTCAGCGGCCCGAAGCACACCGAGTGCAGCGGTTGCCTGACGAAGTGCGAAGCGGACGCGACGGCCGGCGGCGCGGCGGACGCGAGCGTGCTCGATTGCTTTGCCACCGAGGCCGCCGGCGCCCAATGCGGCGGCGGCATCCCCGGGGCGATGCCTTTCGTGAACGCGACCAACAAGTGCTGCCCAGGGCAGAGCGCGAGCAAGATCTGCGGCACGCTCTGCACCGCGGTCAACTCCAACGGCGCGGCGTCCGCGCTGTTCGGCGGCTGCGCCGAGTGGAAGTGACCGCTCAGTTCGTCGGGAAACCGCGCTTTTCGAGCAGCGCCTTCACGTCCGGATCGCGGCCGCGGAACTGGCGGTAGGCCTCGGCGCGGTCGGTGCCGTTGCCCGGCGCCAGGATGTACTTCCTGAGCTTGTCCGCCGTCGCCTTGTCGAACACGTTGCCGGCCTCCTCGAACGCCTTGCGGGTGTCCGCGTCCATGACCTCCGACCACAGGTAGCTGTAGTACCCGGCGGAGTACGAGTCGCTGGTGAAGAGGTGGTTGAACTGCGGCACGCGGTGGCGCATCGCCACTTCCCTGGGCGCGCCGATCTTCTGCATGGTCTCGCGCTCGAAGGCGTCCGGATCGACGACGCCGTCGGCCTTGGTGTGGAGCTCCATGTCGACGATGGCCGCCGACAGGTACTCGACGGTGGTGTAGCCCGTGTTGAACTTGCGGGACGCCATCACCTTGTCCACCAGCGCCTGCGGCATGGGCTTGCCCGTCTCGGCGTGCTTGGCGAAGCGGTCGAGCACCGGCCGGGTCAGGACCCACATCTCGTGCACCTGGGACGGGTACTCGACGAAGTCGCGAGGTGTGGAGGCGAGACCGGGGTAGTTCACCTCCGAGAGCAGGCCGTGCAGCGCGTGCCCGAACTCGTGGAACAGCGTCTGCGCGTCGTCCAGCGAGATGAGCACGGGCTTCCCGGCCTCTCCCGCCACGAAGTTGTTGTTGTTGGACGTGATGGGGGTGAGCACCTTGCCGGTGAAGGTCTCGTGCCCCTGGTAACCGGAGGCCCAGGCGCCGGACCGCTTGTGCTGCCGCGCGAAGTAGTCTCCGTAGAACAGACCGACGTATTTGCCGCTGGCCTTGTCCTTCACCTCCCAGACCCGGACGTCGGGGCGGAAGACCGGGACCTTGCCGGGGATCTCCGTGAAGCTCAGGCCGTAGAGCTCTCCAGCCATCCAGAAGGCGGCCTGGATCATGTTGTTCAGCTCGAAGTACGGCTTCAGCTCTGCCTGATCGAGGGCGTACTTCGCCTTGCGCACCTTCTCCGCGTAGTAGAGGTAGTCCCAGGGCTCGAACACCTGCACCTTGTCCTTCTTGGCCAGGGCGCTCATGTCCGCGACTTCTTCCTTGACCCGAGCGACCGCAGCCGGCCAGACCCGCAGCATCAGCTCGCTCGCCTTCTTCGGGTCCTTGGCCATGGTGTCGGACATGCGCCAATGGGCGTGGGAGGCGTAGCCCAGCAGCGCCGCGCGCTCGGCCCGGAGCTTCACGATCTTGGCGATGGTGGCGTTGGTGTCGTTCTTGTCGCCGTTGTCGCCGCGGTTCTTGAACGCCTTCCAGACCTTCTCGCGCAGATCGCGCCGCGCGGACGAGGTCAGGAACGGATCGACGCTGGAGCGCGTGTTGACCACGGCCCACTTGCCCTCGAGCTTCTTCTCCTTCGCCGCGGCCTGGTAGCTCTGGCGCAGCGAGTCCGGCAGGCCGGCGAGGTCTTCCTTCTTCTCCAGCACGATCCAGGTGTCCTCGTCGGCGAGCACCTTGTTGCCGAAGTCGGTGTAGAGGACGGCGAGCTCCTGGTTGATCTCGCCCATGCGCTTCTTCTGCTCGGCGCTGAGCTTGGCGCCGGCGCGCACGTAGTTGTCGTAGACCCGCTCGACCAGGCGCCTCTGCTCCGCCGTGAGCCCCGCGGCGTTCCGGGCCGCGTGGACCGCCGAGATCCGCGCGAAGAGCTGCTCGTTGAAGGTGATCTTGTCGTAGGCCTCGGTGATCCTCGGCGACCACTCGCGGTCGACGGCCTGCACCTCGGGGGTGTTCAGGTTGCCGGAGAGAACGCTGAACAGCGTCTCCGCGCGGCTCTGATGCCGGCCGGCGTCCTCCAGCGCCCGAAGCGTGTTGTCGAAGCTCGCAGGCTCCGGGTTCTTGGCGATGGCGTCCACCTCGGCCAAGAGCAGCGCGATCCCGGCCTCGAAGGCCTTGGGAAAGTGCTCGGCCTTCGCCTTGTCCCAGGGCGGCACGCCACCGTAGGGCCCGCTCCACACCGCGAGCATCGGATCCTGGTCGGCCGCCTTGCGCAGCCGCGCGACCTCGGCGAGAGCTGCACGGTGGAGATCTGCTGCTGGGTTCACTTTTGCCTCGGCGGGCGTGGGGTTTTCGGGAGGGAGCGCGCTCTGGGTCGGACCACAGCCGAGGGCCAGGCCCAGCGCGAGCGAGGGGATCATGAGACGGCGCGACATGTCGGCCGAATACCACAGCGAAGGTCGACTTAGAGCACGTTCGCGAGCTTCATCGCGTAGAGCACGAGCAAGAGGCCGAGCGACACCACGAACAGGGCCACCGCGGCCTTGCGTTTCCGCGGGTTGAAGGTGGCGTCGCCGAAGGCGTTCTCCGGATCGTGCCGACCCAGGGCCTTCGCGGCACGGACGCGCACGTCCTGAGCCTGGACCAGTCGCTCGTCGTGGCACGCCCTGCAGATCGGGCCGTCAGCCGTCATCGCGGCCTGGTCGGCGGGCGTGTCCTTGCCGCAGTCCGCGCAGCTGGGCATCAGAGCTCAGCCTGCGCGGCGCGACGCTTGCGCGCCTGGATCTCCGGGCTCTCCGCCACGGCCATGCCGACCAGGCGGAAGCCCTCGGCGAAGTGTTTGAGCCCGGTGCGCACCAGCTCCGGGTGCTCCGCGCCGACGTCGGGGTAGCCCAGACCGGCCGCGTCCGGCTGCACCTTGCCCCAGTTGGCGAAGAGCCGGCCCCAGTCGCTGCGCAGCGTCTCTTCCACGCGCGCCTTGCCGTAGTACGGGTACCAGAACAGATCGTGGTAGGCGACGCTCGCCACGTAGGCCCAGGGCGCGAGCCAGGTCTTGAGCGACCACTCCACCGGCTTCTTCAGTGGGCCCCAGTAGATGCGGTGCTGGTTCCGGCTGGCGAAGGTCATCTGCTTGAAGGGGCCGTCGAAGTGCCAGTTCTCCTTGGCCGCGTCGGCGTCGCCGACGATCTCGATGTCCCGCGGATCACCGACGCCGAGCCCCTGCTCGTGGGCCAGGCGCACGAACTTGAGGTCCCGCATCGGGTCCATGCCCATCAGCTTGGCGGCGACTGCGTCGATGGCGACCTGGTCGCTGCTGGCGAGCAGCACGTTCTTCACGTGGGGCACCATGCAGCGCGGACCGGGGCCGTCTCCGGCGAAGGTGCCGTCCATCACCGCGAACACGCCGCGGTGGATCTTCTTCTGGATCATCAGCAGGTCGACCAAGGTCTCGTGGATGACCGGGTGCGTCCAGTGGCGGTGCTCGTTCAAGAGGCCGCCGAAGGCGTTCTTCATCGCGCCCGTGGTGGTGGTGAAGATGTGGGTCTTCACCGTGGGCAGGTGGATGATGTTCTCGCCGATGAAGCGCTTCGGGATGCTGAAGCCCTTCGGGTAGACCTCGTTCAGGCACAGGAACTTCTTGGTCAGATCGCCGACGGCGTCGCGCACGTCGATCCACTCTTCGCCCTCGTACAGGTGCACGTTGCGCAGGCCGTGGGCCTCGACCACGTCCACCTGCTTGTTCTCGCGCTCACCCAGGTGGGCGTCGATGACCACGGTGCGGTTGTGGCAGGCGTGGATCAGCTCGCTCTTGTAGCCGTCCTGCTTCATGGCGCGGATGACGCCCTCGAGCTGCCAGGGGGTGGTGGACGAGCCGGGGTAGAAGAAGTGCCAGGAGATGTTGACCTTCAGGCCGGTGTCCGCGGTCTTGTCGACCACCTCCTGGTAGCCCGCCAGGTTCATCAGGCGGTGGTAGTCCTCGAGGACGGTCTTTGGCGAAGTGCGGACGATTGCGACCTTGGAAGTAGCCATGACGCGGGGTATGTGCCGCTTTTTCGCCCGCTCGCCAAGGGCTGGATCCCGCCTGCACCAAAGCTCCAAACGCCCTGCACCTTGGGACGGCAAAAACGCCGCGATTTCCCGCTTTCGTGCAAGACCCCGGCCGGGGCGTGTCAGTGGGACGACGGCATGGGATCCGGCCTCCGCTTGGCAGCAAGTGCGCTCCTTCTGGGTGCGTGCGCGTCCGTGGAGGCGCCGCCCGCACGCGTGGCCGAGCCGGGCGCTGGGCCCGTGGTGGAAGAGGCGGTGGATCCCGGCCCGCTCTCGCTGGAGTCGGAGATCGGCGGCATGAGTCAGGAGGGGGTCGAGCGAAAGCTCGCGGAGCTGCACCCGCGCTTCGTCGCCTGCGTGGAGCGGGCCAGCGAGCGGCTCAGCGCCATCGGCGGCCGGGTCAACGTGCGCATGCGCGTCGATCGCTCGGGTCAGGTGCGCTGGGCCTACCTCACCGACACGACGCTCGGCGATCGCGAAGCGGAGAGCTGCGTGCTCGAGCTGGTCAAGAGCCGGCGCTGGCCGCGCCCGAAGAGCGGCGAAGGGCTGGCCGAGACCTCCTTCGAGGTGGAGGCTGCCGACGCGCCGCGCGAGGTGCCGGCGCCGCGTGCCTCGCTGTTCGCGCGCCAGGCGAGCTACGCCACGCGCAAGTGCCGCGAGGGGCTGCCCAAGGGCTTCGTCGCCACCGCCTACCTGAGCGCCAAAGGAGAAGTGCTGACCGCCGGGGTGGCGCCGCCGAACGAGACGGCAGAGAGCGCCTCCGACTGCATCGTGGAGGCGTTGCGCGGGCTCCGCGCCGCGGGGCTGGTCGCCGCGCGCGGCGCGCCCGCGAAGGTCAGCGTGCGGATCCCGTGACCTCCGCGCAGCAGCGGAAGCCCTGGTCGTAGCGCACGTAGAACGGACCGTGCCCGCGGGTCGCCGGGCGGCAGCGCTGCCGCGCCGGTCCCCAGTGCCCGCCCTTCATGATCATCTTGCGCCCGTATTTGCGAGAGTTGACCGTCCACTCGTCCACGTTGCCGGTCAGGTCCATCACCCCGAAGGGGCTCTTGCAGGCCGCCATCTCACCGGAGCGCTTGCCGCGCCACGAGAGATCGATGCCCTTCGCCGTGTCCTTGGTGGTGCGCGGGCTGAACATGTCCTTGGTCGGCCCCGGGCCGAGGACGCTGATGTTGCACTTCTCGGCGTCGCGCTCGAAGCCGTACGGATAGGGCAGCGCCTCCTCGCCTTCGCAGGCGAAGGTCCATTCGTTCTCGCTGCACACCCGCTTCCGCTCTTTCTTGCAGAAGGCCTCCGCCTCCGAGAACGTCACCACCACGAGCGGAAACTCGCCGTGGGCGTTCGGGTACTCGTAGCGGTCGATGCAGAAGTCCATGGGCTGCTTGGGCAGCGTCGCCACCTTCGCCCGCCACCGGTCAGCGTCGAAGCGATCGCAGAGGCCGTTCTCGCCGTGATCCGGCGTGCGCCAGAAGGTGCAGACCGCGTTCTGGTAGGCGGCGACCTGGTCGGTGTCGGCGCGTCCCTTGTCGTCCAGCACGAAGCCGCCCTTCACCCGCAGCATGCCCGCGGGGCAGGCAGCCGAGCCCGCCGCGGCCTCCGGCGGCAGCGGCGGCAGCGCGTCGGCGACTCCTTGCCAGTAGAGCTCCTGCCAGCGGCGCCACTCGAGCCGCGGCATGCGGTAGGTCTCGGTGATGGCGTAGCCGAGGGCGCTCAAGCGCGGACCCGCGGGCGGAGAGGCGTCCGCGGGCAGGACGACCGGCGGCGGCAAGGCCGGGGCCGACGAGGCGGCGGGCGCGAGCGCGGGCGCGGGCGTTTCGCGCGGGCGCTCCGCGCAACCGAGAGCCAGTGCCAACGTGAGCCAGCAGAGTCGCATGGGGTGACGCGCGGACTTTACGCCGAAGCGTGACAGGCCGTTGAGCCGCGCGGCACCGGGCCACGCTATTCGCTCCGGCTCGACGGCGGCCCGCGCTCGAGCTCGTTCGCCAGGCCGAAGAGCAGCTTCGTCCAGGTCGCGAGCAGGAGGACGGCGACGATCAGCAGCGCGGCAGCCAGGAGCAGCAGGATGGGTATCGCGTCGCGCTTCAGCGACTCCATCAGCACGCCGGTGAGAACGGCGCCGAAGCCCGCTGCGATCAGGAGACCGACCGCTCGGCCGGCGCGCTCGGCGAGCTCGTCCGAGCCGACCGCTCGGGCCGTGGCCTTGAGCGAGCTCATCAGCGCCAGGCCCGCGCCGATGCCGACCAGCACGCTCGCGCGTCCGCCCCAGGTGAGAGTCGCCTGTAGCGTCTCGATCTCCGAGAAGCTGGGCATGCTCCAGAAGGAGCTGGCGCGCTTGGCCTGACCGGCGAGCGAGAAGAGCTTGTCTGCGGCGACGCCTGCGTAGATGTCGAGCGCCACGCCCAAGAGGAGCAGGCCAACCGCCAGCACGACGGAGTCGCTGCGATGGGTCTCGGGGAAGCGCTGATACTGCACGAGAGCGGCCAATACGCCGATGCTGATCAGCACCCCGAGGCCGACGCCGAGGGTGGTGAAGATCCCGGCCGAGTCGTAGTCGCCGTTCACCATGGAGAGCGTCAGCGGGATCTGCACTGCGATGCCGGCGCCGATGCGCGCGATGAGCGCCCAGCCGAGGAGGCGGAGCGGCGTGCCGTCGATGTAGTCGGGCGCAGCGCGCGCGGGGGCCGAGTCCTCGCCGGATGCGACGCGCTTGGCCAAGGGGAACGCGATGCCTGCGAACCACACCGCGCCGACCAGGGCGATGAGGCGCTCGATCCAGGCCAGCATCGGCGGGTAGCGCTCGGCGGAGAGGCCGTACGCCGAGGCGCCCAGGTCCACCAGCACGATGACGCCGGCGCCTGCGACCCCGATGCGTCCGAGCGACCCTGGCGCAGCGCGCAGCGCCGCCACGAGCGGGAGCGCGAGCCCGACCGCGAGCGTGGCGCCATCCGCCCACCAGGTGAGCTTGTGCCAAGCGGTCAGCTCTGCCCCCGCCTCCCGGAGCCGCGACGCCACCAGCAGCGCGAAGTGTACGAACAGCGCGCCAGCGGCGCCGAAAGCCCAGGCTCGTGCCTGCTTCGCCGACACGGCGAAGAGCACGACGGCTGCGACGATGCCGGTCACGAGCGCCACGTGTCCCCAGAGCGAGATCGACGAGAGGGTCGCCAGCTTCGCGAAGACCTCTTCGCTCGCTCGCCTGCCGCTCCGGAGCTCGTCCATCGCGCTCTCGCGCAGGAAGCTGATCGCCAGCAGGCGCGCCACCGACACCAGCTCCAGGACCGCGATGACCCTGAGGGCCAAGCCGGCACGCGAGCCGGTCGTGCGCGCGCTCACCCTTCGTCCCCGTTCAGCACGAGACAGGCGAGCGCCGCCCTCGTGAAGGTCATGCGGTCAGGCTAGGCGCGTCCGGAGGCTCGAGCAACCCGGACTCGGTGTGCCCCGCATGCGCCGGCGGAGCGCCGGCGGTCCGTGGCTTCGCGCTTGGTGAACCGGAGCGCTTGGGTTATGCGGATCGACGATGAGCGAGACACCCAGCGCGACCACGCCGCCCACCGTCGAAGCAGCCGCCGAAGTCGAGTCCCCGAGCGAGTACCCGCCTCTCGACCGCGAGTCGCCCCAGCTCACGCTGCGCGCGGTGCTGACCGGTTGCTTGCTCGGTGGAGTGCTCTCCCTGAGCAACATCTACGCGGGCCTCAAGATCGGCTGGGGCTTCAACATGAGCATCACCGCGATGCTGCTGGCGTTCGCGCTGTTCAAGGTCGCGAGCCGCAGCCGCCCCTTCGGCATGTTGGAGAACAACATCAACCAGACCGCGGCCTCGGCGGCCGCGTCCATCAGCTCCGCCGGGCTGGTCGCGCCCATTCCCGCGTACACCATCCTGACCGGCGAGAAGCTCGGCTGGGCCGCGCTGGTGATCTGGACCGCCGCGGTGAGCCTGGTGGGCGTGGTGGTGGCGGTGGGTCTCCGGCGCCAGATGATCATGGTCGACAAGCTCCCCTTCCCAGGCGGCGTCGCCAGCGCCGAGACCATCAAGCAGATCTACGCCCACGGCAAGGAAGCCATGGCGCGCGTGAAGCTCCTCCTGGCGGGCGCCGCGGTGGGCGGCGGAACCAAGCTCCTCGCGCACTTCGCCAAGCTCCACGCTTGGGGCCCGCCGGCGTCCATCGCGGCGAAGGCCGGCGGTGCCAGCGGCGCGCAGAGCTACACCTTCGCGAACCTGGGGCTCGCGCTCGATCCTTCGGTGCTCATGATCGGCGTCGGCGCCATCATCGGGCTTCGCGCCGGGGTCTCGCTCCTGCTCGGCACCGTCGTGGCCTGGGGCATCTTGTCGCCCATCGCCCTGGATGCCGGCTGGGCAAGCCCCGGCAAGCTCGACGCGACCACGCCGTGGTTCGGCGCCATCAACAAGTGGCTGCTCTGGCCCGGCGTGGGCATGATGGTGGCCGCCTCCCTGACCAGCTTCGCCTTCAGCTGGCGCAGCATCGTGAGCGCGCTGCGAGGCGGCGCGGGCAACGTCGCGCCTGATCCGGAGGACGTGCCGCGCAAGGTCTTCATCACCGGCATCGTGGTGGTGCTGGTGCTCGCGACGGTTCCGCAGGTGGCGTTCTTCGGTGTGCCGCTCTGGCTGGCGGCGGGCGCCGTGGTGTTCACCTTCCTCTTGGCCGTGGTCGCCGGTCGTGTCTCGGGCGAGACGGGCATCACGCCGGTCGGCCCCATGGGCAAGGTCACGCAGCTCCTCTTCGGCGTGCTCTCGCCGGGCGACGTGGCGGGCAACCTGATGGCCGCCAACGTGACCGGCGGGGCGGCGAGCCAGGTTGGTGATCTGCTGCACGATCTCAAGACCGGCGCGCTCATCGGCGCGTCTCCCCGGCAGCAGGCCATCGGGCAGACCTGCGGCGTGCTCATGGGCGCGGTCGTCGGCTCCGCCGGATACCTGGTGCTGGTGCCGGATCCCAAGAAGATGCTGCTCACGCCGGAGTGGCCGGCGCCGGCAGTGGCGGCGTGGAAGGCCGTCGCCGAGCTGTTCAAGGTGGGCTTCTCCGCCATGCCCCCCAAGGCGCTGGAGGCCATGGCCATCGCGGTCGCGCTCGGCGTCGTGCTGGCAGCCCTCGAGAAGCTCGCGCCGGAGAAGATCCGCAGCTACGTGCCGAGCGCCAACAGCCTGGGCCTGGCCGCCGTCGTACCGGCCTACAACTCCATATCCATGTTCGTGGGCGCGGTGCTCGCCGCCGTCGTCACCAAACTCCAGCCCGGCTGGTCGAAGCGCTTCATGATCGTGCTCGCCGCGGGGCTCATCGCCGGCGAGTCGCTGGTGGGCGTGGGGCTGGCGCTGTGGCAGACGGTGACGGGGCTCGCCGGGAAGTAGTCAACGGAGCGAGATCAGTCCGCGGTGCCCAGCCAGCAGAATGGCCGCGACGTGGACCCCGTGGAAGATCTCGCCCTGCTCGATCTTCGGCACGAGCTGGCTGACCGGCACCAGCTCCACGCGGATGTGCTCGCTCGCGTCGAGCTTCTGCTCGGCGACTCGCCGGGCGCTCTTCGCGAAGAAAAAGTGCGCGCGGTTGGTGTGGCGGCTGGGCTCGGTGTTCACCGTGAGCAGCGGCTCCCAGTCTTCGGCTTCGTAGCCCGTCTCCTCGCGCAGCTCCCGCACCGCCGCGTCGAGCACCGACTCGTTCCCGTCCACGACGCCGGCGGGGAGCTCCCGGCTCACCCGCCCCGCGCCGTGGCGGTATTGCTCGACCATCACCACGTGGCGCTGGTCGTCGGTGAGCGCGAGGATGCCGGTCCAGTCCGGGGCTTCGATCAGGTGGAATTCGTCGATTTCGCCGCCGTGGGGCAGCTCGATGCGCTGCTGGCGCACGGTGAGCCAGCGCCGCTCGAGCACCACCGCGCTGTCGACGATGCGCCAGGGCTTCATTCGGCGGCGTCGTCCTTGGCTGCGGGCAGTGCCTTCGGCGCCGGTGCGTTCACCGCGGCCTGAATGGCCTTGACGCGTTTGCCCACCAGGCCGCCCAGGCGGAGCAGCACGCCGAGGCCGCCGTGGAGCTGGCGTTCGATCAGCGCCTCGCCCAGCGCGCGCAGGTTGTCGTCCGCGGGCATCCACCACGGATCGGGCTTGCTCGACTTGTCCACGAAGACGGTGCGCGGGCGGGTGAAGGTCAGGTACGCGTGCCGGCTCGACGCGACGCCGGGACCGGTGTCCTTCACGCCCGTCCAGGGGGTCTCCGGCAAGATGCCGGTGATGGCGTGGTTGTTGACCAGCGCGACGCCCACTGCCATCCGCCGCGCGAGCTCCTCCCCGCGCTGGACGTCCCGCGTCCAGACCGAGCCGTTGAGCCCGTAGGCGGAGTCGTTGGCGAGCCGGAGCGCCTCCTCAGCGTCCTTGACGCGAACCACCCCGAGCACCGGGCCGAAGGTCTCCTCGCGCATCACCGCCATTTCGTTCGTGCAGCGATCGAGCACCGTGGGCGCGAATCCGTAGCCCTTGCCGGTGGGCTCGCCGCCGCAGACGACCTTCGCGCCGCGCTCCTTGGCGTCGTTCACGTGCCGCTCGACGATGCGGAGCTGCGGCTCGTTCTGAAGCGGGCCGAGATCGCTCGCGCCCTTCTGCGGGGCGACGCGCAGCGAGGCCACGAAGCGGCCGAGCTTCTCGACGAACTGATCGGCGATGGCCGCTTCGACGTACACGCGCTCCACGCCCGCGCAGTTCTGCCCACAATTGTGCATCCCCCACTGGGCGATGCCGGCCACGGTGCGATCGAGGTCGCAGTCCGCGAGCACGATGGCGGCGTCCTTGCCGCCGAGCTCGACGGAGTACGGGATGAGCTTCTCCGCCGCCCGCACCGCGACGCGCTTGCCGGTCTTGACCGAGCCGGTGAACACGACGGCGTCGATGGGCGCGTCGAGCAGCGCCTCGCCCACCTCGCCGGCGCCCTGCACCAGCCCCACCAGGTTCTTCGGCAACACCTCGCCGGCGACCTTGGCCAGCCACGCTCCGGTGCGAGGCGTCTGCTCGCTGGGCTTGAGCACCACGGCATTGCCGGAGAGCAGCGCAGGCACCAGCGACTTCATGAAATTCCCGAGCGGGTAGTTCCAGGGCGCGATGATGCCGATGACGCCCCGGGGCACGAGCTCGACCACCGCCTTCTTCCCGGGGTAGTCGAGACCCGACAGCTTGATCTTCTCGGGCGCGAGCGCCTTCTTGCCGGCGCGGATCGCCTGCTTGAAGAACTCGAGCGCGCTGGCGATCTCGCTCATCAGGCACTCGGTCTCGCTGCGACCGGTCTCGTCGGCCAAGATCGGCAGGCCCTCCGCCCGCTGCTCCATCAGGCGCCGCGCCAGCGCGAGCAGGGCTTCGGCTCGGGCGTCCACGGAGCGGGCGGCCCAGTCCGGCTGCGCCTTCCGGGCGGCCTCGACGATCCGGTGAACCTCGTCCTTGCCGGTGGCAAGGACCTTGGAGAGCGGGGACAGATCCGCAGGGTTCTTCTCGGAGAACATGCGCGCGTTATCGCGCGTGGCTCACTGCCTGTCCAGCGTGGTCACGATGGCGAAGTGATCCGACGGGTAGCGCTTCTGCGAGCCGTATACGTAGAGATCCGCCAACCAGCTCGACGCGCTCCAGGTCACCCCGGCGCCCGCCACGAACACGTGATCGATGCGGCTCGCAGGGTCGTAGACCGGGTCCGGATCCTGGTTTTCGGCGACGCCAGGGCTCGGCGCCAGATCGTAGGCGTTCTGGAACGCGCTCTCGAGCGTCGCGTAGGCCGGATCGCTCGGCTGGGAGTTGAAGTCACCGACGAACACCACCGGCATCGCCGCGGCGAAGGGCGCCGTGCGCTCCAGCACCAGCGGGGCGCTCTTCTCCTGGCTCGGCGAGTTGTTGTCGAAGTGGGTGCTGGCGAAGAACATCTCCCGGTTCCCTGCCTTGTCCAGCAGGCGAGCCCAGACCACCAGCCGCGCCAGCTGCGGATCGGCAAACCCCGTCGAGCGCGGCACGTCCGGCGTCGGGCTCAGCCAATACGTGCCCTGCTCGAGCACGCTGAAGCGGGACTTCCGATAGAAGATCGCGGCGTCCGGGTAGGGCAGCCAGCCCTCTTGCTCGAAGAAGAGCGCCCCGCGCCCCGGCGCCGCCTCGAGCAGCGCGTCGACCTCACCCGCCAGCGGCGTGAGCTCTTGCAGCCCGATCAGATCGGGATCGTGCCGCGCGAAGATGTCGGCGAAATATCCGAGGCGCTCTTCCCAAGGATCGTACTCTTTGCCGCCGCACAGCGAGCAGAGCACGTTGAAGGTCATCACGCTGAGCGGCCTCGGCGGGAGCGTCTCGGTCTCCTCGGGATCCTCGCCGCAGCCCATGCAGAGGAGCGCCGCGGTGAGCAGGAGTCGCGTCTTCATTTTGCCTCCACGAAGCCGATGTACGAGAGCCGTGGCTCCCCCGCCTCGCGGGCCGCCACGCACACGCGGCGCACGTACAGCGCGTGCTTCTCGATGCCGTTGGGCCAGTCCGAGAAGCAGCAGTCGCCGATGCAGCGGGCGAGCTCCCCGGTCTTGAGCCCGCCGGGCCAGGCGCAGCCTTCGCCCGAGCAGGTCCACTTCGGGCGGGTCTTGGCGAGCCAGCTTTCGACGTCCGCGGGTGAGCGCAGCGTGTCCGCGGTGCGCTCGTCCGTCTCGACCAGGGACTGGCGGATCTCCACGCGCACCTCGGCGCCGGTCTTGGGCAGTAGCGCCGCGATGGGCGCGGCGTCGCCGGCGGCCATCGCCGCCACCACCCGCTGTCCGAGCTGACGCACGCTCGGTTTCGAGGACGCGCTCGGCGCCGGAGCGCTCTGGGACTCGCACGCCGCGAGGGCAACGAGCGCGACGATCAGGGCCGGCGTACGCGACACGGCGGCACTATAGCTCGCGGCCGGCGATCGCGGGTAGAACCGGGACCGGATGCACGGCCTCCCGTTGCTCGTGTTCTTGCCCTTCGCGCTCTTCGCCTGTGGCTCGCGCTCCGGCCTCCCCGAGCCGCCCGTCGTGCTCGACGTGGAGGCGGGTGTGCCCGAGGAGTGCGGCGTTCCGCCGGGCCAGGCGGAGGTTCTGGCCAAGCTCGACTTTCAGCCCGCGTCCATCGCGGTATCGGGCGCGTGGGTGTTCGCCGCGGCTTGGTCCTTCGAGGGCAAGGTGGTGCGCGTCCCAACTGGCGGCGGAGCAGCGGTGGTGATCGCCAGCGGGCAGCCGGCCGTGAACCAGCTGGCGTCAGAAGGCGCCGCCGCCTTCTGGGTCACGCAAGGACTGGGCGGAACCGACGGCGCCGTCATCCGTTCGACTGCGCTCGGCACCGAGACCTTCGCGGGTGGGTTGACCCGGCCGCAAGGCGTCGCCCTGTACGGCAGCCAAGTCTACTTCACGGACGGCGTGGGTCCGCCCGGCAACGGCCGCGTCATGCGCAAGCCAAAGAGCGGGGGCGCAGTCGAGACGCTCGGCTCCGCGCTCGGCGAGCCCTGGGACGTCGCGGTGAACGCCGGCGGCGTGTACTTCAGCAACGTCGCCGGCGACGGCACCATCCAGCGTGTGCCGCACACTGGCGGAAAATCCACGGTCCTCGCCAGCGGCTACTGGCTGCCACGCAACGTCGCCCTCGACGGCACTTTCGTCCATTGGTCCGCGATGGAGCCGGATCAGCTCTCGAGCGTGTACCGCTGCCCCGAGAGCGGCGGCGCCACGGAGCTCCTGCACGCGGCCCTCGGCTCCGTCGAGGGCATCGCCGCCGACGCTCAAGGCGCGTACTGGGGCGTGCGCCAGTCCCCGGCAAACCCGACCTACGGCGCGGTCTTCACCAGCGGCCCGAAGGCGCTGCTCGAGTCCGGCGACTTCTCGGTCATGGGCGTGGCGATCGACCAGAACGCGGTCTACTTCACGACCATCGACGCCGACGGCGCCGGCAGCGTGCGGAAGACGTGTCGGCGCTAGCGTCCGCCGCCGAGCCGCTCTAGACGGGACGCATGCGCCGTTCGCTCTCGATCCTCGTCTCGCTCGCTGCTCTCACCACCGGTTGCGCCGGTGCGCCGCCGCCCGCCGCCACGCCGCCCAGCACGCCGCCCCCTGCCGCGGCTCCCACCGCTCAGACCGAGGAGCCCGGGATGCAGCTCCCGGGTGACGCGGACAAGGTCCCGCCGCCGCCCGCGGAGTGCAGAGCCTTCGCCGAGCGGAGCGCCCCCGCCGCGAGCTGCGACGACAGGAACACGCACGGGCTCCTGGCCGACGCGCTCGGCAAGAGCGACGCGGCGGAGCGGGACGGCGCGCTCGCCGCGCTCGAAGGCTGCGGGAAGCTGCCGGTGGGCCTCGGGCGCGCGCTCCGCGCCGAGCTCGCCCCGGTGGCCTGCGGCGACGTCCTCGTCGAGCCGTACCTGGCCAAACCGCCCGCGGGCCTCGAACCGGAGCTGCGCGACACGCTGATGGGGCTCGGCTTCGCCGCACGGGCGGCGCGGCTGGTGCGGGAGGCGCCCAAGCTTGCGGCACCCTACAGCAAGGCTCGGGTGAACCAGTTCGTGTCGGGTCCGCTCAAGCACTGGATCGAGGGGCAGGCCAAGGCCATCTACTCCGTGTCGCTCCACGGCTCGAACCTGGAGGGCTACGGCAAGGCCGTGGTGGCGGTGGAGGCGGGCCTGGCCGATTTGCGCTTCGTCGAAGTGGCCCGCTCGGCGCCGGTGCCGGACGAGATGGCGAAGGATCCCGAGCTGAAGGAGGCCTACTTCGGCGCGCTGGAGCAGGCGCTCGAGCCCCGCAAGAACCGCGGTCGCGACGCGGCGCTGGTGGGCCTGAAGAAGCTCGCCGAGGCCGGCGTGGTCCACGACGCGCGGGTCGAGCGCGCGCGCAAGCTCCTGTCCGAGGTGTACGCGGGCCGGCGCATCGACGCGCTGGACTCGCTGCTGCTGCCGGAGCTGCCGGCGGCGGCGCCGAAGACCGACGCCGAACGCTTGGCCACGCTCCTGCCCACGCCTTATGCCGAGCGCGTGTTCGCGTCCGCGAAACCGAGCGACGCGGCGCTCCTGCGCGCCCTCGTCGAGCGTGGGTTGCCGAAGACGACACGCGCCAAGCTCGAGGCGGACAAGAACCTGGCCGCGGAGACGCGGCGTCTGCTCGGCCGCGCCCTGTTCGCGCTGGGCCAGCGTTACTGGCGCGCGGCGGACTTCAGCGCCGCGGCGAGCGCGCTAGCCGGTGGCAAGCTCGGGGGCGCGCTGAAGGACGAAGCAGAGCTCGTCGCCGCGTTGTCGGCGGCGCTCCAGAGCGGCCCGAAGGACGCCGCCGAGATGATGCTCCGGGGACCGCACCTGCCCAAAGGGGTGGGCGACGTGGCGAAGCTCGACGAGCTCGCCAAGGGCAAAGGCAATCGCGCGGGCCTGGCCGCGTTCGACGCGGCACGCTTGCTGGAGATCGCGCGCCCCGCCGGCGCTGACGCCGCCTACTTCAAGGCCGTCGCCGATCGCTACGGGAAGGCCGCGGCGGAGCTCGCCGACGCCGCCAAGAAACGCGACGCGAAAGATCGCCAGAAGGCCGCCGAGGACACCGCGAAGGCGGTGGCGCCCAGTTCCGCTCGGTAGTCGGGCCGGACAGAGGTTGAGAAGCGACGCGTTCTTGAAGAGTTGAGGACGGTCACGGGTACGGCGCGCGAGCAGGCGCAAATTCGCACTCGAGGTCAGGACGGGCCGGAACTGGAGGTCGGGGCGTGGCTCTCGGGTGGCGCCGGGCGTTGGTGAAGCGCTGGCGGCGTCGGCGCAGTGGTCGAGCGCACGACGCAGAGCTCGATGACCGCGAGTGCGGCACTGCGTGCAGCTGCCTGGCTGGAGCGCCATCGGACTCGAGCTCGACGCGCAGCTTCCGGACCCACGGCGCTGCCGCTGACAAAGACCACCGAGGGCATCCCGTGCACGCCCCAGTCGCTGGGGGGCGTGCCAGCACCATTTCAGCGTACGGTGACCTGAGAGAAAGAGCATCGATTCGTCGACTTCTCTTGACGCAATTTCGAGCGACTCGCGCTCGCGTTCGACGACCACGCGGGTGATGGCCTCTCGCTCGCGCGTCGTCGCCTGCTCGCGCGCGTTCGCGTGCGCGACGACGCGCGACGCGTTCTGGTGCTCGAAACGCGCTCAGCATGTCAGCAGCGAGCTCGAAAACTCGCGTGATAGACCAGAAAGCATGAACGCTCTCTCTTCGGTCTCCGACCACGAGCTCCGCGAGCGGCTCTCGGCCGCCGTGAGCTCGGAGCGGTCGGCGTGCGCCAACGTCATCTTCCACCTGGCAGAGCTCGACCGCCGCAGGCTGTGTTGTTCCCGTTCCACGCCACACCACCGACAGCGATTCCGCGACTGCGGCAGACCGGAAGCGAGTTCCTCCGGCTCGGCCGGACTGTCTATTTCGATGCGTGTTCCTCCCTCTTCGCCTACTGCACCGAGCGCCTCGGCTATTCCGAGGACAGCGCGACCAAGCGTGTGCGTGTGGCCCGCCTGGCCCAGCAGTTCCCCCAGGTGCTCGATGACCTCGCCAGCGGCGAGCTCCACCTGACGGGGCTGTTCCTGCTCTCCGGCCACCTGACGGACGACAACGCCGAGCAGCTCCTCGCCGAGGCGCGAGGGAAGTCCAAGCGACAGCTCGAGGAGCTGCTCGCCCGCTGGTTCCCGCGGCCGGCCGTGCCGCCGACCATCACCCCGGTCACGCCCGAGCCGGTACAAGGGCAGTTGTCCACATGGTCCGGGGCAGGTACCCCGGCCCCGCCGGCCCAGGCGCCTCGCCCTCGCGTCGAGCCGCTCTCGCCGGAGAGCGTTCGCGTGGAATTCAGCGCCCACGCTGCGTTCCGCGACAAGCTCGAGCAGGCCCGGGCGCTGCTCAGCCACACGGTGCCCAGCGGCGACCTCGCGACGATCCTCGAGCGCGCGCTGGACCTGCTCATCGAGCGGGAGACGAAGCGCCGCGCCGGCGCGGGCAAGCCCCGCAAGCGCCGCGAGACGAAGCCGGGCTCGCGGCACGTTCCGGTGGAAGTCCAGCGAGCGGTCAGGGAGCGGGACGGCGACCAGTGCACCTTCACCGACGCCGAAGGGCGGCGGTGTTCGGCAAATAGACAGTCCGGCCGGGCCGGAGGAGCGCCGTCTCCTGATGCGAACGGACGCGAGGCGCTGACTCGAGGCAAGACGCTGAACGCGACTGAGTTCCTCACCATCGAGCACATCGACCCGTTCGCGAAGGGCGGGCCCACGACGGTGGACAACTGCTGCTTGCATGGGTGTTCGGGTAAGCGGAATCCTGGATCATTCCGATCGCTTGCGCGCGTGATCCACCGTTCGCGCGGTGCGCGGAGTTGTGGAAACGGGGCAAGCGTGCGACCTCGCGGTTGCGACACAGCTCGGAGGACGCATGCCCCGCTCGCCATCGGTACCGATTCACCGCACGCTCCGCAAGTTCCTTCCGCCGTCGCTCGTCGAAGCGAGCGCTCGGGCGACGGGCGCGTTCCAGCGCGTCCGGAAGGTCGACGCCTACGCCCTGGTCTGGAGCCTTATCCTCGGCTTTTCCGCCGGGAAAGTCCGGACCATCGCGGGCCTGCGTCGCGTCTACGAGAGGGTCTCGCGGACCACGCTGGAGGAGAGCAGCTTCTGCCGCCGGTTCACGCCGGCGCTGGTGAGGCTGCTCCGGCAGCTGCTCGACGGCGTGCTCCAGCAGTCCTGGGGCTGAGCCGGCCCGCATCTGGGCGGCTCAATCAGTTCCGCGACATCCTGATCGCGGACTCGACGGTCATCCGCCTGCACGAGCTGCTGGCCAAGACGTTTCCGGCCTGCCGCACCAACCACACCCGGGCTGCCGCGAAGGTGCATGTGGTGATGTGCGTGGCGGGGGCTGGCAAGCAGACCGTCAAGGTGACCGCCGAGCGCCGCCATGATCGCCGTGCCCTCGTCCTCGGCCCGTGGGCTCGCGGCAAGTTGTTGCTCTTCGACCTCGGCTACTTCGACTTCCGCCTCTTCCGCCGCCTCGACGAGATCCGTGGCTACTTCGTGTCCCGGCTCAAGCGCAGCTCCAACCCGGTCATCGTTGCTCAGAATCGACGCTGGCGCGGCCGGTCGGTCGCCGTCGTCGGGCAGTGCATCTGGGATGTCGTCGACCGCCTGCAGCGCGAGGAACTCGACGTCACCGTACAGGTTCGCTCCCGCCATCGCGTCTACGCCGGGCGCTGCTCCAGCGAGGTCCGCACCTTCCGTGTCGTCGGCGTGCGGGACGAAGCCTCCGGCGAGTACCACCTGTACATCACCAACATCGGCGTCGAGGCGCTCCAGCCGGCCGATATCGCCCGCGTGTACGCCGTCCGCTGGGAAGTCGAGTTGCTCTTCAAGGAGCTGAAGTCGCACTACCGGCTCGACCAGATCCCGAGCCGAAAGCGCGCCGTCGTAGAGGCCATGCTCTACGCCGCTCTTCTCTCGCTGGCCGCGAGCCGAGCGCTCCTTCACGCCTTGCGCAGCGCGGTCCGCCCGGGATTCCTTCTCCCGGCACGACGCTGGAGCGTGCTCATGAGCCAGCACGCAACCGACCTGCTCGCCGTCGTCATCGAAGGCCGCGACGACCCAGTCTTGCTCGACCTGCTGCTCCACGAGGCCCCAGACCCGAACCGTCGTCGCCTTCACCTGCTTCAGTCCGTCGAGCGCCGTGCACATGCCTATCGAGCCCCCGGAAACTCAGCGAGTTCACGTCGTGCAGCGGCCTAAGCGATCACCGATGCTGCTGCTTGCTTTGCAGACCTCACAACGCCCACCGAGCGCGCCAGGTCTTCGGTGAGGACCACATCCAGAACGAGATCTCGGAGGCGCGAGCGAGGCGAAGACAGAGCACGCCACCGGCGCCACCAGCGCCGACGCCCGCGCCCGAGGGCGGCGTGTCCGAAAAGGTGCTCGGAGCGCTGGTTCGGATGGGGTTCAAGCGAGCGGACGCGCGGCGAGCCGTCGAGCAAGCGCGCCTCTGCGAGGTGGAGCCGCTGCTCGAGCCGATGCTTCGCGCGACGCTCGCCATTCTCACACCGTGAGACGGTTCGGGCACACCCCACGTCGAATGGGGTGTGCACGGATTGCCCTTGGTGGTCATTGTCAGCGGCAGCGCCGTGGGCACGCATGCGGACGAAGGAAAGGAGCTCATCTGTGCCTCGAACAGGTCGCACTCAACGCAGAGTCATCGGCATGCTCGTCAAACGCTTCGGCGACGCGCGCCTCGACGAGGTCCGCGACCCGCGCAACCCGTACATTTCGTGTTCGGCGCCTCGCGCCAGGTGGCGCTGTCGCGACAAACGCCTCGCTGGGAGCGAAGTCCTCCGGCTCGGCCGGACTCTCTATTTTGGCCGCGCTGCTCGGGATGGTGGCCGGAAGCAGGAGCCTGCGCGAGGTCGAGCAGCTGACTGATGAGCTCACGCCGCCAATCCGGGCGAAGCTCGGCATCAGTAGCACGTTTTTAAATTTTCGTGCTACTCCTGGCGCGTGGCTCGCCGCGCGGCACTTTCGGTGTGTTGCACCGTTGCCTGGCTGACCAGCGCGCCGGCCGCGGCCCACGACGATGCGCCGCGGCCGGATCACGAGGAGCACGACGCGCTGGAGGTCGAGGTCCGCGAGGACCCCAGGGCGTCGGAGGCGGCATCGCGGCTGCTCGTCGGGCGCCGCGAGCTCGAGCTCAGGCCGCGCCGGCGACCGGCCGACCTCGTGGAGGCAGTTCCGGGCGCGTTCGCGGTGCAACACGCCGGGGGTGGCAAGGCCGCGCAGTACTTCCTGCGCGGCTTCGACGCGGACCACGGCACCGACGTCGCCTTCTTCGTGGACGGCGTGCCGGTAAATCTGCCGAGCCACGGGCACGGGCAGGGTTACACCGATCTCGGCTTCCTGATCCCGGAGCTGGTCGTCAACGTGGATGCGTACAAGGGCCCGAACTGGGCGCGGTTCGGCGACTTCGCCACGGCGGGTGCGATCGACTTTCAGCTGGCGGAGGTCGTTCCCGAATCCTACGCGAGCGCGCAGGTGGGGCAGTACGGTGTCGCTCGCGGGCTGGTGGTCGCCTCGCCCGCGCTGGCCGACGACTGGCGCGCCGTCGTCGCCGCCGACGCGAGCGTCCAGGAAGGGCCGTTCGTGCACTCCGAGAAGCTCGGCCGGAGCAGCCTGTTCGCTCGTACTTCGCACGACCTCGGACCGCGACAGAAGCTCTCGCTCACGCTGTCCTCGTACGCCGCGCGCTGGTACGGCTCGGGCCAGATCCCCGCGCGGGCGGTGTGCGGAGAGGGCGAGCCCGGCGCCGCGCCTCCATCCGCGTACGGCGAGCCCTGCCTCGAGCCCTTCGACTCCGTGGATGCGAGCGAGGGCGGCTCGCAGGCGCGGCACTCGGCTGCACTGGCGTATGCGCTCGTCGCGCACAGCGCCGAGCTACACGCGCTCAGCTACGTCACGCTCTCGCGCTGGAACCTCTACTCGAACTTCACCTTCTTCGCGCGCGACCCGCAGAACGGCGACGGCATCGAGCAGGTGGACGACCGCACCACCCTGGGCGGCCACGCCCGGGTGCTCCGCCACTTCCACCACGGGCGGACGCGCTTCGCCGCCGCTTTCGGCGCGGAGCTCAGAGCCGACTCGATCGACAACGCGCTCTGGGGTCAGCGCCAGCGCGAACGGCTCGCGCAGCGGGTCGGCGCCAACGTGAGCGAGACGCAGTCGGCGCTGTACGTAGAGGGCGACCTCCGGCTGGCGCCGGCGCTGCGCTTCCTCTCGGGCCTGCGCGTGCAACGCGTGGACGTACGCGTCGAGGACCGCCTCGAAGATCTGTCGGTGCTCGGAGACCGCTCGAGCGGCTCGGACGGCGCCTCGCTCCTGCTGCCGAAGCTCGGCGTGGTCGTCACGCCGGTGTCGGGCTGGGACGTGTCGGCGCATTACGGACGCGGTTTTCACTCCAACGACGCGCGCGGCGCCGTGCGCGCCACGGGCACGGTGGACCTCCTGACGCCGGCGCTCGGCTACGAGGTCGGCACTCGCGTCGAGCCCTGGCGCGGCGTGAGCGCGTACGCCAGCGCTTTCTGGCTCGACCTTGGCTCGGAGCAGGTCTGGGTCGGCGACGAGGGGACGACCGAGGCGTCCGGCGCCACGCGGCGCCTGGGGCTGGAGCTCGGCGCGCGGGCGAAGCTCGGGGGCTGGCTCTACGCCGACGCCGACCTCACGCTGACGCGGGCGGAGTACCGCGACGGCCCGGAGTCAGGGAGCCCTGTCCCGCTCGCGCCCACGCGCACCTTCACCGCCGGCATCGGCGCGCGGCACGAGCTCGGCGCGTACACACCTTTCGGAGCTCTGCGCCTGCGGGCGCTCGCGGATCGCGCGGCCAGCGAGGACGGCGCGCTCGTCGCCGAGGGTCACACGCTGCTCGACGCCTCCGCCGGGCTGCGCTGGAAGCGGATCGAGGCCGGGGTGGACGTGCAGAACGTCACGGATGCGCGCTGGCGTGAGGTCAGCTTCGCGACGGAGAGCCGACTCTCCTACGAGCCGGCTCCGGTGACGGGCGTACACTACACGCCGGGCTGGCCGCGTACCGTGCTGGGGCGAGTCACGCTGTACATGCCCTGACTCACTTCTGCACCAGCGCTCCCCCTGCCCAGCCCACGCCGCTCACGCGCTTGCCGCTCGTCGCGACGAGGGCGCTTCGGTCCGCCACGAAGTCGATGGGCCCGGGCTTCGCTCGGGTGAGCGCGAAGGTCAGCGTGCCGATCACGACCTCGCCGCCGGACAGACCGGCCGCCTTGCCCTTCTCGGTCACTGTGCCGACGAGCAGGCCCGGCGTCTTCGCCGAACCGAGCGCGATGGGCGGCGAGCCGGGCCAGGCCGGCGACGCCTCGAGCTTCTCGAAGGCGAGCGTGGCCGGGTCGTAGCTCAGGCGGAACGCCACGCCGTAGAGATCGGCGAGCGAGTGCCCGACGAGCTCGAGCACGAGGCGATCCTTGCCGAGCTCCTTCTGGCGCAGCGTCACCGCCGTGCCGGCGGGCTTCGACGCGGGCTCGAACACGAAGCTGCCCTTGGGTTTGGACCCGCCGCTGCCGCCGCTGTCCGAGCCACAGGCCGCGAGAACGAAGGCGAAGAGCAGGATGAAGCGCTTCACGCGCCACCTCCCTTCAGCGCGCCGAAGGCGTTCACGACGGCGCCGAGATCCGAGTCGCCGATGCTGGCGTTGCCGTCGGCGTCGCAGCGCGGGTCGAAGTCCAGATCGCTGGACCAGATCCCTTCGCCGCCGGGCTGGCTCGGATCGGCGACTTTGCCGAGGCGCCAGGCGCAGTGGATCACGTCGAGCCCATCGACCTCGCCGTCGAAGTCGAGATCGCCAGCCACCGCCGACCGGCTCCAGATCAGGCCGTCCTGGCGCGGGCTCGGGCGCACGCTGCGCACCGCGGCGGATTCGCTGATCTGCACCGGTTTCGAGCCCTCGAAGCGCACGCGCTGCTTCTTCACGCTGCCGTCGGCGAGCGTGATCAGGAGCTCGAGCGGGATCACCAGGTCGTCCACGTCCGAGGCGGTGACGCTGAGCTCGCCGGCGGTCTGGCTCCAGCCGATGCGCGGCTCCGCCCCCGTGCCCGAGTAGACCCACTGCGCGAACACCGGGTCGAAGTCCTCGCCGCTCTTCTCTTCGAGCAGATCGAGGAAGTCGCCGGTGTCGCAGAGCTTCTGCCCGCAGTCCTTGGCCCAGCTCTGGAGGAGCGTCGCGAAGGTGGCGTCGCCGACCACGACGCGCAGGTACTCCACGAAGGCGGACGAGCGGATGTACGCCCAGAGCGTGTTCTGGATGCCGTCGTTCGGGATCTCGGACGAGCTGCCGGCCACCAGGGGCAGGGTCGCGTCGCCCATGTACCTGACCAGCATCCAGTGCTCGCGGTAGCGGCGCGCCAGGTACTCGTCCCGGGGCACGTCCGCGTGCTGGTACTGGGCCGCGTAGTCGATCTGGCTGAACGTCGCGAGGCCCTCCACCAACCAGCGCGTGGTGATGATGTCCGTCGGCGAGACCAGCACGCCCCACCACTGGTGCGCGTTCTCGTGGGCCAGGGTCTCCTCGAAGTAGTCTGCGCTGCCGCTCGCGTAGTCCTCACTCAAGAGCGTGAGCCCGTGCCCCGCCGTGCCCCGGAAGATGTTCAGCCACCCGAGCGGGAGCTTGAACACCTTGAGCTCCGAGTAGGGCAGCTTCTGGCCCGCCTGCGCGTCGATGAAGGGCAGAATGTTCTGCATCCAGCTCGCGAATTCGGGCCCGTAGCTCGGCGCGACGCTGGTGGTGAACACGCTGGTCGGAAGGCTCACGCCGCTGACCGGCTTGGACGCCAGCTCCCCCATCATCACGATGTTGCCGCCGTAGCTGTGGTAGCCCGGGATCTTCCACTTGCTGGTGGTCTTGCCGCCCCCGCTCGACTCCGAGACCTTGTCGCCGCTCGCCACCACGTTCACGCCGGCCGGCACCGTGAGCTCGAGGGAGCGGCTGGCTCCCCAGGCGTTGTAGCCGCCGACGTTGTCCTGGTCGTAGACGCCGGCGATGGCGCCGTTCTCCGACAGGAACGCCAGCGGCTTGCCCGAGTAGCAGCCCTCGTTCTTGCACTCGAGCGTGCCGGCGTAGTCCACGGCCAAGCTGATCGACTCGCCGCTCGCGAGGGGCGGGCTCACGTCGAGCGTCACCATCGTGTAGCCCTGATAGGACTGGTTGGACATGCCCACGGTCTTGCCCGCCGCGGTCGCGGTCGCGGCGCTCAGCCCGCTGTCCAAGAGGAGCGACACGGCGCCCACGGCGGAGTGCGCCGAGAGCTTCAGCGTAAGGTGCCCGACGAGTGCGCCGGTCTCCGGCACCACGTCGAGCACGGTGTCGATGGCGAGCACCTGCGTGCTCACGAAGAGCGGGGACGACAGCGGCTTGGGCAGCACGCTCGGCTTGGGCCGACCGAGGAGCTCGGAGTAGCTCGGGATGGGGGTCGCGTGAGCCAGGCCCGAGGCGGCGAGGAGCCCGAGGCTCGCCAAGAGAGGACGGGGTCTCATCGACGACAAGCCTGTCGGCGCCCGCGACCGGGCGCAAGCTCGGTCAGCGCACCTCGAGCTCGAAGTCGTCCTCGACCACGACCTCGTCGCCCTCGACCCGGGCCAAGAAGCGCCGCTGGTCACCGCACAGGCCAGCGGGGGCGACGAGGGCGCCGGTGCGGAGCGAGAAGACGTAGCCGTGCATCGGGCAGCTGACGGTCTCTCCGTCCTGCGTCCCCTCCGACAGGCTCGCGCCGGCATGGTTGCAGCCGTCCTCGATGGCGCAGGGCACGCCGTCCACCAGCGCGACGCACACGTCGAAGGGAGGGAAGTGCAGGCGCACCAGCCCCTCGCGTTGCAGACGGGCGAGGGGCAGGCGGCCGACCGGCTTCGTCACTGAATGACGACCAGCTCGTAGGTCGAGTCGTCCCAGGCGTAGAGCTTGTTGGCGGCGGCATCGAGCCCGAGCCCGTAGCTGCCGTAGCCCGTGCCGTAGCTGGCCAAGACGTCGCTGTAGGGCGTGGCCCCGCCGGGGTTGCAGGTGAAGTAGACGATGTCGTCCCCAGCCTTGAAGTAGAGGAAGTCGGCCGTGCCGTCGCCCGTCGTGTCCTTCGCGTGCAGGTAGTTCTGCGTGGTCGAGAGATCGAGCGAGTTGGTGAGCAGCGTGACCGCGGAGGTGGTGCGGTCCACGCGGACCAGCCGGTCGTCGTCGCCGCAGGTCAGGTAGAAGAACTTGTCGTCCACGGCGATGCCGTAGCACGAGCCCTCGCTCGGGACGCTGGCCTCGAGCTTGGCCGTGGTCGGCGGGCTCGCGGCCAGGGCGTCCACCGACCAGATCTGCACCGAGTCGGTGGTGACCATGTAGATGCGCCCCTTATACAGGTTCGCCGAGTCCATGGTGTCGGCCGGAGCCGCCGGGAACGTGGCGAAGTCGGTGAGCCCAAAGCTCGCGCCGGCGTCCTTGGAAATGCGCCAGACGAAGCCGGTCGTGCCGGACGACTTCGACTCGATGGTGAAGAGGTCGTTGCCGCTCACGACCATGTCGTAACCCAGGTGCGAGGAGCCGAGGCCCGCCGCGGTGGTGACCTCCACGCCCGTGCCGCCGGACTTGGGCACGCGCCAGAGCTCCGTCGAGCCGCCGAAGTAGACGTTGCCCGTCGGGGCCTGATCGGGCACCACGTAGTAGACCGACGGGTAGCTCGACGCGGTGCCCGTCGGCAGCTTGGTCACGGTCTTGCCGATCATGCCCCCGGTGCCCGGGGCGCAAGGCGGCGTGATCACCGTGAAGTTCCAGGCTGCGGCCTTCAGCGGCTTCGAGCACTTGGCGTCGTTCAGGCCGGTCCAGCTCACGGTCACGACCTCGCCGGCCGGGAACGGGTTGACCGGCTCGATGTACATCGTCTTGTCGTCGGTCGAGAAGCTGATCTCGCTGGCCGTCGCGACGTTGTAGCTCAGGTTCGTCCCCTTGTTGCCGGTCACCGTGACGGTGCCGGTCGTGGTGGTGACGGCGGTCTCGAAGGTCACCGAGAGCTTCGGCTTGAGCGAGCTGGTGGTGGCGCCGTTCGCCGGGCTCGTGCTCACGGTGCCCGCGCTGAAGCTGCTGCAATCGATCTCGGTGATCTGGAGCTTGAGCGGCTTGCTGAGGGGCAACGAGCCGCTGGTGGTGTCGGCGACGTACATGAAGTACGTCGTCCCGGCGGTGACCGAGAAGCTGTCGCCCATCGAGACGTCGCTGTACTCCGAGACGCAAGAGAGCTGACTCGACAGGTTGCCGCAGACGCCGCTGCCGACCACCGCCACCCAGCGGGTGTCCACCGGCTTCTCGAAGGTGTAGTCCACCGTGCCGGTGAAGGTCGGCTGGTAGACCAACACGACGTCGGGGCCGTCCACGTCGGCCCAGGAGCAAGAAGGCGCGGTCGTCAGGTAGTCGTTCTTGCTGGCCGTCCAGTTGATCGTGTTGAGGCCCTTCTGCACCACGATGACATGGCCGCAGTCCTCGCCGGTGGGCGTCGCGGCCTTGCAGCTGAAGGTGCCGCCGGTCGAGTCGCAGGCCTGACCCAGCGGACAGGTCGTGGTGATCTTCCACTCCTGGCAGCCGCCGGTGGTGGCCTGGCACTCCTCGACCACGTTCGCGTTGCACTGCTTGGCGTTCAGGGTCGGGCAAGGGCTGTTGCAGACGCCCTCGCACTTCGCAGTGCCGCCGGCCCCGAGCTTGCAGAGCAGGCTCCCGCAGTCCTGGGTCTTGACCAGGTCCAGGCACCCGTTCGTGCCCTTCGTGCAGGTCTGGATGGCGTTGTTGGAACAGATCTGAAGACCTTCCTTGGCGCACTTGGCGGGACAGCTCGAATCGCAGGCGGCCGTGCCGCTCGCCGCGGAGCACACGCCCCCGGACGCGGCGCAGTCCGTCTTGGTGACCCAGCCCAGGCAGCCGCCGCTCTGCTTGGCGCACTCGCGAAGCACGTTCCCGCTGCACTGGAGCTCGCCGGCCTTGCAGGCGTCCACGCAACTGCCGGAGCACTGGGCGGCTCCGCTCGAGTCGTCGCAGCTCTGACCCTGGTCGGCGCAATCGCTGGACTTCGTCCAGGCCTTGCAGCCGTCGGGGCCGGTGGCACACGACTCGATGGCAGTGCCGTTGCACTGGGTCGCGCTGACGGTGGTGCAGGCATCCTGGCAGCTCGAGCTCTTGCACACGGCGCCCCCGCCGGTCGCCGAACAGGTCTTGCCCGTCGCCGCGCAGTCGTCGTCCTTGATCCATGTGCGGCACCCGCTCGCCAGCTCGGCGCACTTCATCACCACGTTGCCCTCGCAGGTGGTGTCGCCGACGTTCACGCAGACGTTGTTGCAGCAACCGCTGGTGTCCAGGCCGCAGGCCGCGGAGCACTTCAGCTGGCCCGCGGCGAACCCCTCGGTGACGCAGCTGTTGCCGCCCAGATCGGTGCCCTCGCAGATCTCGGTGGCGGCGCGCTTGCCGTCGCCGCAGCTGCCGGTGCCGGTGCTGCTGGACTCGCTCTCGGCGCAAGAGAAGGCCAGACCGGCAGAGAAAATCAGCAAGCAAAAAGCGGAGGCTCTGTTCACGACTGGTGCTCCCGAACGCGCCCGCCCCGGGCGCGAAGTCGGCGCCCCTGTACCACCCGGCCTTTTGCCGAGCAACTGAGCGCATATGCTTCAGCGCAATAGCTGGAACTTCCCGGCCGGGTAGCGCTTGCCGTTGATCAGGAGCGTCACCCGATGCTCCCCCGGGTGGTGCACGCGGGTGGTGTGCTGTTTCAGGGAGATGCTCTTCCCGAGGCTCACCCGCTCCGCCGGCGCGAGCTCGAGCGCCCGCAGCTTGAACACCTTGTCGCTCGTCTGGCCGCGTTGCTTCACGAAGCCCACCGCCAGATCGACGACGGCGCGGGCCGGCCCCTTTCCGGCGTTCGCGAGCACCAGCTCGACGCGCACACTCTGCCCAATGCGGACCCGCGCGGGCTGCACTTGCGCCGAGACCAGCTCGATGCGCGTCGGCGCGCCGAAACCCAGCACCTCCAGCGCGCCCGGGTGGCCCTGCTTCACCAGCGAGCGCAGCGCGCGCTCGACGACCCAGCGTCGCTCCGCGGACGCGCCGCGCATCCAGCGCCGGCACACCTCCACCAGGAGCTCCGGGTGGTCCTTGCCGATGTCGTTCAGGTTGTTGGCGACCGAGCGCCGGACGTAGAGCGAGGCGTCGTCCTTGAGCAGCTCGAGCAGCGCGAGCACGGGGCTCGGATCGCGCTGGTAGGCCCGCAAGCGGGGCGCCCAGGGCAAGCGCGGACGCGTGCCCTCGGACACCAGGCGCCGGACGTGGGGGTCCTGATCGCGGGCCCAGCGCCGGAGCTGGGTCAGCGTGCGCTCGGGGTGCCGCTCGATGAATGCGCGGATGCTGAACTCGGCGGTGAAGCGCCGGGTCAGCTCGCGCTGGGCGAGCATGCTGGTCTCGAAGCAGTCCAGCCCGTGCTCGGCGACGAACACGGTGTGGGGCAGATAGCGAAATGGCGACATGCCCGGCGACCCGTCCGCGGGGATGTCGGGGCCCAGGGAGCGAGTCAGGATCCGAATCGCGTGCTCGGGATCCTCGGGCAGGTGCGCGCGCAGCGCCTCCGCGATGTGGCGCCCGCGGTCCATCAGCTCCAGCCGGCCGAGACCGGCGAGGGCCTGCCGCTCGAAGGCGGCGCCGGGAAACGCGGGGTGCGCCGCGCGGATCTCCTTCGCGATCGCGCTCACCACCGTGCGGTCGAAGAAGCGTTTTAGGCTCGCGGCCATGGCCCCGGCTATTGCACGACGCCGGCGATGGCGCTGCCGAGGCCAGCGAAGTCCGCCCCCAGATCCTTGCCGTCGCTGCCCTTGGCCTTCAGTGAGCTCGATGCCGCGAGCGAGAAGTCGCCACCCGCGAAGTCGCTGAACCCCACGTCGGTCATGCTGGCCGGGAAGAAGTTCCCTGCCGGATAACTCGCCGCGGTCGCGCCGACGATCGCGTTCTTCTCGAACACGACGCCGGGCAAGAAGAAGGCGAGGGCCCCGGTCCCCTCACCCTTGCCGGAGCCGAACGCGCCGTAGTCACCTCTGGCGACGATGTTGTTGGTGAAGCGCGCTTCTTGACCCACGACGACGCTGTCGCCCATCACCAGGCAGGCGTTGCCCGCGCGCGTCGCGGTGTTGTGATCGATCTTCACCTTGACGCTGGGCTTCTGCGGCGCGGTCATCTGGAACACGCGGCCGTCCCCGCCCCACACGTCGCGATTGACGTCGTCCAGCAGGTTGTTCTGGATCAGCACGCGCTGCTGCTGCTGGCTCGGGTGGTTGTCGTCTTCGCCGGAGATGGCGATGCCCGACGCGGTGTGCCGGATCACGTTGTAGACGATGGTCAGATCCTCCACGCTGGACCACGGCGCGCTCCCGTCCTGGTTGCGCGGGGTGAGCACGATGGCGAAGCCGACCTGGGCGTCGGCCCAGTTGTTCTCCAGCACGTTGCCGGCCAGAAGCACGCGGCGCGCGTTCTTGAGCTCGAACAGGTTCTTCTCCGACCAGGAGAGGCTCTTCCACGCCGTGGGCTTGACGATGTGGTTTCGGCAGATGGTGATGTCGGAGGGCACGACGTTCTGGATCGCGGGGTCCGCCCCGCCGAACATGACGTTTTCCCCGGCGCCCTCCAGGTGGTTGTTGACGATCTTGAACGGGCCCGGGCCGCCCCAGCCGGCGATGGCCTGGGAGTCCGCTCCCTGCTCCTTGAAGTCGGCGAACCAGGAGTCGACGATGCCGGTGTCGCGGGAGTTCAGCGCGACGCCGCGCCGGGCTCCCGCGGCGGGATCGCCGCGCACCAGGCAGCGATCGATCACCAGGTGGTGGGGCAGGTCGGCGTCGCTCTTCGCGCCGGAGCCGAAGTCGACGACGTTCGTGGCGTAGGCGCCGGGCTCCGGGGAGATCTCGAGGCCGACCAGGCGGTAGTGGTGCGCGCCCGCCGCCGTGCCGATGGCGCTGCCGACGTTGGCGGGCACGACGATCTTCGCGAGCTTCGACGCATACGACGGGTCGATGCGCTGGCCGGGCGGCGGCAGCTCCGAGTCCGGCACGTCCGACCGGATCACGATCACCGCGTCGCCGGTCTTCTTCGGCAGGGTGAAGGGTCCCTTGAAGGTGGCGCCCCCCTCGAGCCGGAGCTCGTCGCCCGGCGCGGCCGCGTCGAGCGCTGCCTGAAGGTCGCCGCCGGAGGCCACCTTGGTGCTCTTGCCGCTCGGCGCGACGTAGGTCGTGTCCACGCTGGCCTGGGGCAAGGCCTGGGCGATGTCCGGATCGGAGACGATGCCCGGCGGACACTCGCCCGACACCACGCCGCCTCCGCCACCGGTGCCCGCGCCGCCGCCCGTACCGCCGCTCCCGGACGAGCCGCCGCTCCCGGACGAGCCGCCGCTGCCGCTCGCACCGCCGCTCGCCGACTTGCCGCCGCCGTCGTCCGAGCCGCAGGCAGAAATCAGCAACGCGATGACCAGCGCGAAGATCCCCGAAACGCTGCGCAACATGGGTCGCCTCCCCCCTCAACATGACAGGCGCCCGAGGCCCGAGTCCAGCGCGCGCTCAGCGCACCCGATAGCGAATCACCAGCTCCCGGTCGCCGCGCAGCACGCCGACCGCGAAATCACCGCCGTTTCTCAGGCGAGCGAGCGCGAGCAGCGCCGCCTCCGGCCGGCGGGCGTCCACGCCGTTCACCTGCGTGAGCACGTCCCCGTCCACGAGCCCGATGGCGTCGAGCAAGGAGCCCGGGCGGACCCCGCGGAGCGCGAGCCCGCGGGGCGCGAGGGCGACTCGCGCGCCGGCGAGCGGCGCGGAAGCGTTCGGCGGCACCGGAGGCGGAGTCGGAGCACCGGCCGCTCGCGCCAAGCGCGGAGGGTCCGCGACGGGCGGCGGCGGCGGGCACGCCGGCACCGGCGGCGGAGTCGGCTGGCCGATGCCGTGCTCGATCAGCGCGACCACGCCCCGAGCTTGCAGCGCGCTCACCAGGCACAGCGCCGACGGCACCAGGACACCCCAGAGGATCCAACGAAACGCGCTCCGCATGCACGGGCTCCCGTGCGAGCTTCGTGCCAGGCGTGGATCGCGCGCGAAGCGCGTCGAGCACGCGGTCGGGCGTGGCAATGAGTCACGCGCCGAGCGCGCGGAGTGCCAGGATGGCAAGCGAATCGGAACCCGAGTTGCCCGAGGTCCTCAGGGTTCGTGCGGGCATGCAAGCGGCCAGCCTGAGCTCACGGAGCGAGCGCCGTGGCGATCGTGTCTATGCCGAGGAACATCGGCATCGGCTCCGAAACCAGGAGGCCCTCGCGGACTCCTTCGAGCGCCTGGAAGCCGAGGGTCTCGTAGAAGCTCACCGCATCGGGCTTGGCGTCGGTCACCACGCCCACGCAGCCGAGACGGTCTCGCTGCTCGAGCGCCAGGCCGAGCACGTGACGCAAGAGCGCCTTGCCGATGCCGAGTCCCCGAGCTCGCGCGTCGACGCCGAGGCGCGCCAGCCGCAAGACGGGAAGCGGGTAGCCCGGCAGTCGCTTCCGCAGGCGCGCGCTCGGTACGGAGGCGCGCTCGATCGAAGACGGGGCAACTGTGGCGAAGCCCACGATACGCCCTTCGACCAGCGCCACGTACGTGACCGCCAGGTGTAGCTTGAACTGATTCTGGCCAGCGTAGTGCTCGAAGAAGCGATCGAGATCGGCCTGACCACAGGAGAAGGCACTTCGATCGTCGTCCCGCGCGAGCGGACGAAGCTCAACGGTCCTGGCCACGCATCAGCTCGCGCAGCGCTGCGGTCGGCGCCGCCGGACTCTCGAGCAGCGTTACGACCCGATCGAACGCCTTGTCGTCGAGCACGACGCGCACCGGGATGAGCGCTTCGTCGGGCAGCTCCCGTCGCGCTTCCATGAAGTACAGCAGCGCTTGCTCGACCACGAAGTTCTTCTTGAGCCCGTGGCTCTCCGTGAAGCGATCGAGCCTGTCCTTCGTGGCGGCCGAAACCGTCGCCGAGATCTGCGATTGGTCGCTCATCGTTGCCTCCATCGGCCGCCATGCGAAACCATGTGTGACCATGGCAAAACTAGCTCGCTACCTGGACGAAGGCAAGCCCACGCTGAAAAGACTGGGGACCTTGGCCCGATGTTCTCGCCACCAGGCGTCGACGCGAAGTACCTGACGCCAAGCTCTCTTGGTGACGTTGATCCTCACGTCCGCGTTCCGAGCGAGGCGATCACTTCCCTGAGCTCGCACACGTCGCCAGGATCGACCTCGGCGAGGCCTTCGTCGATCGACTGCAGCAACTCCGCTCGCTCCTGCTCGTCCATGCGATCGTGCGGATCGGCCACGTGCAGGAGCACTTCCGCTTCAGCGCCCTCGGGTAGCTCCGTCGGCTCGTCGAGCACGATCTGCCCGTTCTTCACGTGCGCCTTCAGGGCGTTCAAACGGTCGAGCGTGGCACCGCAGCCCGCACCGCCGAGCCCGCGCTCAGAGCCTCAGAGCCTCAGAACCTGCCGCCGTACCCCGCCCACGCGCCGTTCGGCCCGACGCGCACGTCGAGCGCCGCGGCCTCCTTCGGTGGCGCCTTCTTACCGGGCGCGAGCCACAGGTACGCCGCGGCGCCGATGGCGACCACGCCGACGCCGAGGGCGATGTCGCCGATCAGACGCTTCTGCTTGCTGTCCTGCCTCCCCTGCCAGGTGCTCGCCGCGCTCCGCGCGGCTCCGCGCCCGTCTGTCCCCTCCTTATCCGTGCTCGCGCCGGCCTCGCTGCAAGGAAGCATCGGCTGGCCTCGGCGTGGAACTGATGAAGTGGAAGTTGCGCGCGGCCGGCGCTGCGCGCGGATGGAGGGGACGCGCCGTTCCGAGGCTGGTTGCGCCCACGCGCGACGCCAGCCGCAGAGTCTCGGCCGGCGCGGCGGGCGCGGCCGCGCCGGCCCTCACCACGCGACACCTCGGGCGCTGCTCGTCACTGCGGCCGTGTAATGGTGCGTTTGGCCTCGACGGCGGGAGCTCGGCGAGACGCAGCCCGACTTCCACGCGGGGCAGCGAGGTGCACCGATGGACCGCCCGCCGCGGGCCAACGCGCCATTACTCGGACCGCGGCTGCGTTCACCGTGCCCTGGCGGCGCGCCTGATGGCTTGGAGAATACCCACCACGGCGACGGCAGCCAGAACGCCGTCGCCGCTGGGCCCAGCAACCATGGCGCAACCAGCGCAACCGCCGTGGTGCGGAGCATTCCCGTTCGTGTCGGCTGCATCCTGCTGCCCGGTCCGGCGTCCTTCGTAGTTTGGCCCCCACTCGGGTGTGATCTCGAGACAATCCTTGTTGGTCCGGCAATCGAGCACGCACTGCGGCGGGCAAGCTCCCGCGTCGTCTCGACACGCGCAGTAGAAGAAGCCCCCATCCTGGCCACCATCGTGCACGTCACCGTCGTTCACTTGGTCGTCGACCCCTGTTGACTGCCTGCGCCCCAACCCTGAGCCTTCTGCTGCTCGATCCACTGGAAGTGCTGGTCAGCAAGCTGAACCATCTTCGGGTCCATCAGCATCCGCGAGAAGTCCTGTCCCGCCCCCCCCCCGAAACGCCCGGGAACACCTCGCCGAGAAGCTGCTTCCGGAGTTCCCCTGTCAGGCCGACACGGCCCACCAGCTTGGCACCCGGTTTCCCCTCAGCGTCATACGTTTGATACGACATCGCCCGAACTTCGACGTCCATTCGCGCCTCGTACTGCTTCGAGAGTTCGTAGAGACCGCCGTAGCGTCCGGGAGTCTTTACCTTCTCCGAGAATTCCATGTACGTCTGCACCCAGTGCTCCACCTGGTACGCGACGGTCTCGTGCAATAGCGACGCAGTCGTTCGGCTGTGCTTGATCAGGTCGCTGTGTGCGGAACCTAGCTGTCCGATCGCCTTTGCCTTGAAGGTGTCCGACGCCTTGCTCGGCAACGAGCGGTGCGTTACCTCATGCACGAACGTAGTGAGACTGCCCATGCCACCGCGCACTTTGGGGCCGAGGCTGCGCCAGGAGCTCGCCTTCATCGAGATTTGCCCACGGTAGTACAGCCCTTCGCCCGCGAAGTTCTCCCGAAGAGTGCCGAAGTTCGTTGGCGCTGGCCGGAAAAACTGGGTCGACAGACTGCGGCTCTCCATCAGCTTCAGGGCGTTCGCGGCTGCTGCCTCGCAAACTCCCCCGCACGGGCGCGCAGGCTCTTCGCCCGCGAGCCCGAATGGATCTATCGCTTGCAGCGCCTTCCCGCTGACATACGCGTACACGTTCGGTTCACGCGACTGCGTAGGCGTGTGGA
Organism: Polyangiaceae bacterium; assembly: GCA_015075635.1. Taxonomy (NCBI): domain Bacteria; kingdom Pseudomonadati; phylum Myxococcota; order Polyangiales; family Polyangiaceae; species Polyangiaceae bacterium. Next base: position 2,035,123 of record JABTUA010000002.1, read on the forward strand.
CCTCCAACGGATCCGCACTCACCCACCGGTTCAGCGCTGGCGCGTAGTACCTCTTCCCGAAGTACTGGAGGCCGACCTCGACGTCCTCTTCCTTCCCTGTGAAGCTCGACTCCGACGCGAGCGCGCAGCGCGCATCTCGGGTTTCCCGGGCGCGATTCGCAGCTTAGAAAGTCAGAGACCAGAGGCGAGGTCCTCGCTCGGCGACGAAAACCCCTGACGCGAGTTTCAGCCTAGCTTCGTGCTCGCCGAGACGCGAGCGCCGACGCGCACGCGCACGGGGACGCGTGTTTTCGGCGGCTAAGGGGAGAAGTCGGGCGCGGTCCCGCCCTGCGCGTTCCACACCGTGACGACGTCCACGTCGCCGGCAGCGTCGATGCGGTAGTACACGTGAGTCCGAGTCTTGGGCATCAGTAAACGCCAGACGAGCTCGCCGGTTTCGACGGCGTATCGCTGGCCCTCGCGTGGTGCTCGGCGCAGCTTGATCACCACTTCGCGAAGCTCATCTCGGAAGAGCGATGAAGCCTTGTCTCGATTGTTCTCCCACCAGGCGCGTTTCTCGCGGATCGCGTCGCGCGCTTCGGGAGCAAAACGGACGATCACGTCAGCGCTCGAGCTCGGCCAGGACCTCGTCCGCGTCGATCAGCTCGCCAGCGTTGGCCTGCGCGAGGCCGCGCCGAATAGACCGGTGCAGCGCTGCGCGCTCGTCGTCGTTCAGCGAGTCTCCGCTCGAGTCACACAGGTACACGCTGACGGGCATTCCCTCGGCGAGCTCCGCCGGCTCGTCGAGCACGATCTGCCCGTTCTTCACGTGCGCCTTCAGAGCGTCCATACGGCCGAGCGTAGCACCGCCCCGCGCACACGCCGAGCCCGCGCTCAGAGCCTCAGAACCTGCCGCCGTACCCCGCCCACGCGCCGTTCGGTCCCACGCGCACGTCGAGCGCCGCGGCCTCCTTCGGTGGCGCCTTCTTACCGGGCGCGAGCCACAGGTACGCCGCGGCGCCGATGGCGACCACGCCGACGCCGAGGGCGATGTCGCCGATCAGACGCTTCTGCTTGATCGAGTCCACGTCGCCCTGCGGGCAGTTCGGCTCGCAGCCCTTGGACTCGAGATCGCTCTCCGCGGAGCTCGCTCCGAGCCAGAAGTAGGCGGTGCCGCCGAGGGCGAGCAGGCCCACGCCGCCGAGCACGTAGCTCAGGGTCGGCGGCCCGCCGGTGCCGCTGGCCTTCGGCTCGGGCTCCGGCTCGGGCTCCGGCTCGGGGCCGGCGGCCGGCGGCTGGTCGTCCTTCTTCTTGGCGAAGCTGACCTCGATGGTCTTGTTCTTCTGGCCCTGGCGCAGGATCAGCTCCTGCTCCACCGGCTCCTCGCCGGCGTACTCGAGCGTGAGCTTGTGCGTGCCGGGATCGACCTCGATGGCCTTCACGTCGAGCTTCTCCGCCACGACCTCGCCGTCGATGCTCACCTTGACGTCGAAGGTCTCCTTGCCGTCGGGACCCTTGGCCTCGATCACGATGGAGGGCAGCGCGGCGTTCACCTCGTCGAGCCACGCCACGCAGTCCTTCTTCACCGCCGCCAGGCACTCGTCCTTGGCGCACAAGATCAGCTGCTCGCGTGCCTTCTTGAAGGAGCTCGACGCCTTCAGCTTCTGCGCCTCCACGTAGGCGGCGGCGCACTCCTTCTTCCCGGCCAGGGCCGGCGGCGCCACGCACACGCCGGAGAGGGCCGCCAGCGCGGCGAGCCCGATGAGTCCGAGTCCGTTCCTGTTCATGTCACAAACACTCCGGCTTGATGTGCTTGATGCCGCTGCTGTCCACGTAGAACGGCGAGTCGCAGCCCTTGGGCGGCTTCGCGGTGGCCGTCGCCTTGGCGCTGGTCGTGGGCTTGGCGCTGGTCGTGGGCGGGGTCGGCTTGGTCTCCGGCTTCGCCTCGGGCTTGGCCTCGGCCACCGGCTTCTTCTCGGCCGGCGGCGGCTCGGGCTTGGCCTCGGCGGGCGGGATGTCCACGACCGGGATGGCGCTCGCTTCCGCTGGGGCCGCGGGCGGCGGCGTGGGTGCGGCGGGCGCGGCAGGCGTCGTCGCGGCGGCGGTGTCCCCCTCGACTCCCGACTCCGGCGCCCGCGAGCGCGCGCGCAGCCAGAACAGCAGCATGATGACCGAGAGCCCGAACACGGCGGAGATGGCCACCGAGGCCAGGATGATCTTGAGCTTCGAGGTCGGCGCGGGCGCCGCGGGCGCCGCGGCGGGGCCCGGCCACGCGGCGGCGGGAGCCTGCGGCAGCTGATACGCCGGCTGCGACGCTTCGTGTGCCAAGAGTGACGGGTGCAAGGCAAACGAGACCGAGCTCTCCGGCAGGCTGGTTGGCGGGGGCAGCGGCCGGCCGGGCGACGAGACGCTCGACTGGGTGACGCCGGAGCGCGAGGCGTCGTAGCGCGGTGGCTCGTGGAAGATCTGCGGGCCCGCCTCGTCGTGCAGTGACACGCGCACGGCGCTCGTGCTCTCCATCTCGCGCACGCGGGCGGCGCGGATCGCCAGCGTCTCGGCGCCCACGGACTGCACCCACTCGGCGACCTCGTAGGGCGAGGCGACGCCGATGGTGCGCTCCAGGTGGATGGCGAGCTCGCGGGCCGTGCTCCAGCGCTCGGCGGGGTCCATCGCCAGCCCGCGCATCACCAGGGCGTCCACCTCCGGCGGCGTCCCGGGGTGCAGCGTGGAGGGCGCAGGAAAACCGCCGGCCAGCACCGCCGCCAGCACCTGCCCCTCGTTCAGGCCGTGGATCAGCCGGCGGCCGGCCAGCCCCTCCCACATCACCGCGGCCGCGGCGTAGATGTCCGTGCGCCGATCGACCGCGTCGCCGCGGATCTGCTCCGGCGCCATGTAGGCGAGCTTGCCCTTCAGCTGGCCGTCGCGGGTGTTCTGAAGGCGGCCGGCGGCCTTGGCCACGCCGAAATCGAGCACGCGCGCCACGCCGTCCACGCCTACCAGGATGTTCTGCGGCGAGACGTCGCGGTGCACGATGCCCAGGGGACGCCCGTGCTCGTCCGTGGCCTCGTGCGCGGCGTGTAGGCCGTGCAGCGTGTTGACCAGGATGCTCGCCAGGACCCGCGGCGCCACCGGCACGCCCTTGATCCGGGTGGCCTTGAGCAGGTGCGAGAAGCTCTCGCCCTGCACGTAGTCCAGGACCAGGAACACCTCGCCCTCGGCGGCGACCACGTCCAGCGTAGCGACCACGTTCGGGTGCTGGATGCGCGCGGCGAGCCGCGCCTCGTCCAGGAACATGCTGACGAACTCGGGATCCCGCGCCAGGTGCGGGTGCAGCCGCTTGATGGCCACCGTCTTGGAGAAGCCGACGGGCCCGAGCATGCGCCCGAGGTGCACCGTGGCCATGCCGCCCGCCGCGATCTCGTCGAAGAGCGCGTAGCGACCGAGCAGGCGCTCGGTCCCGGGTCCGGTTCCTCCTGTCATCGGCGGCCCATGCTGCATTCTCTTCCGGCTCTCCTCAACGAAGCTCGTTCGTCCACATGCAGCGGTAGGGCAGCGCGTTGTAGGCCCAGCCCCAGTTGCTGTAGGTGGAGTACTGGTCGGTGAAGGTCTTGTCCACGCCGGACCACTTGACGACGCCGACCAACAGGCCGCCGTTCGAGCCGTCGCCGATCTCGAGATCGCTGGTCAGGATCGAGCCGCTCGAGCCGTTGGGCAGACCCTGTCGGATGGCCTCCGTCAGATCGCGCTCCGAGGGCAGTCGCCCGCCGGCTTTGCGGCAGACGTCGATGGCGTCCAGAGGCTTCGCCGGCGGCGCGCGATCGAAGCTGTCGAACCACATCTTCGCGCCGGAGCTGCCGCCGGGGGTCACGCTGAAGCAGCCGCCCGCGCAAGCGGTGCTCGCGGGTCCCGTGAACGCCGTGTCCACCGGGTAGTAGATGCAGCGGAACGGGTTCGTCGAGTGCCGGTAGCTCCAGTTCTGGTCCGTCGCGTACGCGTAGATGTGGCTCAGGTCGGTGCCGGTCCAGCGCTTGATCGCGACCAGGAACCCGCTGCCGTTCCAGCCCTCCTGGTCGCTGGTCCAGAGCCAGGTGCCGCTGCCGCCGGGCAGCCCCTGCTGGATCAACTCGCCGAGCTCCGCCGCCGTGGGCAGGTGACCGCCGCGCGTGAAGCAGGTGTCGTGGGCCTCGACCCAGCTCACCGCCGCGGGTGAGTCCTTGGTCTCACCCTTGTAGCCGCCCAGCGGGCCCACGTACTCGTCGGCGACGCTCACCGGATGGGGGCCCGCGTCGTAGTTCACTCCCGCACAGCGGAACGGTCGGAAGTCCGTCGTCCCGCTCCAACTCAGGGCGTTGAGCCCAGCGGTGTACTGGAAGGCCCAGGTCGCGTTGTCCTTCCACGAGACCAGCGCGCCGTTGGAGTAGTGGACCTCGTCGGCGGTGTGGAGCCAGCTGTTGCTCCCCTGGCCAATGCCCTGCTTTATCGCCTCGGCGAGCTGGAGCGGCCGCGCCAGGTGGCCGCGGTAGAACGCGCACTCCCAGATGGCGGCGCCCTTGGAGAGCGGCGCGCGATCCTGCACGTCCACGTTGTAGCGCTTGCCGTCGCTGTCGAGCCCGTAGCAGGCCGTGCCCGCCGGACCGAAGCAGTTGCCGCCGACGTAGGGCTTGGGCAGCGGCGGCGGGCACACGCAGCGGTAGTTCAGGTTGCCGGTGTCCGCCTGGGTCGAGGTGTTCGAGTCGCTCAGGCGCACGCGCACGTGGCTGGTGGCGTTGTACGGCACGAGCGACCAGAGGAAGTTCGTGTGGATGGTCTGCCCGACGGTGGCCGACTGGGTGGCGCTCACGCGGTAGAGCTCGCTGGCGGTGGGCAGCCGCCCGCCGATGCCCTCGCAGGTCTGCTTGGCGGCGGCGAAGTTGCCGGCCGGACGCTCGAGCCCGTCCCAGGAGAAGCCCCAGGGATCGGAGACGCCCTGGTTCAACAGCGTCTTGCACGCGATCACGCACTGGCCGCCGCTGCACTCCTGGTTCGCGCCGCAGGCCGTGCCGCAGGCACCGCAGTTCGAGCCGTTGGTGTCCAGGTTCACGCAGGAGCCGCTGCAGTTCGTCTCCCCGGTCGCGCAGTTCAGGGTGCACTGGCCGTTGCTGCACACCTCTCCGGTCTGGCAAGCGTTGCCGCAGGCGCCGCAGTTCTTGTCGTCGCTGTCCAGGCTCTTGCAGAGGCCGCTGCACTCGGTCTGCCCGCCGGGGCAGGCGATCTTGCACTCGCCGGCGTTGCAGACCTGACCGCCCGGACACGCCGCGCCGCATTTTCCGCAGTGGTTCTGGTTGATCTGGGTGTCCACGCAGGCGCCGTCGCACAGGGTCTGACCCGTGGTGCACGAGACCACGCAGCTCCCGGCCTGGCACTTCTTGCCGGTGCCGCAGTTGTTGTTGCAGCCGCCGCAGTGCTGATCGCTGGTCTGGGTGTCCACGCAGGAAGCACCGCACTGCGTCTGCCCGGTCGCGCACGACGAGGAGCACTTGCCGCTGGAGCAGGTCTCGGCCTCGGTGCAGAAGGTGGCGCAGCCGCCGCAGTGCGCGGGATCGGAGCTCGTGTCCACGCAGGACTTGTCGCAGTCGGTGCGGCCGCCGGAGCAGGCGTCGGCGCAGCTGCCGTTGTCGCAGACCTGAGCGCCCTGGCACACCGTGCCGCAGGCCCCGCAGTTGTTCGGATCTTGCTCGGTCCGAACACAAGTGTCTCCGCACGCGGTCTGGCCGGTGGGGCACTTGGTGCCCCCGCCGCCCTCTCCGCCTTCGGTGAAATGGTCCAGCGACGAACCGAACACCGAGCACGCGCCGACCAGTGCCGCGCCGAGCAGCTTGAAGAGCGAAGAGAACCGCGCGGAAGGAGCGCTCATTTCAGGCGTTCAGGATAGCACCGGACCCGGCGCGCCGGCCCAATCGAACGCCAAGTGTAGGCCGAGGTGCGAGCCGTTCTATCGGCTCTCGTTGGTCCACACGCAGCGATACGGCAGCGCGGCCGTCGGATCCGCCGTGGAAGACGAGCTCCCGAACGCATCGGCGAAGGCCAGATCGGTGCCGGTCCACCTGACGCTGCCGGCGCGCAGGACGTAGGTGCTGTTGAGTGGGCTCTGGAGGAAGAGCGAGAAGTCACCGGTCCAGATGAAGGCTCCGGAGCCGTTGGCGAGGCCAGCGCGGATGCCCTCGAGCAGATCGCGACCGGAGGCCAGGTGCCCGCCGTTCTTGCGGCAGGTGTCGATGGCGGTCTGGAGGTTGGCCGACGGCGCGCGGTCGAAGGTGTCGAACCAGAGCTTCGCCCCGGAGCCGCCCGGCAGGGCGATCTCCTTGCAGCCGCCGGCGCAGGCCGAAGCCGACGGGCCCGTGTAGGTCGCGTCGATCGGATAGTAGACGCAGCGAGAGGCCTGGCTCGTCGTCTTCGAAAGCGCCGAGAGGTCGTTGCCGCTGTTGTAGATGGGAGTCGCGGTCGCGGTCCAGCGGAGCACCGAGAGCGAGGCGACGTTGAGCACGATGCTGCTCGTGTCGGCGCCCCAGAGCCAGGCGTTGGTCCCGCCCGGAAGCCCCTGCCCCACGAGCTCCGCGAGCTCCGCCGTGGTCGGCACGTGGCCACCCTTGCCGAAGCATGCGCTGGCCGCCGCCGCCCAGCCGCTGGCGACGCTGTTGGTCGCCTCCGTCTTCTGACCGCTCTTCGGCGCGACCCACTCGTCGGCGACACTGCTCGGGTGCGTGCCGCCCAGGCTCGAGCCGGCGCAGCGGAACGGGCGCAGGTTCGTCGTCGCGCCGTGGTTGACGCCGCTGCCGAGCGCGAAGGTCGCCGGGGTCAGCCAGCGCAAGATGAGATCCGAGTCGTTGCGCACGTCGTCGGCGGTGTGCAGGTACACGTTGCTGCCGGGACCCACGCCCTGCTGGATCGCCTCGACCAGCCGCCCCGGCGTCGCCAGGTGCCCGCGGTAGAACCCGCACTCCCAGATGGCCGAGCCCTTGGGCAGCGGCGGGCGATCCGCCAGATCCACGTTGAGCTTCTTGTTCTCGGCGTCCAGGCCGTAGCAGCTGCCGGCGGCCGGGCCGTAGCAGGCCTTGCCCGAGAAGGCCGACGGCAAGGGCGGCGGGCACACGCAGCGGTAGTTCAGATTCGAAGTCTTGCCGACGGTGGAGGTGCTGGCGTCGCTCAGACGCACCCGGATCTGGTTCGAGTCACCGTGCGGGGAGAGCGACCACAGGAAATTGGTGTGGATGGTCTGCCCCACCGTCGCCGACTGCGTGGCCGCCACCCGGTAGAGCTCGCTCGCGGTGGGCAGGCGTCCGCCCAGGCTGGTGCAGATCTGACTCGCCTGAGTCACGTTCGCCGCCGGCCGCTCGAGCCCGTCCCAGGAGTAGCCCCAGGGGTCGCTGATGGCCTGATTGAGCTGCGTCTTGCAGGCGATCACGCAGCTTCCGCCGACGCACTCCTGGTTGGTCGCGCAGGGCGCGCCGCAGGAGCCGCAGTTGGCGCTGTCGGTCTGCACGTTTACGCACGACCCGCTGCAGTTGGTCTCGTCCGTGCCGCAGCCGAGCGTGCACTGACCCGCCGAGCAGACCTCGCTGCCTACGCAGGCCTTGCCGCAGGCGCCGCAGTTCTGGTCATCGCTGTCGAGGCTCTTGCAGAGCCCGCTGCACTCGGTCTGACCTCCCGGGCAGGCGATCTTGCACTGGCCGGCGCTGCACACCTCCCCGGCGTTGCACGCCTTGCCGCAGGCGCCGCAGTGGTTCTGGTTCGTCTGCGTGTCCACGCAGGCGCCGCTGCACTCGGTCTGGCCGCTCGTGCACGACACCTCGCACTTGCCGGCCTTGCAGGCCTGGCCGCTCGGGCAGTTGTTGTCGCAGGTTCCGCAGTGCTGGTCGTCCGTCTGCACGTCCACGCAGGACGAGCCGCAGGCCGTCTGCCCGGGGAAGCAGCTCAGGTTGCAGCTGCCGCTGGCGCAGATCTCGCCGGCGTTGCAGGCGACGGCGCAGTCGCCGCAGTGCAGCGGGTCCTTGTTCAAGTCCGCGCACGCGCCGTCGCAGTTCGCCTTGCCCGACGAGCAGGTGTCCGAGCAGCCGCCGTTGTCGCAGACCTGACCGCCGGGGCAGACCTTGCCGCACGCCCCGCAGTGCGCCGGGTTCGATTTCGTGTCCACGCACTCGCCGCCGCAGGCGTCGAGCCCGCTCGGGCAACCGGTCGCGCCGCCGCCGCCCTCGGTGAAATGCTCCAGATCCGAGCCGAGCACGGAGCAGGCCAGGGCTCCGAAGAGGAGCGCCGGCAGGAGCACGCGGGTCAGGAGCGAGAGACGGATCATGGTCAGGTTCCGTTGGGCTGTCCCATGCGCAGCGGGCCGCCCCGGGCCGTGGCCCAGAGCAGGCACTTGGTGCCGGAGCCGGGGATCTTGAACACGTCCATGCCGTGCTCGAAGGTCTGCACGAAGACCTCGAGCACGCCGTCTCCGTCCAGATCACCCACGGCCGGAGCCGCCGGCGCGCCGTTGCCGTTGCCGTTGTGGCCCGGGTTCGGCAGCGGCACGTCGTGCAAGAGCGCGCCGTCCTGCGCCAGGATCACCAGGTGCCCGGAGTCGGTGGTGTTCGGATCGCCGAAGGTCGAGAACAACACCTCGGGGGAACCGTCCTGGTTCAGGTCGGCCACGATGGGCTCCGAGGCGTACATGATGGTCTTGCCGAACAGGTAGTTGAACTTCCAGAGCTGCTTGCCGCTCGAGTCGAAGGCGTACATGTGGCCGTCGTTCAGCGACACGATGATCTCGGGCTTGGCGTCGCCTTGCAGATCCACCGTCGCCGCGGCGGGCACGCCGCCCGGCGGGTACCACCCGCTGACCGAGATGGGCGCGCCGCCCCGCGGCATGCTCTCCCAGCCGGCCTTTCGCATCGCCGAGCGGCTGCCGTCGCCGTGATTGCCCTCGAGCGCCAGGATGGCGTAGGCCTGCGTCTCGTACGGCTCGTTCTTCTCGACGTTCGGTACGCCGATGACCTCGTTCTTGCCGTCCTGATCCAGGTCCACCACGTTCGGCGGGGACGCGGTCCACTGGAGCCACTCGGCCCAGCTCGGGTGCGGCCAGGTGCCGGTGTGATCGTGGTAGTGGTCCGACTCGACCTTCGGATCCGCCCAGCGGATGAACTGACCCCAGGTCAGGCGCTGGCCCGAGTACTTGCTGTCGCGGTTCGTGAACCAGGGCGAAGAGTCGATGGACACGCCGTCGTGGTCGAAGGCCTGGATGTGGTGGTTGTCGTAGGTGGCGAGGATCTCCAGCTCCGGATCGTCGTCGATGTTGCCGACGCCCACGTTCAGGCCGTAGCAGCCGTAGCCGCTGTGGCCCATGCCGTTCCGGTCGGCGTCGTTCCCTGTGCCGGTCTTGTTGTTGTAGCGAGGCCAGGCCTGCCACGAGGTGCCACCCGGCTGGTAGAGCTTGCCGTCCGGCGAGAAGACGAAGACCTGCGCACCGCCGTCCTTGGTGCTCGCGGTCTGGGTCGTGGTCGCGACGATCTCGATCTTCCCGTCGCCGTTCAGGTCGCCGGCCGCGAGGCCCCGCACCTCCGGGGCGTTCCCCGCCGTGGTGGTGTCCGCGGGCCAGCCCGCCTTCATCACCAGCTTGCCGCCCTTCCACTCGTAGGCGATCACCTCGTTGTCGTTGCCGACCACGATCTCGGTGGTGCCGTCGCCGTCGAGATCGGCGACCACGTGCGGCGCGTAGACGCGCCCGCCGCCGTCCTTGGCGCTCGAAAGCAGCGTGCCCTGGCTGTCGAAGACGAACAGCGAGTAATACGCGCTCACCAGCTCGTTCTTTCCGTCCTTGTCCAGATCGACGACCACCGGAGAAGCGAACCAGCTGGTCTCGCCTTTCAGGTTCTTCCAGAAGGTCGGGGCCTGTACGGGGCCGGCGCTCTCGCCCTTCTCGCAGGTGGGGTTGGTCGCGCCGCCGGTGTTGCCGGTGCCACCTCCACCGGCGTTGCCGCTGCCGCCGCCGCCGCCGCTGCCGCTCGCGTTGCCGCTCCCACCGCTGCCGCTGGCGTTGCCGCTGCCGCCGGTGCCGGCCTTGCCGCCGGAGTCGTCGCCGCCGCAGGCGACCAGCGCGCTACCGCCGCAGAGCAGAGCCAAACCGAGCCATCGTCGAGCGTCCATGGGTCCTCCGATCTCACTCTGCCGTCGCCATGCGTTCCTGCATGTACTGCATCATCATCTGCACGAGCTCCGCCGGCGGCGTCACCTCGGGCTCCTCGACCGAGTCCTTCTCGTGCTCGAAGCGCAGGATGTCGAGCTTTGCGAAGGCCTCGCGCACGCGCGGGGTCAAGAGCCCCAGCCGCTTCAGGTTGGGCACGATCTTGCTGAACATCATCTGGCGGAACCCGCGCTGAAACGGCGTGTTCATCATCCAGGGCACCCACACGTTCTGGTCCCAGCCCAGGCGCTCGAACACCGGCGTGCCGAGCAGACGATCGCGGAGCAGGTGGGTGGCGTCGATGACGAAGTCCTCGCGCTCCCTGAGCTCCTGCCCGCTCAGCTCACCCTGGTAGATCTTCGACAGCGAGATCACGCCGAAGGCCACGTGCCGTGACTCGTCCTGCATGATGCGATCGGTGATGTCCTGGATCAGCGGCTCGTTCTGGTTCACCAGGCGCATGGTCCCGAAGGCCGCGAGCGCCAGGCCCTCGACCAGGATCTGCATGCCCAGGTAGGTGACGTCCCAGCGCGAGTCGCTGACGATGGAGTCGAGCAGCTCGCCCAGGCTCGGGTGCACCGGGTACGAGAGCCCGAGCTTCTCGGTCAGGTAGCGGTGGTAGACTTCGACGTGCCGGGCCTCGTCCGCGACCTGGTTGGCGGCGTAGAACTTGGCCTCCTCCCAGGGCACGGTCTGCACGATCTTGGCGGTCGCGATCAGCGCCCCCTGCTCGCCGTGCAAGAACTGCGACAGCATGAAGGCGTTCATGTGCTGTCGGAACTCGATGGCCGTCTCCAGCGTGAACGGTACCGGCGGATCCATCAGCGAGTTCATGAACAAGTCGGCCCGCGACTCGGTGGCGAGCTTCGCGATGTCCACGTCGAGGCTCCAGTCGATGTCCGTCGCGTTCCAGCCCAAGCTCTTGCCCTTCTCGTAGAGCGCCATGAGCTTCTGGTCCTCGAGCGCGTACTTCCAGTCGAAGACGGTCTCGATGGTCGCCTTCACGCTCTTGTAGGCGCCGGTCTCGGGCATGGGGACGGGGTTCTTCTGCGGGTACTGCATCGATTCAGGGTCCTCCGAGTCCGGTGTTCTTCACCACGCAGTGACCGGCCTGGCAGACCGCCAGCGCGGTGCTGGGGTAAGGGGGCGGCACACACGGCGGGCAGGCGCCCGCGAACGGTGAGCAGACCTCGGCGCCGAGCTTCGCGTCCTTGTTCAGCGCGACCAGCCCCATGCCGCCACAGCTCTCGCAGCAGCCCGCGCCGTAGCGCAGCCGGCAGTCGCCGTCCCCGCTGCACGCGCTGAGCGCGTCGAGCCGGAGATCCACCTCGGTGCAGGTGCCGTTGCGACAGAGCGCCAGGTAGTTCGGCTCCTCGAACGTGATGCAGTCCGGGCACGCCTGCGGGTCGGCGCAGGTCTGGGCCGTGTAGTCCTGGACGTGGCTCTCGTTGACCGCCTCGAAGCCGGAGAGCGGCGCCGGCCCGCAGTAGCCGCAGCAGTTCGTGGGCAGGAGCTGGCAGGTGCCGGGGTCCTTGCAGGCCGTCCAGCTCGGGCTCCCACCCGCGCCACCGGAGCCGGACACGGCACCGGTGCCGCCGCTTCCGCCGCTGCTGGCGCCGCCACTGCTGGTCCCGCCGCTGCTGGCGCCGCCGCTGCTGCTCCCGCCGCTGCTGCTCCCACCCGTCCCCTCACCTGACGTGGAGCCGCCGCAGCCGCCCATGAGGAGGGCCAGAATGAACAGCGCGTTGGCGACTCTCATCCCGACCTCACTTCGGCGGCTCGCCGCAGTTGGTGAACTCCAGGCTGGTGTCGATGCGGAAGTGCGACTCGTCGGTGTGGCGCTCGGCCTGGAACACGTCGAGCGGGTAGGTCTTGCCCTTCTCGAGGCCGAGCTCCGCGGCCTTGGCGTCCAGATCGACGCTGCCGTTCTGCGAGGGGTGTACGCCGCCCAGGTCGATGGCGAGCTTGCCGTTGATGAACGTCCAGAGGTCGTCGTCCCCCGTGAACGTGAACACCTCGCCGCCCTTGTAGAGGAACTCGGTGTGGAGCTCGAAGGTGAAGTGGAAGTTGTTCGGGTTGCCCTCGTTGCCGAAGCCCTGGCCGTCGATGGGGAAGAACGCGGCGTTGTCGTAGGTGTAGATGCTGCCGTTCTTGGTCAGGCTGAAGGTGAACGGAAACGCCTGGTTCACCCCGGCCACGTCCCGGTACCACTGATCGAAGTTCGCCTTGGTGGTCGTGAACTGGTGGGGAGCGTCCACGTACACGGGCTTCTTGTCCGCGCCGAGCGTCGCTTCCACGATGCCGGTCTCGCCGTTGCCCGTGAAGTCCTCGAAGTCGGGGTGGCTCTCCTGGAAGTCGCGCACCGTGCCGGTGAGCTTCAGCCCGCAGCCACCGCTACCGCCGCCGGTGCCGCTGGCCGCCGAGCCGCCGTCACCGCCGCTGCCGCCGCCGCCGATGTTGATGCCGCCGCCGCCTCCACCGCCGCCGCTGCCGCCCTTGCCGACGACACCCCCGGTGCCGCCCGCCGTCTTCCCGTCGTCGCCGCCGCCGCAGCCGATCGCGACGAACGCCAGCGCGAGGGTGCAGGAGAAAACCAGGCGCATTCGAACCTCCGCCAAGTGAAGGGAACCGCACTCGATTGAATCACGAGGCCCACCCGAGGGCAAACGCCACCGCGCCGCTCGCGCACACGGACATACACCTCTTCTCGCCGTATGCTCGGGCGATGCTGCTGAACCGCTTCGAGAAGGCGATGATGAACAACGGCGTGCGCGCCTTCGTGCAGCGCCACTACGAGGCGCGGAAGCTCCGGCGCCTGGGCGGCACGGTCGAGGGTAAGCACGTGCTCGAGGTCGGCTGCGGCCGGGGCGCCGGCGTGGAGCTCCTGCTCGACGGCTTCGGAGCGGCTCGGGTGGACGCGTTCGATCTCGATACGCAGATGGTCGAGCTGGCGCGCGACCGCCTTCGTCACCACGGCGATCGGGTGAAGCTCTGGCAGGGCAGCGTGACCGAGATCCGCGCGGCGGATCGGAGCTACGCCGCGGTGTTCGACTTCGGCATCATCCACCACGTGCCGGCCTGGCGCGACGCGCTCGTGGAGATCTTCCGCGTGCTCGAGCCCGGCGGTCGCTTCTTCGCCGAGGAGGTGCTGGCGAAGTTCATCCTGAACCCGCTCTGGCGCCGGGTGCTCGACCACCCGCTGACCGATCGCTTCGATCGCCAGACCTTCGCCGAAGCGCTCGCGGACGCGGGCTTCGAGGTGCGCGTCAGCGAGGATCTGGTGGGGGAGTTCGCATGGTTCATCGCGGACAAGCCGAGGTAGGACTCGCTCTGGCCGCCCTGGTCGCCGCCATGCTCTCGGCGGCGTGTGCGTGCCAGGAGGCACTGCCGGCGTGAGCGGAGCCAGCGGCTCCGGCGGGGTGGCGAGAAGCGGAGGCGCGATCGACGCTGGCGACGCAGACGCGGACGACGGCGCCGCCGGCGGCTGCGGCGCCTCGATGAAGCTCTGCGACGGCGGCTGCTTCGCCGCGACCACCGCGAACGGCTGCGGGGGTCCGAGCTGCGACCCTTGCACGGACTACCCGAGCTCGAGCCCCGTCTGCACCGGCGGTGTCTGCGGCATCGCGTGCAGCTCGGGCTACGGCAACTGCGACGGCGTCAGGCGGGCGAATGCGTCTGATCAGCTGAGCACGCGGAAGCCGGACCGGCGCGCGCCCTCGACCCAGCGCCACATCGGTCCGGTGTCGAGGCCGAGCGCTTCGAGCCCCGGCGCGATCACGTCGCGCGCGGCCGCTTCGAAGATCGCGAGGCGCACCGGCTCGGGCAGCTCGCCGTGCGCTCGGAGCGCCACCTCGTGCTCACCGGCGGGCGAGGGCGAGAACAGCTCCTCCCGCACGGCGCCCGCGAGCATGCGCGGGATTTCCGCGGCGAGGAAGTCACCACGCCCCCGGGCGCGCTCGTGGGCGAGGTGCGCCCAGCCGATGCGGCTGTGGTGGACCTCGTCTCGGAGGATGGTGCGCAAGGCAGCCCGCGCGCCGGCCTCCCGCGCCTCCGAGTGCGAAACGCGCATCAGCGCCGAGTTCAGGGTCTCGGTGATGCAGCAGAAGGCCACCACCTCGTACAGCACGCGATCGCGGTGCGCGAAGCGCGTGCCGCCCAGGGGCAGCGCGCTCACCAGCGGCTCGAGCGGGGCATCTCCGCCGTAGGCCTCGACCATGGCGCGGCACAGCGCGTGATGCCGGCGCTCCTCGCCGACGGCGCGCTCTGCGAGCTCGATGGCCTGGGTGGCGCTCCCTACCACTCGGAGCTCCCGCCCGAGGCGCGCGAAGCGTTGCTCCGCCTCGCGCTCGGCGTTGGCGCGGAACGCCCACACCCCCGCGAGAGTGCGCCGGGCCGGCGGCGCGAGCGCGCCCGCGTCCGGCAGCTCCAGCCGCTCTTCGTTTGCACCGCTCACGAGAACCACGACAGCCACGAGTCCACTCCGTCTTGAGCCGCGTCCTCGGTCCCAGCATCGGTCGCCTCACTGCCCGCGTCGGCGACCGCGCTGCCCGCGTTGCCCGCGTTGCCCGCCGCGCCGGCTGCGTTCTGACCCGCGCTCCCGCCGGTCGCGGTGCTGCCGCCGGTCGCGGCGCCGCCGGACGCGATCTGACTCCCGCCGCTGCCGCTCGCGCCGCCGCTCGCGACCCCCGCCGCGCCGCCGGCGCTCGAGTCGCCGCCACCGCCATCATCCGAGCAGGCCATCGAGAGCCCGCCCACCACCAGCACCTTGAACAAGGACTCCAAGCGCATTTGCCACCTCCTCGGGCCCGACCGGGCCGTTGACGAAGCTGAGCTTGGGTCGCCCGCGCAATTGCGGCCATTAGAATGATCGCAATGCTTCGTTGCATTCCCAGCAACGGATAGGAGCGCCCGTCGCGCGCCTCCCCCGGCGGGCAGCGGTGATATTCAGAGATCCGTGGTCTCGACCTTCGAAACCGCGCTCGGCACCTTCGTCGTCTCGCGCTCCCCACAGGCCCGGCGCCCGCTCGCGATCTACGGGCCGACTCCACCGGCGGCACGCTCGCCGCTGTTGCTCCGGATCCGCCCGCTCTACGCGGCTGACCGCCGGGCGGTTCGTGACGGCGTCGCGCGCGAGGTTCGTGGTCTCGACCAGCGGTTCGACGGCGTCGCCTTCGTCGAGACCGATCTGGACGACGCGACCGTTCGCGCGCTCTTGCCGGAGTCCGCCCAAGGAACGATCGCCTCCGCGGTCGGCAAGCACGCCGCGGTAGTGCAGGTCCGCCCCAACTTCGTCCATGTCGAGATCCCCCCGCGCCGCAAGGACGGCGTGCCGGCTGGAGAGGTCCCCGAGCTAATCGCGGCGGCCGCGGCGATCGCGGGAGCGTCGCGCGCGTTGCCACAGAGCGCCGTTGTCGAGCTGCACGGCGGTGGGCGGGCGCTGGTGGTCGCGCTGATCGTCTTGGCGCTCGGGCCCATCTTCGCCAGCGTGACCTTCGACGTCGCCCGGCTGATGCCGCCGGGAACCGCGCTCGTCGTCGCTTGTGCCGCGCTCGCTTCTGGCGCCGTCTTCGTGGTCGCGCGGGCGGCGGCTCGCCGGCTCGGCGCGAGTCGCACGACGTCCCACCAGATCGCGTTCGAGCGCGCCCTGTTGGCGGCGGTCGCGCTGGGCGTCGCCATCTTGCACCTCGTTCCGATCGCCAACCGCGCGCTCGACGGCGAGGCCGCCGCGCAGCGCGAAGCGACGGTCAGCGCACTCCGTCGCACCAGGGCCGGATTCGTCGGCGCAGTCTGTCTCCAGTCCGAGAGCTTGCCCGGGACCTGCCTCGGTCTCCGCCCGCCAGGGGACGACGCCTTCGAAATGAGGGAAGTCGGCGCGCCCGTCGTGATCCACGAGCGGCGCGGCGCGCTGCGCTTGCCCTGGATCGAGCGGATTCGAAAGGCGGGCGCCGGGGGTCCGTGAGCACGGCCCGAGGTCAATCGAGAGCACGGCTGCGACCCTTCCGGGCCCGTGGCACACGGTGTGCCGCCGGGCCCGCTCGATCTCGGCCGAAGGGCTCCTCGACTCGTCTGGCATGTGCCGTGCTACGAGAGGTGAGCATGAAGCGGGTCATCGCGTTCGCGATCGTGGCAGGGGTCGTTGCGTGCAGCTCGGGCGAGTCGTCACCAGGTAGCGGCGGGTCCGCTGGCGCCGGAGGCTCCAGTGGTGGGGGCGGAACCGGCGGGTGTCCCGAGGAGTGCTTCGCTCCGAGCCAGTGCGTGCACGCGTGCGGGGAGACTCCGGTCGAGTACGGCTGCTGTGGGTGCCCGCCCGGAACCATCGACGCCCATCAGTGTGCCGCCGACGCCGGGTGCCATCCGACCATCGCAGATGCCGGCAGCCTCCCCTGCGGCGCCGAGACCTGCACTGCGGATCAGATCTGCGTTTACCACTGCTGTGGGGGCGCGCCGACCGACGGCGGGAGCGCCTGCAAACCAGCCCCTCCGTCCTGCGTGGACGCCAGCACGATCACCTGCTCTCCCTGTGGCGGCGACGCGAATTGCCATGCGCCGACCGAGAGCTGCAGCGGCACGCTGGTCGGTCAAACGCTCACCTGCGTCTGTGCGTAGAACGCTCCGACCTCGCCCGCGAACGGTAGCGCGACTCCCCCCGCTCGAGTCAGTCGAGACCCTCAGCGGCCGAGCACGCGGACCTGAGCGCTGAACGCCGGCGCGACCTCCCCCGGCGCCACCGATACCCTGCGCGTCGCTGCCGTCACCGCCCAGATGGGAGGTTCATCGTCGACCGGCGCTCAGAACGGCCCCACACCGCCCACCCCGAAGCCCAGCATGAACAGGACGAAGGTCCGATCGTCGCGGCCGGCGAAGCGCACGTCGTGCTCGACGGAGACTCCCGCGCTGAGGGCCAGCGGCAACAGCACGCCCAGATCGAGGGAGGGACCGAGCGTGCCGACGTAGTCCTTGCCGGCGTGCTCCTCGAGCTCGATCGCGTTGAAGCCGAAGCGCGCGTAGCCGCCGAGGCTGCCCGTTCGATTGAAGACCAGGCCCGGGTCCACCACCTCCATCGTGAGCACGTACAGGTGAGGACCGAACCCGAGCTCGCTGCCGTCGCCGGTGCTCTTCCAGCGCGTGTGTACGCCGAGCCCGCCGCCGCCACCCCGGGAGCCGGAGCCCAAACCCAAGCCCGCGTGCACGGCCGAACCGCCCTCGCGTTCACCCTTCGGGACCGGCATGGCGTACCCGCCGGTGAGGGTGGCGAGCGCCGAGCAGCCGGCGCAGAGCGCGGCAAAGCTCGCCAGGAGCGCGTGCCGCCAGCCAGGGCTTTCCACCTGGGCTCATACGCGACTTGGCGTGTCACCTACCCGGGGCTGCCGTACCGCGCTGACGATCAGCGCGCCGCCGACGCGGCCGACCACTCCCCTTCAGGATGCCTTCGATCGCGAGCGTGCCCCGTCCTCGCCTGCGCTCAGCCCCGTTTCCGCGCGCGCATGCGCGTTACTCCTGACGCCCTGCGCCGCGCCTCGGTCGGCGCTCGCCGCCCCTCGGCGCCCAGCGCGCCCGGTTCAGTGGTGCGCCCTTCGACTACTTCTTCGCGCGGTTGCCCTGCGCGTCGAAGAACAAGAGCTTGCGATCGAGCCCTTCGAGCGTCGGCTCGACGACCTTGCGATCACCGGCCAGCACCACGACGAACTCGTCGGGGTTGCAGTATCCCTTGGCGAGCTCGTTGGCCTGCTCGACCGTGACGGCCTTCACGCGCTCCGACCACTTCTCGAGCCAGTCGTCGGGGCGGGAGTAGAGCGGGATGGCCGCAAGCTGACCGGCGACGTCGCCGCCGCGCTCGAAGCGCCCGGGGAAGCCGAGCAGGAGCCCGCCTACCGCCTCGTCGCGCTCCTGGGCGCTGATCGGCCGCGAGGCGCACAGATCGCGGAGCTCCTTGAACGACTCGTCGATGCTGGGCCGCGTGGCCTCGCGCTTGACGGACGCCGACAGGCCGAACAGGCCCGTGTCCTTGAACCGGCGGAAGCTCGAGCCGGCGCCGTAGGTGTAGCCCTTCGCCTCGCGCAGGTTCAGGTTCAGGCGGCTGGTGAAGGCCTCGCCGAAGACGCGGCTCATCACCAGCGCCGGGAAGTACTCGGGCGTGCCCTCGCCGGGCGCGCGGCGCGCGATGGTCATCGCGGTCTGCGTCGCGCCGGGGAAGTCCACGAAGAAGACGGCCTTCTCCGGCTTGGCGCTGGAGACCGCCGGGCTCTTGGCCTTCGCCGCGCCGCTCCACTCGCCGAAGCTCGCCTCCAGCGCCTGCTTCACCGGCTCCTTGTCGATGCCGCCGACGACCACGAAGGCGGCGCCCTCCGGTGCGAACAGCGCTCGGTAGTGCGCCTTCACGTCCGCGAGCTGGAGCTTGCTCAGGCTGGGGCGCGTGCCGCTCGCGAGGTCCGAGCCGTAGCCGTCGCCGAACAGGGCACGCCTGAGCACGATGGCGCGCGCGGAGGCCGGCTCGCTCTCCGCGGCCAGCGCGTCGGCGATGCGCTGGTCCTTGCGGCGCTGGAACTCCTTCGGGTCGAACGCGGGCTTCTGCACGATGTCGGCGAGGAGCTTCACGCTCGGCTCGAGGCTGTCGGCGATGGTGTTCATCGCCAGCATCACGTTGTCCACGTCGGCGTTCGCCGAGTAGTCGGTGCCGAGCCGCTGGAGCTCCTCCGAGAGCGCCAGCGAGTCCTTGCCCCCCGCGCCTTCGTCGAGCATGTCGGCGGTGAGGGCGGTGAGGCCCGCCTTGCCCTTCGGATCGGTGGCGCTGCCCCGAGGGACGACCAGGACCACGCTCACCAGCGGCGTGGGTCCCTGCTTCACGAAGTAGACCTTCATGCCGTTCTTGAGCGCGAAGATCTCGGGCGGGGGCAACGCCCAGGCGGGCGTGGGCGCGGGGGCGGGCAGCTTGGCGCGATCCGGCGCGTCCCCTCGGGCCGTGGTCGGCGCCGCGGTGGGCGCCGGCGGGAGCGGCGGCAGCTTGGCCGGTTCCTGCTGTGCACCTCCGCAACCGAAGGCGAAGAGCGCGGCGACGGCGTAGCCTCGGCGGTTCATTGCTGCGCTCCTCCGGCCTTGGGGCCCTGCACGATGTCGATGCGCGCGTGGTGCTTCAGGTCGAGCCACTTCTGCGCCGTCTCGTGCACGCTCTTGGGGGTGGCCCCGGTGTAGCGCGCGAGATCCTGCTTCAGGTAATCGGCCTTGCCGGTCGCGTGGTAGTAGGTGCTGAGCGTGGTGGCGCGGGACACGGCGCCCTCGACGCGCTGGTAGAACTCCTTCTTGTAGCCGTTCACCGCGCGCTTCATCTCGTCGTCGCTGGGCGGCGTGGCGAGCGCCTTCTCCAGCGCCTCCATCAGCGCGGTCTCCAGCTCCTTCAGCGTCTTGCCGGGCGCGGCGGTGGCCTGCACCACGTAGAAGCTGGAGAGCTGCATGGATGCCTGGAACGCCTCGACGTCCTTGGCGACCTTCTTGTCGTAGACCAGCGGCTTGTACAGGCGGCTGGTCTTGCCGTTGGTCAGGATGCTGGAGAACAGATCGAGCTCGGCGTCGCCGGGAGCGAAGATGGCCGGGGTGTGCCAGGCCAGGTAGATGCGCGGCAGCTTCACGTCGTCGGTCTTCACGACGTGCACGACGGACTCGAGCTTGGGCACGCTGGCCGTCGGCTTTGGTGCGCGCTTGCCCGCGCTGCCCTCGGCGCCGCCGAAGTACTTCTTCACCAGCGCCTTCGCCTGGGCCGACTCGAAGTCGCCGACCAGCGTGACCACCGCGTTGGCCGGCCCGTAGTACTCGCGGAAGAAGCCCTTCACGTCGTCCAGGGACGCCGCGGTCAGGTCGGCGTGCGAGCCGATCACCGAGTGGCCGTAGGGGTGGCTCGCGGGGTAGAGGGCCTCGGTCAGGTAGATCCACGCCATGCCGTAAGGCGGGTTCTCGTAGCGCTGGCGGCGCTCGTTCTTGACCACGTCCCGCTGGTTGTCGAGGCGGTCCTGGGTGAGCGCCGGCAGCAGGTTGAACATGCGATCGGACTCCATCCAGAGCGCCAGATCCAGGTAGTTCGAGGGCACCCGCTCGAAGAAGTTGGTGCGGTCCTGGGTCGTGGTCCCGTTCACGCTGCCGCCGATGGGCTCGAAGGGCTTGAAGTACTCGTCGTCGAAGTGCTTGCTGCCCTGAAACATCAGGTGCTCGAACAAATGGGCGAAGCCGCTGCGCCCCTTCTTCTCGTGGGCCGAGCCCACCAGGTAGCGGATCTCCGTCGCCACCACGGGCAGCCGGTGGTCCTCGGAGAGCAGCACCGTCAGGCCGTTGTCGAGCTGGTACTGCTCGACCGGCAGGCTCAGCGCCGCAGGGGGCTTGGGAGGGGGCGTCGCCTGGGCAACGCCGGCGGCCGCGATCAACGCGGAGGTGGCAAGCAGGGCTCGAAGTCGCATCGGGGAGGGTTTTCTGGGCGAGTCACCGGGACGTCAAGGGGATGTGGGGCAAAGGCGGGGAAGGTGGTCCGGGGGGGCGTCGTAGGAGGAGCCGCCTCGGACCCCCGTGTGGGTTCGAACAGGTTTTTTCGGGGAGACTCGTCATGCAGATCGTTCGATTCGCTTCGGTTGTGGGCTTGGTTTCGCTGGTCGTCGCCTGCGGCGGCGCCGGCACGAGCGGGGGCGTCGGTTTCGACGACGCCGGCGTCGGCACCGGCGGCGCCAACGTCGGAGGTTCCGGCAACACTGGAAACACCTCCGGAACCGGCGGCGAGGCGGGAAGCCCCGGAACCGGGGGCGCGGCCTTCGGGGGCGCGGCCGGCGGCGGCGGCGCGGCGGGATTCGGCGGCGAGGCGGGCGGCGGCGCCGCGGGCTTCGGCGGTGAAGGCGCGTTCGGCGGCACGGCGGGCGACGGCGGCACCTCGGGCTCCGGTGGCGCCGCGGGCGGCCCTGGCTGCAAGAGCTCGGGCTCGAGCTGCAGCTACAGCTCCGACTGCTGCTCCGGACTCACCTGTCAGAGCGGCACCTGCAAGACGCCCTGCAAGTCGAGCGGCCTGAGCTGCAGCTACAGCTCCGACTGCTGCTCCGGACTCACCTGCAACAGCGGCTACTGCGGCACCGCCTGCAAGTCGAGCGGCTCCACCTGCACCTACAACACCGACTGCTGCTCGGGACTCACCTGCAACAGCGGCACCTGCGGCACCGCCTGCAAGTCGAGCGGCCTGAGCTGCACCTACAACACCGACTGCTGCTCAGGCCTCACCTGCAACAGCGGCTACTGCGGCACCGCCTGCAAGTCGAGCGGCTCCACCTGCACCTACAGCTCCGACTGCTGCTCAGGCCTCACCTGCAACAGCGGCTACTGCGGCACCGCCTGCAAGTCGAGCGGCCTGAGCTGCACCTACAGCTCCGACTGCTGCACCGGCTTGACCTGCCAAAGCGGCACCTGCAAGACGCCCTGCAAGTCGAGCGGCTCGGCCTGCACCTACAGCTCCGACTGCTGCACGGGCCTGACCTGCTCCGGCGGCTACTGCAAGAGCAGCACCACGACGGGCACCTGCAACGGGTACTGCGGCGGCAAGTCCGCGGGGAGCTGTTACTGCGACTCGGCCTGCGCAGGCGCCGGCGACTGCTGCCCGGACAAGGTCACGTACTGCGGCTGATTGGTCTTGGGCCCCGACCGGTGGCGTCTCCCCGCGCCACCGGTCGGGGTTCTTTTCTCTTGTGCTTCGGGTTGGGGCGCGGCGCTCCCGAAGGACGCGTCACGCTGGCGCGCACCCGAGGATTCGAGGCAGATCCGCGCTGGCACGCGTCGTGCGAGGCAGCCTTCGCAGGAGGCACACGATGCGTCGCGCAGAAATTCAGGTCAGTCAGCTCCCCACCGAGGCCGCCGGCTGGCGCCAAGGCAAGCCCGTCGAAGATCCCGAGAAGACCAAGCGCTGGGGCTTCGTCACGGCAAAGCCCAGCGAGTACCTGGTCCACGTCCGGCGCGGCAGCGTGCGCCGGCGCAGCTCCGGGCAAGGCGCGACTTGCTTCAAGTGGCCGTGGGACGCCGTCGCCGTCGTGCCGACCTCGTTCCAGCGCCTGATGTTCCGCGCCGATCAGGTCACGCTGGAGAAGGTCGGAGTCGAGATCGTCGGGCTCGCGGTGTACCGCATCGCGGAGCCGCTGATCGCCTACCGAGTGCTGAACTTCAGCTTCCCCGAGCGCGCGCAGGTGAAGCTCGAGGAGGCGCTGACCGGGATGTTCGTGGGCGCCACGCGCCGCCTGGTCGCCAACTTGAGCGTGGAGGACTGCCTTCAGAAGCGCAAGAGCGCGCTGGCCGAGGAGCTCCTGCGTGAGGTCTCACCGGTCGTGGGCGGCGAGGGCAAGCTCGACGACTTCACCACCAAGGGCTGGGGCATCGTCATCGACACCATCGAGATCCAGGAGGTCCGCATCCTGAGCGAGAGCGTGTTCGCCGCCATGCAGGCGCCTTACCGCGCCGAGCTCGAGCGCAGCGCGCGCCAGGCGCGAGCGCAGGCGGAGAAGGACATCGCGACGCGCGAGGCGGATCTCTCGCGCCAAGTGGAGGAAGCGCGCATCCAGAGCGAGCTCGTGGTGCGAGAGCGCAAGGAAGAGCTCGAGCGCATGGCCTCCGAGGCGAAGAAGGCCCTGGCGCTGCGCGAGGCGGCGATGGTCCGCGAGGTCGAGGAAGCGAAGCTCGCGGCCGCCGCGAAGCTGCGCGAGCAGGCCGCAGACATCGCCCGCCGCGAGGCCGAAGCGCGTACCCGCGACGCGGTGCTGGCCCACGAGCGCACCGTGCAGGAGGCGCGCGCGGAGCTCGAGGCCCACGAGATCCGCGCCCAGGCCCTGGCCAAGCGGGCGGAGCTCGCGCGCGTCGAGGTGAGCGGCGACGTCGAGCGCAGGCGGGCGCTCGCGGAGGTGATCCTGGTCGAGCAGAGCGCGCAGGCCGAAGGGGCGCTGGCCCACGCCCGCGCCGAGCGCGAGCGGGCCGAAGCCCAGGCGCGCGTGCTCACCGCCGAGAACCTGCCCAAGCTCGCGGCCGCCGTCGGCCAGAAGTTCGGCGAGGTGAAGGTCACGCAGTTCGGCGGCGGTGAGAACGCCTTCGGCAGCATCGCGCAGGCGGTGGCGAGCGTGGTCGAGCTGGCGAAGTCGGCGTGATAAGTTCGGCGTCATGCCTTCGGGGCGGGTCGTCAGGACGGTGGGAGTCGCGCTCTGGCTCCTGCCGTCGCTCGCGCTCGCCGAGCCCTCGGCGGAGGACAAGGCGCTCTCCACGGAGCTCTTCAAGGAGGGACGGAGGCTCCTGGGCCAGGGCAAGGTCGCCGAGGCGTGCGCCAAGCTCGGCGAGAGCCAGCGCCTGGTGCCCGCCACCGGCACGCTGCTGAACCTGGCGATTTGCCAGGAGCAGCAAGGCAAGACGGCGACCGCCTACGCGGCGTTCGTCGAGGCCCGGGCACGGGCCAAGCGCGACAGGCAAGCGGAGCGAGTGAAGCTCGCCGAGGCCCACATCGCGAAGCTCGAGCCGAGGCTGTCGCGCATCACCATCAGCGTCGCCCCGGACGCCGACCTGCCGGAGCTGCGGGTGTTCCGCGACGGCAGCGAGGTCGGCCGCGGCGCCTGGGGCACCGCGATGCCCGTGGACCCCGGCGAGCACACCATCGAAGCTCGCGCTCCGGGCAGACAGATCTGGCGCCGCAAGGTGCAGGTGGGCGCGACCGCGGACGCGCAGAGCGTGAGCATCGCGGCGCTGGAAGCTGCGCCCGAAGACAGCGCACCACCCGAGGCGCAGCCGGTGCCCGTCGGGCCCGCGGCAGCGCCACTCCTCGTCTCCCCAACGCCGCGTGAGCCAAACCGTCCCGGCGCCACGCAGCGCACGGCAGGACTGGTGATGGGGGGCCTCGGTCTGATCGGCGTCGGCGCCGGCACCTATTTCGGGCTGCGCGCTTTTTCGAAATGGTCCGACAGCGACGCCAACTGCCCGAACGACCGCTGCACTCCGGCCGGAGCAGAGGCGGCGGACCAGGCGCGCAGCGCGGCAGATCTCTCGACCCTGTGCATCGTCGTCGGCGCCACCGCGCTGGGCGCCGGCGCGTTCCTCTACTTCAGCGCGGACTCGGGCGCTCGAGAGCGAAGAGGCCTCTGGTTGCAGCCAAGCGTGGGACGTGGGGGAGCGAAAGCCACGGTGGGCGCGCGCTTCTGAGCGGAGTCAGAACTGCTCTTGCAGCGGATCACCCGCTGGCCGCGGCTTGGCCTTCGGCCGCGGTCCGGCGTCCGATCCGGCGTCCGGAGGCTCGGTGATCGCGCTCGCGGACGGCTCGGGGGTACGGACCTCTTCCGAAGGAGCAATGGGCGCAGTCGGCGACTGTGCGGGACCGGAGGCGGTGCGTGCCAAATCCGTGGCGGGGCCCGCCGCGCGCGACCCGAACCACACGCCCACCCCCAGGACCAGGACCGTCAGGACGCCCAAAAGGAGCGGCGTGCCTCGACCACGCCGCCGCACATCCACTGCGGCGCTCGCGGCGCCGGCGAGCGAGCCCGTGGCGTTCGCGCGGATGGCGTCGACGGGCGGCGCGCTGCGCTCGCCGGGCGTGACCGCCAGCGTGGTCTCCACCCCGATGCGCTCGATGGCCGACGGGGCCAGCTGCGGCTCCACGCCAAGAACGGCTTGGGCAAGGGCCTCGACCTGCTCGCCGACGCTGGGCCAGCGGTCCGCGGGATCGCGGGCGCAGGAGCGCGCGAACCAGGCGTCGAACGCCGGGCCCAGATCCACTCCGCGCGCCGAGGGCGGCGCCAGCGGTTCGTACACGATCTGGTGGATGAGCTGCGCGATCGTCGGTGCCGTCCAGTAGTCCCGCCCGCCGAGCAACCGGAACGCGATCATCCCCAGCGCCCACACGTCGACGGCAGGCCCGATGCGGCTCACCTCCCCCGTCGCCTGCTCGGGGGCCATGTAGCGCGGAGTGCCGACGACATTGCCGGTCTCCGTGGCCCGACCCTCCGCGCCGCCGTCGGCGACGAACTTCGCGATGCCGAAATCGAGGATCTTGATCCAGTCGCTGCCGTCCTCCCGGTGCGTGAGGAACAGGTTCTCGGGCTTCAGGTCGCGGTGCACGATGCCCATGCGGTGGGCTTTGTCGAGGCCGCGGGCGAGCTGGCGGAACCAGCTCAGCACCCGCTCCGGCGCCCGCGGTGTGCCGTCGCTCAGCCGATCGAGGTCGCTGCCCTCGAGCAGCTCCATCACCAAGAACAAGGCGCCGAGCTCGGGCGCGACGTCAGCGTCGGTCACACGGACGACGTGCTCGCTCTTGATCTGGGCGGGCACGCGGGCTTCGCGTTTGAAGCGCTCGACGGCGGTGGTGCTCCCGACGGCTTGGGCGCTCAGCACCTTGAGCGCCAGCTGCTCGCCGGTGTGGACGTGCTCGACGACGTACACCACTCCCATACCACCCTTGCCCAGGACACGGAGCGGCCGATAGCGGCCGGCGACGAGCGGGGGCAAGGAGCTCACCCGGCGATGATCCCACAACCTTGGCTCAGGTGCGCGGGAAGATCCGCGACTGCGTGATGGCACCTGCCTCGATGGGCACCGCCGCCTGGCCCACCAGCTCGCTGCCCACGAGCAGGCGAATGGTGACGTAGGATTGGGTGAGCGGAACGTTCATGATCCCAGCCGTTCCGGACTCTGTCGTCTGCATCGTCTTCACGCCCGCGGCGCGGAAGTACGAGGTGATGATCCCCGGGTCCCCCGGGTCGATCTCGACGGTGACGCCGCGAGCGTTGAAGCCGCGGCAGTCCAGCGCCGTGGCGAAGACCACCGCCTTCTGGGGGTCGTAGTTCACCGAGAACTGCGTGATCAGCCCCAGGAACTGCAGATCGGTCACCATGAAGAACGTCTCCGCGGCGTCCTTGGACAGCGCCTTGCTGGTGGTCACGAGCATGGTCTTGTGGCCGGCCTTGGTCAGCCGGGCGTAGCCCAGGAAGACCGCGGACGGCGCCAGCGGAATGATGAGCGACGCCACGCCGTTCTCGTCGCTCGTCGCTTGCACGGAGCAGTCCAGGGTCAGCGCGTTGCACAGCTGGACGTGCACGCCGGGAACCCGCTCCTGGGTCAAAATGTCGACGAGCGTGATGGCATAGGACAGCGTTGGTGTCGTGGAGCCGGTACCCCAGCTGTAGTTGTCGACGCACTCCCACGCGCGTCCGGTATCGCAGGCGTCTGCGCAGGGATGCACGAGGCAGTTCTGAAGCTCGGCCACCGCCTGGTTTCGGAGCGGCCCGTTCAGGCACTGCCGAATGCAGTCTGGAAGGTCGTTGCACTCGTGGACGCAGGTGAGGGCGGCTGCGCACGACGAGTCGGCCGCGCAGGTCGTCGCGACGCCGCAACAGGCCTGCTGGATGCAACGGTCACACCCGGCGCCGAAGCGGTCGACGAGCCCCCCGCACGCCTTGCACGCCAGCGAGCACTTTGCCCGCGTGCACTTGCCGAGTGCGTCGAGCGCGGAGTTTCCGACCGGTGCGGTGCTCGCCGCGGCCACCCTGCACTCGGGATCCGAGTCCGCGCAGGCGTGCACGGCGTTGGCCGCCGCCGCGCACTTGGCGTCTTCGGAGCAGGTCGCCCCTTCGGCACAACAAGCCTGGTCGGTGCAGGCGGCGCAGGTCGCCTCCGCGAACGGCAGGCCACCGCACGCGCTCGCTCGCTCCTCGACACCGACCAGCTCGCGGCACGAGGACGCGCCGAGCAGGAGAGCACCCGCGAGGAGCAGACCCGCGTGCATCGGTTTCGACCGGAAGCTCACCCGGCCAATCTATCCCAGAAGCAGGGACCCTTGACTCAAGGATTCACGTCCCAGCGGAGCACCCGCAGGTTGCCCGCGCCCGGCGTCTCGAACGACTCCTCGTGGAGCTCTGCTTGCTTGGACTCCAGCAGCTCCTTCACACCGGGTTGGTCGAGCAACGCGGCGGGGAACGCGATCTGCCCCGCCTCCGCGCAGGCCTGGAGCTTGGCGGCCAGATTCACCGTGTTGCCGAAGTAGTCCAGGTTGGTGTTCAGGTTCACCGCGATGCAAGGTCCCGCGTTGATGCTGGCGCGCACGCGAATGGACAAGTCCTCGCGACCGGGCGGCAGCCGGAGCTGGATCTGCTCCGCCGCCGCCAGCGCGTCCACCGGGCTCGGGAACGCCGCCATGGCCGCGTCGCCGATGGTCTTCACGATGGCGCCGTGGTGCTGCTTCACCACCTCCAAGATCTCGGTGAAGTGCCGCTTCACGTCCACGAACGCGCCGGGATCCCCGCGCGTGGCGTAGAGCTTGGTCGAGCCGACCACGTCCGTGAACAAGATGGTCTGCCGGCCCACCGAGAGCTGCACGTCGGAGCCCAGGTACTCCTCGGTGAACAGATCCCGGAACTGTTGGAAGCTGAGCAGGCGCGCCGGCCGGAGCGCGTCGTCCGACCAGGTCGGCGTCTCGACCACGAACGTGCGCGGCTCGTCGGCGTCGTTCTCGAGCACCAGCTCCGGCGAAGGGCGGGACTCCGGCGCAATGTCCGCGCCGGGCCTCCACTCGACCTCCGCCGCTTCGGACTCTTCCCGCACCTCGAGCGCTCTCGCCTCGGGCAGCCCCGAGACGCGCAAGCGATAGCGTCCGGGAGCGAGCGCCGTGGTGCAGCGCAGGCGCTCGCCCGGCGGCACCAGCTGCTGCAGCTTGATGTGCGATTTGAACGCCGGCTCGGCGCTGCAGAAGAACTGGCGCTGGACCTCGCGGATCGAGGGGTGAACGTGGAACGTCACCTCGATGGCCTCGTCGCTGGCGGTCTCGAAGTCGATGCCGCAAGCCTTGCAGTCACCTCTCTTCGGCAGCTCACCGAGGGTGCGGACCTCGGATCTCACGCCTCGGCAGTGCGGACAGATGACGTCCCAGGACAAGGACAGGAGCCCGATCCGCGTCGCCTTCAGGAACGCCTCGAGCACCGCGTCTTCGGCCTGCTTCCAGCGCCGCGCCAGCGGCAGGATCTGGATCCGGAACAGGTCCATCTCGTCCTCCGAGCTCAGGTGCTCGGCGATGCGGCGCACCAGCTCCGGCTCGACGCCGTCGGCGACCAGCCGCTTGCCGAGCTCGTCCAGGCGACGTCGCGCCTCTTCCGACAGCGCAGGCGGCGCCATCACGAAGGGATTCGAGGCCCGGCGCGCGTCCCCGATGGTCCGCTCCACCTCGCCGAGCACCCGCGAGAACTCGCGCTCGAGCGGGCGCATGCCGATGCCGAGCAACCAGCGCTGCCAGAAGCCCCGGGGCACCCAGCCGAAGTACACGCTCACGCGCGTGCGCTCCCCGAGCGGGTGAAGCTCGAAGATGCCGCGCACGGAGTGGGCAAAGCCACGACTGTAGAGGCGCACCGAGGTCATCTCGCGCTCGGCCACCCAGGTCCAGGGCACCTCGACCCACTCCTGGAGGAAGCCGCCGTTGACGGCGCTGCCGTGCAGCACGCCGTCGCGCTCCTCGAAATTCATGCGCGTGACGCCCATGGCGCGGTTCAGCCGCGAGGTGTCGCTGATGAACGGCCAGAGCTCGCTGGGGGTGGCGTCGAGCTCGAAGTGCCACAGGAACTCCAGCGGGCGGCCCTTGTCGGTGAGCTCCTTCGGCCAAGGATGGCGGGACAGGAGCTCGCCGAGGCTGGGGGGCGCCGTCACGAGATCGCCGGCAGAGGCCATCGCGGAACGACGCTATCATGGCCTCGTGAAGGTGGTCGAAGCCGGCGCGATCAGTCTGGGGCTGCTCACGAGCCCCGGGAGAACTCTCGATCGGGTGGCGCTCCGCCCGTCCGTCGGCACCGCCGCGATCCCGGTCGTCGCCACCGGCGCGGCGTGGTCCGCACTGTGCGTGTTGCTCTGGCTCGACGGGCACGCGCCGTCTCGGAGCCTCGTCCCGCTGCCGAAGGAGAGCTACTACCTCGGGCAAGCGTTGTGGCTGATCCCCGCGCTGCTCCTCGGCTGGATCGTGGTGGGCGGCGTGTGCCAGCTGCTCTCGCGCTGGGCCGGCGGCGCGGGCGGTCGCGCGAGCATGCTGGCCAGCGCGGGCTTCGCCTACGCGCTGCCCCTCGCCGTCTTGTTCGTGCTGCCGGATTTCGTCGCCTACTTGAGCCTCGGCTTCGCGAGCCTGGGCAAGCTGGTGCGCTTCACCGGGCTCGGGCTGATGCTGGCCGAGTGGGCGCTCGTCGCCCGCGCGGTGGTCGCCGTCCACCGCCTCGCCTGGTCACGCGCGCTGCCCATCGCCTTCGTCGCGCTCCTGGCGCAGGCCGCCCTGCTGGCGCCGATCCTGCGCTAGGCTCGGGCCCGTGGGCGTCGAGATCGAGCGCAAGTTCCTGGTCGTTGGCGAGGGCTGGCGCGGCGCGGGCGCGAGCCGCTCGATCCGCCAGGGCTATCTCTCGACGGATCCGGATCGCGTCGTGCGCGTGCGACTGAGCGGCGCGCGCGGCTACCTGACGGTCAAGGGACGCGCGCAGGGCGCACGGCGCACGGAGATCGAGCTGGAGATCCCCGCCGGAGAAGCCACCGAGCTGCTCGCGCTGTGCAAGGGCTCGCTGGTCGAGAAGACCCGGCACGTGATCGAGCACGGAGGCTTCCGCTGGGAGCTCGACGAGTTCACGGGAGACAACGCCGGGCTACTGGTGGCCGAGCTCGAGGTCGCCGACGAGGCCGACTTCGAGCGTGCGCTCTCGGCTCCTCCCCCGTGGTTGGGTCGAGACGTCACCGACGATCCGCGGCTGGCGAACTCCGCGCTCTCCGAGCGCCCGTTCGCGGCGTGGAGCGACGCCGAGCGGCGCGCGCTCGGCGCTCAGTGAACCATTTCGGACATCGCGCGCGGGTACATGACCATGTACTTGGGCGGCGAGCCCGCCTCCGTGACGGGAATGAACACCGAGAACACGCCGGTCAGGGTGGTGAAGTCCACGGCTGTGGTGCCGTTGGTGGGCAGGCCGGTGAAGGCGCCGTTCGGCAAGAAGAACGGGCTGGCGTTGACCAGGTTCTCGGGACCGGCGTCGCCGATGCCGACCCCGGTCTTCCAGAGTCCGAAGATCTCCGAAGCGCCCGCGGGCTTGCCGGTCACGGTCGAGAGCTGCACCAGGAGCGGGCCGTGGGTCTGCTCGTAGAAGCCCACGGAGAGGTCCGTGAGCTGTACGCCGGTGATGGGCGCGGGGGTGCCGGTGCCGACCTTCTTCGCGCAGCCCGGGAGCTGCGAGTTGATCTGTATGGCCATCTCATTGGCGCCGCTCAGGTTGTAGCGCCAGGCGTAGCCGAGCACGTCCACCTTGTCGCCCACCGCGAGCCCGGTGAAGTACTGCGCGACGGTGCTGGCGACGCGCAGCTTGATGGCCTGCTTCGCCCCCGCCGCGAGGCTCGCGTAGCTCTCGGCTTGTTGCACGAAGATCTGGCAGGTGGTGTTGTTCGCGCAGCCCGAGCCGCTGATGGCGGTGACGTAGACGCCGGGCACCCAGACCTGCGTCTCGGTCGTGGGGTTGTCCGCCCAGATCTGCTGCACGGTCTTGGTGGGAACGCCGCTCGGCTGGGTGTCGCAGGTGGGCCAGCTCGGGCCGGCGTCACCGCCGCTGCCGCCGCTACCGCTGCTGCCGCCGCCGCCGCTGGTCGCGCCGCCGGTGTTGCCGCCGCCGCTGCCGGCGGCGCCGCCTCCCGACCCCGCGGAGCCGCCGGAGCCCGCCGCGCCTCCGCCACCCGCGGGCACGCCGCCGGTGGCGCCGTTGCCCGCGCTGCCGTCGCCCCAGATCTGACCACCGGTCCCCGACACGTTGCCGAAGCCGCCGGCGTTCTGTCCGCCGCCGCCGGAGCTCGTGCTCTCACCCGCGGCGCAAGCCACGACGCTCGCGACCGCACCGACAACCGCCCAAACCATCTGCGCGCGCATGGCCCGAGGCTTACCCGCGGAGCGCGGCGCTGTCGAGTCGGTCGGTCATCAGTAGGTTCCCCGGTGGTGCCGCACGTCGGTCATGCCGCGCAGGCTCTGCGCCGCCTGTGCCAATCCCCGCTGGCGCGCACCGACCCGGGTCACCAGCGAGAACAGCCGGGGCAGGTGCTGCCAGAACGGCCCCTTCATGCCGGCGGCGCGGAAGCCGCGCTTCATCAGCGTGGCCAGCGTCGGGCTGATGACCGTCTCCGCGTTGGTCATCCAGTTCGGGTGTGCCACGGCGGCCTTCACCAGCGTGTCGTAGAGCTCGGCCACGTCGAGCTCCGGCGAGAGATACCAGGACGGCTCGAACAGCGACTCGTCCGGCGAGAACCAACCGGTCTGGCGGCAGTACCGCTCGAGCGGCGTGCCGGCGTAGACGCGGATCCCCGTCGTGAACAGCACCAGGTGCGAAGGCGGGATGTGCTTTTCGCAGAACGCCAGCGTCTCCCGCACCGTGGCCATGGTCTCGCCGGGGGCGCCGATCAGGAAGAACCACCAGGTGGGGATGTCCGCGTCGCGGAGCGCCTTCGCCGTGCGCTCGATGGCGTGTTTGCCGAAGCCCTTCTGGAGCGAGGCGAGCGTGGTCTCGGCGGCGCTCTCCGGCGTGCACATCAAGGTCTTGAAGCCGGCACGCTTCATCGCCAAGACCAGCTCTTCCGTCACGCCGGCGGGGTTCAGCCCCATGGTGGAGAGCTCGACCGGCAAGCGGCGGCGCTCGAGCTCCGCGCACAGCGCCCGCGCGTGGGAGAGCGGGAGGTTGAAGGTCGAGTCCACGAACTCGACGTGTCGGACGCCGTGGGAGATGGCCGCCTCGATCTCGTCCACGACGTCCACGGGCTCGCGCAGGCGGTAGCGCCGGCCCTCGATGTTGTTGTAGACGCAGTACGAGCACTCGAGCGCGCAGCCGCGCTTGGTCTGGATCGAATACGGCGTGCCGAGCGACGCGTAGCGCTTCACGTCCACCCAGCGGTGGGCGCGGCTCCACGCGCCCCGGCCAAGCTCCGAGACCACCGCGCGCCCGGCGGCGGGCTCGCCGCGGCGGTTGCTGGCCAAGGGCAGCTCGCGCCCACGCCGGCGCCCGAGCACGCCGGGCAGGCTGCGCGGGTCGGCTTTGGCCTCCAGCGCCGCGCACAGCGCCGCCAGCGCCTCTTCACCTTCTCCGACCAGCGCGTAGTCCGCGCCCAGGTACTCGAGGATCTCGGCGGGGCACACGTTCACGGCGGCGCCGCCCACCACCAGCTCGGCGTCCGGCGCGTGCTCGCGAATGCTCGCCACCACCTGATCGCGGATCTCCGGCAGGAAGAACACCGGTCGCTCGAAGTTGCAGTTGTCCAGGTTGCGGATGGTGAGCGCGACCAGCTCGGGGCGCTCGCGCCCGACGGCGCGGGCGACATCTCGGGCCGGATCCCGCGAGAACGTCAGATCCAGGAAGCTGACGTCGTGTCCGGCGCGCTCGGTCGCCGTGGCCACCAGCGCGAGCCCCACGGGGATCACCGGCCAAGGCATCTGCTCGCGATTGGGGTTGATGCAGAGGATGCGCACGACTCGCGCTTAGCGTCGGCGGCCTCGGTCCTCCGGTCAACCGTGCCGCGTCGCGCTTGCAACGACGCGGAGTTTCGAGCAGGTTTCTCGGGTGCGTCTCCGGTGGCTTTGTTTCTTCCCGATCGTCGGGCTGGCCTCGGGCTGCAAAGAAGAGAGCGAGCCGCAGTCGAAGCCGAAGTCGGACGTGGTGGTCCCGCTCGAGGTGCTCCCCGCCGACTTCGTGGCCCAGGACCAGCCGATGAAGATGCTGAGCGAAGGCGACGGCATCCAGCTCGTGGCGGCGCCGCAAGGAGGCCACGTGATCCACATCGGCGCGCGGGTGCGCGGCCTCGGCTCGGACACGGTGAACCTGCGCACGCGGCTGCGCGACCCCGTGACCAACGCGATCCAGATGGAAGAGGCGCGCGACATCGTGATGCGGCCGGTGCCGGGGCAGCCCGAGTGGATGGAGCCGGATCTGCGCAGCGTCAGCCAGGTGACGCACATCCCGGCCTGTCCCAACTATGACGACGTCGTCCTGATCGACGCTCTCTGGAAGCTCGAGGTCATCGTCGAGGAGCTCGAGGGCCCGGGCCTGGGCAGCGCCAGCCTGGGCGTGAAGCCGATGTGCGCACAGACGGACGCGGCCCTCGCGGCCATGTGCAAGTGCGAGTGCGAAGCCAAATACGTGCTCGGCAAGTGCGCCCAGCCCAACTGAAGTCACTTACCGCAGGCAGCCGGCAGCACCGCGCCGAGCACCGGCAGGATCACGTTGCGCCCGAGGTCGAAGCCGAGCCCCACGGCGTAGCTCTCGCCGCTCTGCCCGATGGAGTCGTAGCGTCCGAGCACGAAGGCGTGCAGGCCGCTCAGGACGTAGGTCGAGAGCGCGCCACGTCGGCAGTGCACCGCTTCGCTCAGCGACTGATAGAACGGGTAGACCTCGACGCGCAGGCCCGCGCCGAAGCCCACCAGCTTGCTCGAGTCGTCACGGCTCTGCCAGAGCGGCGCCGCGGTCAGGCCGAGGGTGAGCGCTGGCCCCGGCGCGTCGTGGACGAGCAGGCCCGCGCCCAAGCCGGTGGCGAGAAAACCTCGCCGGGGCGAGTCGAAGTCGAGGGGGCGCTGGCCATCCATGCCGAAGATGGCGGTGAGCCCGACGTTCGGGGACAGCCGGTAGACCCGCAGCTGATCCTCGAACGAGAGCGACAAGACGCGCGTGTCCAGCAGGCGTGACCACCCGACGCCGACGCGCACCGATCCGATGGCGTCGATGTCGAGCTCGGGCGGCGGCTCGGCGGGCTCGTCGCGGGCGATGCTCTCGGCGTGCGCGAACGCGGGCGACAGCAAGACGCACGCGAGAGCCAACGCTGCCCGATGTCGAGTCACCTGCGGCTCTCCTACGCGCAGCGGGCGCGGGTCTTCCTCAGCGCTTGCCGGGCCGGCGTGACCGACGGCTCTCCGGCGGCTCTTCGCGCGGGATCGGCGGGGGATGGGCGCGGCGAGGCTTGGGCGCGTGCCCCGGCGGCAGCGGCGGGGGCAACGCGCGCTTCGGCGCGGCGGCGGCCTCGGGCAACGGCGGCGGCCCGCGCTTCGGACGCGACGACTTGCGCTCCTCTTCGAGCCACTCGAGCCTCACCTCCAGCGTCTCGCGGCGCGAGCTCTTCGGCCGCTCGCTCAGCCGCGCGGCGTGCTCGTCCGGAAGGAGCCACGACACGTCCACCTCTTGGGTCTGCTTGCGCGGCGGCGGGCGGGGCGGCGCCGGGCGGGGCGGGAGCGAACGACGCGTCGCCATCGTGCCGGTTTTGACACGATAGGATCAGTGACGGCAAGCGCGGCGCCGGCGGCGGCCACCCCAGAGCCCGAACCAGAGCCCGATGAAGCCGATCGCGGCCTGGTCGCCGCTGGCGCTGGCGCGGCAGCCGCAGCCGGAGCCGTCGTCGGAGCCCGCGCTCTCGAGCGCGCCGCCTCCCGCGGCGCCCGCGTCGCTCTGACCTCCGCCGGTGCCGAGCGCGAGCCCGCCGTCGCCCGCCGCGCACTCGCCGCCGGCGCAGCACGTTCCGGCGACGCACGCCTGTCCGCTCGGGCACTTCACCCCGTCGCAAGCGTCCTTGCAGCTGCCGGCCGAGCACAGCGAGCCGCTCGGGCAACCACCGGGGCAGGAGAGATCCAGGCAGTTGCCGGTCTTCACGTCGCACTCGAGCGGGGCCGCGCACGAGAGCCCGTCGCACTGGGCGCAGTGCGGAAAGCACTTGCCGCTCTGACAGACCTCGCCGCTCTGGCAGCTCACGCCGGCGCACAGGTCCACGCACTGGTCGCCGACGCAGGTCTGCCCCTGGGGACACACCACTCCGGTACAGGGCGCGCCGCAGCTGCCGTCGCGGCACACCTCCCCGGCACCGCAGCCCACGCCCACGCACTTCGGCTCCACGCACAGCCCCGTGTCCTTGTCGCACGCGGTGCCGCCGTGGCACGGGAACTCGGCGAGCTCGCAGTGGCCGACGCATTTCCCGTGATGGCACAGCTGATCTTGCTTCGGGCAGGTCGCGCCGTCGTCGGTCTGACCGTCGCAGTCGTCGTCGAGGCCGTTGCACTGCTCGCCGGAGCTCTCGAACAGCGGCGAGCAGGAGAGCTGCCCCTGGTCGCAGACGGTGACTCCGCTGGCGCAGACGCCGGTCTTTCCGGTGTCGCAGGCAACTCCGGCGCCGGAGCAGCGGATCCCGCTCACGCTGGTGAGCATGTCGGTGAAGTCGTTGTTGGGGCTCTTGTTGCTGTCTTCCCAGGCGAAATAGAAGGTGTCCTGAAAGACGTGGCTGCCGTAGGTGAGCAGGTGGATCCACGACGCGCCACCGGCGTAGTCCGGGTTGTGCTTGCGCTCCGAGTAGTAGATGAAGCCGTGCCCTTGCGCCGCGGCCGCCAGCGTCGCGCAGCAGCCCAGGGCGCCGCAGCTGCCGCTGCCGCCGCCGTTCCCGTCGCCCTTCTCGGGCGTGACCAGGAAGAAGCCGATCTCGCCGCCGGCGTAGGCCGGCTCCTTGGACAGATCGAGCACCACCGCGTCACCCGGCTTCGAGTTGCAGTCGAGCATCAGGTGCAGATCCTCGAGCTTCGGCTTCTGCCCCGTCGCGTTGTACCAACCAAAGCCGTTCTTGAAGAGCGCGGTGCCGCGCGTGATCAGCGTGAAGGTCTGCGGGCAGGTCGGATGGAATGTCTCCGGGACGACGACCGCTTCTTTCCACGGATCGAGCCCCGCGAGGTTCGACGGGATGCAGGCGTTGTCGTTCTCGCTGTGCCAGAGGCGCGTCTCGCAGGTGCCGTTCTGCCCGAGGTCGCAGCTCGGCGAGCCGCCGGGGCACGCCTTGCCGATGTTGCAGAGACCCGGCTCCTTGCAGCGGCAGGCGAACGCCGCAGCGAGGCCCGTCGGCGAGCCGCCGTCGCAGCCGAGCTGCGCCGGGATCGGCGCGCCGTCCGGCTGGCTGAGGGCCTGCGCCGAGCCGGCTCCGAGGAGCACGGAGAGAAGAGCGAGCGCCGACCGAATCAGTCCCAGCTTGTGCCGTGTGCCCCGCATCGTTTTTCCGTAACTCTTTTGTGAGTTACGCTCCTATTTGCCGCAGAAGAGCAGTGAGTCGCTGAGCCGCGCCCCCGGCCAAGGAGAGCGTGACTCAGCGCTGAGTCACGCTCTACGCCCGGGCCCGGGGCCCGTCAAGCGCGCTTCTTCCCCGGGCCTTTTCGCCGCGGGGCCAGCTCTTCCACGGGGGCCAAGAGGGCCGTCAGCCGGGTGACCACCGCCGCCGTGTCCACCCCCCGGCGCTGCCCGAGCAAGGTGATGTCCAGCACCAGGTTGGCCACGGCCATCTCGACCAAGGCGCGCTCCTCGGTCAAGACGGCGCGCGTACTCGGGAGCTCGTCGGCGCCGCCGAGCAGGGCGCGCCGCTGGTCGGCCACCAGGATCAGCTTGTGCGGCCAATACGCCTCGAGCTCGTGCTCGTCGATGCCGTAGCTGAGCACCGTGCCGAGCGCGCTCTCCAGCGGGTTGAACGAGAACAGGATGATCTCGACGCCCCGGCGTCGCGCGTCGCGAAACGCCGGGGCAAGCCGCGCCGCCTCGCGCCCCCACAGCGAGCCGTAGAGCTGCTTCTCGGTTCCGCCGATCAGCCGCTCTGCTTCTTCGAGCACCGAAGCATAACCCTGGATGGTCCAGGTGATGCTCGTGCTCGCCGGCTGCGCCAAGCTCTCGAGCGAGCTCTTCAGCCCGCGCAAGCGCTTGGCGAAGCGGGCCTCGATGATCTTCTCCAGATCCGCGGGGGGCAGCGCCACGTAACGCGCCGGCTCGCGTCCCGCCACGTTGACCAGGCCCTGGCCCTCGAGCCGCTTGAGCACGCCGTAGATGGCCGACCGGGGCACCCCCGAGCGCGACGCCAGCTCGTAGCCCGTCGCGGGGCTCACCTTGAGCAACGCGATGTACGCCTTCGCCTCGGCAGAGGTGAAGCCGAGCTCCTGTAGCGCCTCGACGAGATCGTCGCTCACGCGAGGCTGTTTGGCACGATTGGACTTTGTCGCGCAAGTCGGCGGATAACCGGCCGGGGCCGTTGCAGAGCTTCGCCGTCGTCACCCTGATGCTGTTCACCGTGGCCGTGCTCGGCTGGTACGTCGTGCACAGCGTCCGGGAGCAGACGTTCGGCACGACCCGGCTGTTCGGCTTCAGGCTGTCCTTCCGCTGGCCGGACCAGCCGCTGCGCTTCGGCTGCGCCATGGCCGCGTATTTGGGCCTGCTGTTGCTGGTCGCGTACGCCACCCTGGTCGGGCTGGCCGAGCTCGATCCGCCTCTGTTCTTCCTGTGGCCGGGCCTCGGCGGACCGATCCTAGCGCTGGTGCTGTCGGGTCGGCACTGGGGCGAGCCCGCAGGTCGGGAGTTGCTCGAGGCCTTCGCCGCCCACCTGCGCGCCGACGATCGCGAGAGCGTGCGGACCCTGGTGCAGGACCATGCTCCTGCCGGCGCGGCGCGCCGGCTGCTCGATGCGGGGCTCGGCGCGCAGCCGGCGCAAGAGGGCACTGGGGACTACCGATCGAGCGCCGCGCGGCGCTGGACCTCGCTCCTCGAGACGCTCGACCGCGCCCTCGAAGCGGAGCGACGGCGCGGGCGGCGGCGCCTGCTCCCGGCGGCGGCAGCGCCGGTCGCGTGCTTGGTGCTGCTGGCGCGACCGTCGCAGGACGGCTCGACGGCGGCGTGGGTCGTCGCCGGCTTCGAGCTCGGCTTCGCTGCCCTGACCGTGTGGATCGCTCGCCGGCGAGCGCGGCGACACCGCGAAGCGTTGTCGGTGCTTCGCGCGGCCTTGCGCTAGGCTCGTCACCGAAGGAGCCGCCCTGAACCGTACCCGCGGCAGGCGCGCGCCGAGCTACGGCTGGGCCACGTCCCACTTCGGTCGCTCGGGCGTCTTGGCGAGCGCGTCGGCGTCGGCGACCACGGCGCCCTTCTGCCGCTCGCGACCCTCCAAGAAGTACACGAACTCGAGCTGCGCCTCCGGCTTGCCGCGCTCGCTGACGAAGAGCCGCACGAATTCCGTGGGAGTCACCGCACGGCGCCCGGCGACCGTGACCCAGGGCGGCTTCAGGCCGGCGCCGGGCTCGGTCGCTTCGTAGGCCTTGATCACCAGCTCCGAGCAGACCACGCGATCGTCGGTGGCGAAGTCGAAGTCGAAGTCGTAAGGCCGGCCGAAGTAGCGGAGCGACCGCTCGAGCCCCGCCGCGATCTCGACCAGCGGGAGCTTGGGCCGAAGCGCCGCCACGTAGTCCGCCCCGCAAGAGTGCTCGAAGCTCTGCGCCACCACGCCTTCGCTCACCGCCTCGACCACCGAGTGCGGGTGTCCCGCCGCGTCCCTCTCGCCGAGCGCCTTCCACGCCGCCGGGTGCTTCTTCGCCAGGTGGGCGCTGAACGAGCCGTCGAAGCGCTTCTGCACCTCGGCGTCGGCGTCGAAGGTCTTCTGGATGTCTTGTTGCGAGCCGCTGTAGAGGGCGGCGTGGGGCCAGAACCCGGGCAGGCCCACGTTGGACAAGTACCAGTTGCGGCGCTCGACCAGGATGTCGCCCGGCCGGAGCAACCTCCTCATCTCCGCGAGCTGAGCGTCGTTGATCAGGCGCCGCGACTCCGGAGCGAAGCGCGTGTCGCCGGCCCACTCCGCGACCTCCTTCTGGATGGGGAACCAGGCCGAGAACGCCGTGCTCTTGAGCAGCTCCGCCTTGTTCTCCGCGGTGCGCAGCGCGCCCTTGACCTCGGTGAGCTTCGCGAGCGCCGCTTTGCTGCGCACCCCCACCAGCGCGCGGATCCGCTCGCCAGGCTTGCCTGCCAGGTGCTTGTCGATCCACTGCTCGTACCACTCGGCACCGGCGGGCACGAAGGAGTAGTCGCGGGCGCGGCCCAGGCGCGCGCGCATTGCGCTGAAGGTGCCGCGCGGCAGCCCGAGCTCCGGCATGGCCTCGTCGAAGAGCTTGGGCGCGAGGTCTTTGCCCGCCACCACGTCGAGGAAGGCCTGACCGCCTGCGACCTGCGCGCAGAGCGCGGCGTAGCTGATGCCGTAGCTCCTGGCGTGCAGCCCCGGGTGCGCCAGATAGTCGATTCCGAACCATCCTTCGTAGCGTCGCTTCAGCTCGTCGAGGGCCAGCATGGGCTCGAAGAAGCTCCACCAGAGCTCGCGGATCTTCTTGCGGTCCTCTGCCTTCAGCTGATCCGTGCTCTCGATCTTCAAGAGCGCCTCGGCGGCGCGCGCGTCGGCGACGGCGCGATCGAGCTGCGACGCGTACCGCTCCAGGCGCTCCGCGTCGTCTCCGGTCAGCTGCTCCAAGGCCTCGGGCGAGAGCTTCCAGAGCGGGCTCACCGCCGTGCCGGTGACCCGCCGCGCGAACGGGTAGCCCGCTTGCGGGCGCGAAGCAGGCCAGAGCCAGAGCGCCGCGAGGACGACCGCCGCGATGGCTCCGGCGATCAGGGAGCGCTTCTTCATTTGCCCGGTCATGATCTGGATCATCCTACGACGCACCTGCGCCCGGTTGGAACACGCCGCACCCGCGACCGGGCCACGTGCGTCCATGTGAGAGCAGCTGCGTCCATGTCGTTTCGCGTTGGCGAGCACGAGAGTTGGGAATACTCTCCGCCATCATGCGAGTACGTCACATCTCTTCGGTCCTCGTGACTTTGTTCATTGCTGCTTGCTCGGGTGGGGGCGACGACGGAGGTTCGACTCCGGAAGATCAGCTCGAGCCCGAAGACCAAGCGGGCCTCGACGGCGAAGGCAAGTTCGACGCGTGGGACTACGCGAACAACCCGGCCAACGTCGATCCGAACTTCTCCTACTTCGTCCACCAGCTCCCGCTCGACGGCCACGGCCCCGTGCCGATCCCGGGTGACTACTGGGCCACGCAGAAGGACAACCTGAACCACGAGTGGGACGGCGCGGGCTCTTCGCCGGCGGAGAAATACGCCAAGGCCTTCGGCAAGGCCGCGGTGCCGGCGAACATCACCAAGTACCACGGCATCGAATCCGCCTCGTACCAGAAGGAGTGCACGCAGGGTGGAAACGAGTGCGCCGGCTCCACCGACGGCGGCAGCTGCTCGATCCCCAAGGGCGCGACCAAGGGTCGCTG
Organism: Polyangiaceae bacterium; assembly: GCA_015075635.1. Taxonomy (NCBI): domain Bacteria; kingdom Pseudomonadati; phylum Myxococcota; order Polyangiales; family Polyangiaceae; species Polyangiaceae bacterium. Next base: position 2,075,385 of record JABTUA010000002.1, read on the forward strand.
CATCCCCGGCTGGTGGGGCATCTGCCACGGCTGGGCGCCTTACGCGCTGGCGGAGACCGCGGCGATCAACCCGGTCACCAAGAACGGCGTCACCTTCTACCCCGGCGATCTCGAAGGCCTGATGTCGCTGCTCTACACCGACGTCCCGACGAAGTTCGTCTCGCGCCGCTGCAACAAGGACGAGCCGGTCACGGACGGCACCGGACGCGTCACCGCGGCCGAGTGCCGTGACATGAACCCGGGTAGCTGGCACGTCATCACGACCAACCTGATGGGACTTCGCCGCCAGGGCTTCATCATCGACGCCACCTACGACCTGCAGGTCTGGAACCAGCCGGCGTACGGCTACAAGATCACCAATCCGGTGGACGGCAAGCTGAAGGAGATCAGCAAGGACGAGGCGATCTCCATGCTGGGCGCGAACCTCACGCTCACCGAGATCTTCCCGAACGTCTTGATCAAGAAGGACGAGACCAAGGCTGGCGAGTACACCGCCACCGCGGCCGGCGACTACACCATCAAGATGAGCGGCAACGGCGACGCGGACCTGTACGTCAAGAAGGGCTCCGCCCCGACCGAGTCCGACTACGACTGCCGCCCCTACGGCGGCAACTCCAACGAGGAGTGCCCGATCAAGCTCGCGGCCGGCGAGAAGGTCTTCTACATGGTCAAGGGCTACGGCGACGAGAGCACCGTGACCCTGGGCGCAGCCGTGCCGGGCTCCGGCGGCGGCTACACCTACAACACGCTGGCCAAGCGCTTCTTCTACGTGGAGATGGACTTCACCTACATCGTGGAGTCCAAGCCCGCGAAGCAGTCGCACGTGGACCAGGCGCTCTCGAGCTACGCCACCACCAAGCACTACAAGTACATCTTGGAGGCGGACGACGGCGGCAAGATCATCGGCGGCGAGTGGGTCGGCGAGAGCCGCACCAACCACCCGGACTTCGCCTGGTGGCCCACGGGCAAGCCGCTGAGCAAGCAGGCCGGCGGGCTCATCACCTACGAAGAGGTCAAGGCGCTGAACGACGAGGCGGCGGCCGCGCCGGTCGTCGAGGACACGGTCACCGTGCTCGACGGCGTGGTGGTCAAGCAGACCGGGACCAGCTGGGCGAGCAAGTACGGCTCGGTGGTCGTCGAGCCGGGCTACAAGAAGCTCGAGGTCACCATGACTGGCACCGGCGCCGCGGAGCTCTACGTCCGCGTCGGCCGTAACCCCACGGTGTACGCCTACGACTGCAAGAGCACCACGGCGGGCACCTCGAACCAGACCTGCACCGCCAACGTCTCGTTCAACGGCAACACCTACTTCGTGCGCGCGCGCAGCAAGACGCCGGGCACGACGGTCAGCGTTGTGGCCAAGAAGCTGAAGTGAGCAGCTGACCCGAGGATATCGGCGCGCGCCGGGACTCGTTCCGGCGCGCGCTGGTGTTTTGTGGAGGAAGGCTCGGTCTCGAGAGACGTAGGAGGCCACACGCCATGCGCGTCAGCTTCGAGCTCACCCGCGACGACTACGCCGCGCTGACGTTCCACAAAGCATCCCCGCCTCGGATGACGCGGCAGAGGCTGCTCGTCCTGGCGCTGCTGCTCGGGGTGATGGTCGGGCTGATGGGCCTGTTGACGCTGCTCCACGGCGGCCTCGCGTGGGTCGACGAGGCGCCGCTGCTCCGCCCCCTGCTCTGGGCCATCGGCATCGCCGTCGGGGCCTTCGTGGCGATCAGCGCCCTGCTCTGGGCGCTCCGCCTCTGGGTGCGCCGCCTGCCGCGGGACGACGGCGCGACGCTGGGTGAGCACACGCTCGAGGTCGATGAGGATGGATTCCACGTCGAGGGTCGCTCCGGGCGTGCGTTCGTGAAATGGAGCGCGATCGTGGAGGTCCGCGAGACCAACGAGCACCTGTTCTTGTTCGTCGATCGCATGCTGGCGTACGTCGTCCCGAAGCGCGCCTTCACCTCGGCCGACGAGTGTGCAGCCTTCGCGGACTACGTCAGGGCTCGAACGCCGCGGAGCTGACTCGAGCTCACCTCGCGAGCTCGGTGACCACGTGCTCCACACCCAGCACCACGCGCGCCAATCGCTCGAAATCCAAGCGCTCCGGCGTGTCGCTCGCGGCGTGGTAGTGCGGATTCCGGAAGGGCGCGGTGTCGGTGATCATGATGGCGGGGAAGCCCTCCTGCCAGAAGGCCCAGTGATCGGACCAGCCGACGCCGGGCAAGAGCCCGGGCACCGCCGCGCCTTCGGAGGGAAAGCGGGCGTTCTCGCGGAACGCGCCGAGCGCACGGCGCACCAGCTCCTTCGAGGCCGGATTGCCCACGAAGCCGATGAAATCGCCCCGCGAAGGGTAGAAGAAGCCGAGCGGAGGCGGGTACTTCTGGCTGCCTTCGGCGTCGGAGAAGTAGCCGATGCTCTCCAGGCTCAGCATCGCGACGATCTGCTCGCCCCGTTCGCGCGCGCGCTTGGCATGGCGCCAGCTCCCCATGTCCGCGGTCTGAAAGTGCGGAGGCTCCTCGTTCACGAACGCGACCAGGCGCACGCTGCGCGCAAGCGGTCCTCGCCGCACGAGCCGCGCGGCGATCTGGAGCAGGGCCGCGGTGCCGCTGGCGTTGTCGTCCGCGCCGGGGGTGCCGGGTGCCGAGTCGTAGTGCGCCCCAACCAGCACGATCTCGTTCGGCCGCTCGCGCCCCATGAGCTCGACCTCCAGGTTCTTGCACTCGACGCCAGCCACCTCGTAGCGCTGCACGCCGACGCGGAGCCCCGAACGCCCGAGCGCCTGCTCGACGTGCTCGGCGGCGCGGGCGAGGCCTTCGGGCCGTCCCACGTTGCGCTCGCCGATGTCCACGGACAGCACACGCACGTCGTGCTCCAGGGCGCGCGACAGCTCCTGCGCTTCCGGCGACAGCGGCTCGAGGGGTCCCGAGTGACTCCTCCCCGGCATCTTGAGCCACGAGCCCCAAGCCATGATCGCCGCGAAGACTACGGTGCCCACCAGCGCCAGCGCCAGCCGCCACGCGAGGGAGCCCTTCCGAGTCGGCAGGTGCCGACGATAACACGACAATCGTGCCCGTCATTGACGCCCGCCATGCGCGAAGGGGAGACTCGTGTCATGCGCACGTCTCACTTCGTCTTCGGTCTCGCCCTGGTTGGCTTCGCTGTCGCGTTCTCGTCCGCAGCCTGCTCCTCGGACGGCAGCGCCTCGTCCGCTGGCGGCGGCGGCACCGGGAATTTCGGAGGCACCGGCGCGACCGGCGGCGGCGGCACCGGCGGCGGCACCGGCGCGACCGGCGGCGCGGCGGGCTCCGGCGGCGCGGCGGGCTCCGGCGGCGCGGCGGGCTCCGGGGGCTCAGCGGGCTCCGGCGGCGGCGCGGGCGACGCCAGCACCGACGGCGGCGGCACGCCCGGCGATCACCTGCTCATCACGGAGGTCGGCATCCAGCCCGGAGGCGCCGAGTTCATCGAGATCTGGAACCCGACCAACGCCGAGGTGGATCTCGCCAACTACTACCTGTCCGACAACTCGGCCTACTACAAGATCGCCAGCGGCCCCTGGAGCCCGCAGGGCACGCCGGAGACGGACTTCCTGGCGCGCTTCCCCTCCGGCGCGAAGCTCGCCGCGGGCGCCGTGCTGGTCGTGGCCCCCGAGAGCGCGAGCGGCAACCCCACCTTCGAGGCGAAGTTCGGCAAGTGCCCGACCTACACGCTGAACTCGACCGGAACGCCGCTCACTTGCGGCAGCGGCAACGTGCCCGCGATGAACATCCCGACCAACGGCAGCGTGGGCAACCAGGCCGGCGCGTTGATCAGCAACGACCGCGAGATGATAGTGCTGTTCCGCTGGAACGGCAGCGCAGCCACGGTCGAAGACGTGGACTACGTGACCTGGGGCGCGACCTTCGACGACAACACCCGCATCGACAAGACCGGGGTCACCGGTTACAAGGCCGACACGGCGCGCGCCGCGCAGAAGTCGGCGAACCAAGGCGTAGCCGGTGACGGCGGCGCCAACCTGGCCATCGAGCGCTGCGCCATCGAGAGCAGCGAGAAGCTCAGCGGCGGCAACGGCATGACGGGTCACGACGAGACCAGCGAGGACATGGCCACGAGCTTCAAGTCCCAGGCCTCACCCAGCCCCGGCACCAAGAACACCTGCCTGTAGGAGAATTTGCGCCACGAACGCCACGGCGCCACGCTCGCCACGGAAGAAGAAGCAGAAGAAGAGATTTTGGTATCAAGCCCGAGAGCGCCTCGCGCGCTGCGATGCTTCTGTTCCCCCGGTCGCTCGTCCCAGCCCGTCATCCGACCTGATTCAGGGCATTCAGGTCGGAAGGTCCTCCTCGGTTCGGCGAGACAAAAGCCGTGGCGTCCGTGGCGCGCGTGGCGACGTGGCGCATTTCTTTTGCTCGAACACCCGCGCGTATCAGCGTCGCGAGGCGCGCGGGCACTCCCGCGGAGCGAGAATCAGTGCGTCCGCGCCTCGTCGCCGACGTACAGCTCCACGTGGTCTGCGTCGGCGGCACGCCGGAGGGCGATCACGTCGCGCGCGTCCACCGAAGCAGCGACGCCGGTCGAACTGGTGGTCAGAATCCACTGCGCGCCGGGGAGCGCCTGCCCCAGCGCGCTCGCCAAACCGGCCTGCGTCGCAGCGTCCTGGTGCAGATCGACCTCGTCGATGGCGATGACGCCCTCGGAGGTGCGCGGATCTTGCCCCGGGTACGCCGCCCACAAGAGACGGGTGGAGAGCGCAGCGAAGGCCACTAGGTGCCGCGCGCGCGTGGGCAGCGCGTCGAAGAAGCGCTCGCGATCGTCGGAGTCGATGAACACGGGCTCGAAGGTCGCCGCGTCGAGGCCCCGATACGCGAAGCCGGCGAGCGACACCAGGTGATCGACGGCGGAGTGCATCGCGCCGCCCAAGAGGTCGAGGCGTCGCCCGCGGTCGCCTCCCCCGCGCGACAGCGCCGAGCCGATGGCCGCGTAGGCCAGGGCCTGCTTCGTCTCGCGCGTGAGGTCGGCTCGCGCCGCTTCGTCCACGCTGCTCGGGCCGCGCACGTCGTAGCGGGCGACGGTGCGCGCTGGCGCGCTGATCGCGAGGGGCTGTCGCGAGAAGAAGCGGTTGGCCGGCAGGAGCAGGAACGCGAAGCCGCCGCTGGCTGCGCGCTTGTCGAAGAGCGCCTGCTCGCGACGACGGAACGCCTCCTCTTCGTCGCTGTGCCCCAGGCGCGCGCCCGGCGTGCCGACGCGGAGCGTGTGCGGGCGCTCGGCGTCGTCCTGGCCGAGCCAGTACTCGCAGATGGCCTGAGGAGCGACCGGGCGCATCAACGAGGGATCCGGCGGCGCGCCGCCCAGCACGCCGGGGGAGAGCGCCACGGTGTTGCCGGGGCGGGTGGCGGCGAGGGCCGAGAGGAGGGTGGTCTTGCCGACGCCGCCGGCGCCGTGGATCACCGTCACGCGGCGCGGTCGCCCTTCGTCGTCCGAGAAAGGCAGCACCAGATCGTCGAACGGACCCACGAAGATCAGGCGAGCCGAGCTGAGGAACATGCGCGGCTCGGAGTCTAGCGCGAACCATGCGAAAATCCCCCCGACCGATGCAGCTCAGGACCGAGATCGAGATCGCGGCGTCCCCCGAGCGGGTCTGGCAGGCGCTCCTGGACTTCGCCCGCTACCCCGAGTGGAACCCCTACGTGAAGGCGGTCGAGGGCAAGCTCGGGGTCGGGGAGCGGCTCACGCTCACGCTCACGCCCGCCGACGGCAGCGAGCGGCGCCAGGTCGTCACGGTGGTGAAGCTCGAGCCGGGCAGCACCCTGCGCTGGACCAGCAAGTTCCTGCTGCGCCGGCTGTTCGACGGCGAGCACTACTTCGAGCTCGTCTCGCTCGACGGTGACCGCACGCGCCTGGTCCACGGTGAGGACCTGAGCGGCGCGATGGTTCAGCACATGGGGCCGCGGCTCACCGCCATGGCCCGGGGCTTCGTGGGGATGAACGAGGCGCTGAAGCGGCGTGTGGAAGCTCGCTAGAGCTTCGGCGGCGCTCGCGTCGCAACGGACTTCGCGGCCGCCTTCAGCTCCTCACCCTCGCGCAGGCACGCCCAGCAGTCGTCACGCTTGTCGTCGCCACAGCCCTTCTTCTGCGAGAAGCGGCCGAGCAGCGGCACCACGCGCCGATCGCCGTGCTCGAGCGCCCGGGTCAACGCGTCCTTCACGGAGTCGCAGCTCTCGGCAGCGCGCAAGTCGAGCACGACCAGGAGCGCCGGCGACGCCTTCTTGCGCACCTCGTCCGTGGTGAGGAGCGCCTCTGCCAGTAGCGCCGCCGGATCGTTCTTCTTGCGGGTCGTCCAGATCGAGTACAGGAGATCCGCGCCCGTCGCTGACGGCAGCTTCGCCATGGCACCGAGCGCCTCGCGCATGGTGTCCGGATCCAACGCTGCGGTCTTGAGCTTGGCCGAGAGCTCGGGGCTGCCGGCGTAGAGCTGGTTCTGGCTGGCCTTGGCCGCGTCGTCGCCGACCGCACGGCGCTTCGCGGCGGCGCGCGCGCCGCCCAACGCGAGCACATCGTCCACGCTGCGTTGGCGCGGCGGCCGCGCCTCCACCGCTTGGAGCGCCGACTCGTCCAGGCCGGGCTCCGGCTGCGCCGGACGCGGCGCGGGCGGCTCGGGCGCCGGGGACGGCGTGCTCGACGGTGGTGCCGCCGACGCGAGCGCGCTCGACGCGCCCTTCGCGCCCGTCGGCGCCGCCTGAGGCGCGGTGCCGCGCGCGAGCAGCGCGGAGCAGCTGCCAGAGAACAACGCCATCGCGCCGAGCCCGAGCGCCACCGCGATCACGGCAAAGCCCCAGAGCGGACCAGCGCCTTGCCCGACCCGCACTCGCTGCGCCAGCGCCTCCTGCAACGTGGGCAGCTCTTCGAGCGCTGGCGCGCGGGACGAGGGCGGCCCGGGCCAGGCCGAAGACGGCGGAGCGGGTGCCTCGACCCTCGGGCTCGGCTGAGTGGGGGCGAGGCTGGCCGAGCTGAGCCCACGCGGCGGCGCCACGATCGGCGACCCGACGGGCGGCGCTTCGACCTGCGGCGGCTCGGCGACGATGGCGTCGAGCGACTCACTGAGCGTGTCCAGCATGGCGGCCGGCGGCGGTGGGCGAGAGACGCGCTGGGGAGCCGGCGGCGGAGTCGCAGGCTGCGGCGGAGGATTCGACGCTCGTTGCGACGGCGGCGGCGGCGCCGAGGGCCTGAGGGGCGCCGACGGCGGAACCGAGGCACGCCCCGAGGGCGGAGGCGGCGGCACCGACGGCCGCCCCGCCGCGCGCGCGGGGGGCGGCGGCGGCGTGGAGGCCCGAGCGGATGTGGGCGTCCTGCTGGCCGGCGGCAGGCCGAGCGCGCTCGGACCCGGCGCGCGGGCGAGCTTCGCGGCGAGCTCCGCCGGCCGCCGCGACGGATCCGGCGAAGTGAGCTCCTTGGAGTCCACCGTGGGATCGACGACGGTGTCGTCGGGGATGGCGTTCGGGATCTCGTCCCACCCACGATCCACGAGGGAGGTTCGCGGGCGCGCGGGTCGGTTCTCTCGGTCGCTCATCCCTCGGGGCGGAAGATTAGCCTGGAAATCGCGCTTCGGTGCCTTTTCGGCTCTCTTTTCCCCAGCCACCGGCGCGGCCGGCCGCTTTCCCGTAGACTCCGCCCGGCCGCACTCTCGGCCCTTGGAGCCGGTGTGACACGAAAGATCGCGGTCGTACTCAACCCGAACGCTCGCGGCGGACAGCGCGCGATGAGCGGCCGGGCGCGCCGGCTGGAGCGGATCATCAGCTGGCGCGGCGCCGTCTACGCGACGCGCACCCTCGACGAGCTGGGCGACGCGGTGCGGGACATCCTGAAGAGCCCGCCCGAAGTGTTGGTCACGGACGGCGGCGACGGCACGCTGCACTGGGTGCTGAACGAGGCACGAAAGCTGTCTCCAGACGTCACGAAGCTACCGCCACTCTTACCGACGAACGGCGGCACCATCGACTTCGTCGCGAGGAAGGTCGGGATCCGTGGACACGCCGAGAGCATCGTCGCGGCCCTGGTGCGCGAGCTGGATCGGGAACGGATGCCCCAAGTCCTGGAGCTCGACTCGCTCTGGTTGACCGGACGCACGGAGAGCGGGGAGCGCTTCGATCGACTGGGGTTCGCCCTCGCTGCCGGCGGCATCGGCCAGCGTTTCTTCTCGAAATACTACGAAGAAAAGCGCCTGGGCGCCGGCGCCATCGTGCGCGTGGTCGCCAAGGCGGTGGCCTCCAGGGTCGCGGGAACGCTGCGCCTGCCGCTGCCGGAGCAGCTGCTCGACTACGGACAGGCCGTGTTCCGCCCCACCTCGGCGAAGGTGCGCATCGACGGAGAGCTCGTCCCGGGGACTACCCACGGCGCCATTCACGCAGGCGCCATCGACCTGCACCTGGGCGGCGTGTTCCGCGTCTTCCCGCTGGCGCGCGACGACGGCTCGCTGCACTTCCAGGCCGGAGAAATCGTGCCAAAGGAGATGATCCTCGCGCTCCCCGCGCTGGCTCGCGGCGGCGCGATCCCGAGCGAGCGCCTGCGCGAGATCAGCGGACGCGAGATGACCATCGAAGCGATCGGCGACGAGTCACTCTCCCCCATCATCGACGGCGAGGCGTTTCAGGGACTGAGAGAGCTCTCGGTGCGCCTCGGGCCCCGCATCCGTGTCCCGCGCGTTCGAGCCTGACGGCGCTGCCCTCGCGCGCTACGCTTCCGAACACGTAGATGTCGCAGCGTGTTGCCTTGCTCCTTTCGATGCTCGTGCTCGGCTCCGGCTGCGCGAAGATCCGCGCCACTCTCGACAAGGCCAGCACGGCTGCCCCCAGCCAGAGCTCGAGCGCCGCGGCGGCGCCGGCCCCAGCGCCCGCCCCGAGCGCCGCCGCGCCGGTGTCGGTACCCGACGGCTATGCGCGCGTCCGGGTCGCGGGGGTGACCCGCCTCCCCCACGGCGGGGACGCGGTGCTGCTGGTCGAGGAAGGACGCAAGCGCGCGGTGCCGATCTTCATCGGCGGCACCGAAGCCCTGTCCATCCAGCTCCGCCTGAAGAAGCAGCCGTTCACCCGCCCCTTGACCCACGACCTCCTGGACTCCTCCATCAAGAAGCTCGGCGGTCGAGTCGAGAGCGTGCGCGTGGACAAGATCGAGAGCAACGTCTTCTACGGCACGCTGGTGCTGGTGAACGGCAGCGGGCACATCGAGCTGGACGCCAGACCCTCCGACGCCATCGCCATCGCCATCGGCAACGGGGTCCCCATCCACGTGTCCCGCAAGGTCATCGACCACGCTGGCCTGGACATGGACGGCGAGGACATCGACGATCTGCCCGCACCCCAGGGCGAGAGGCCGCCGCCGATCAGCTTGTGACTCAGGCCGAGTCGATGGCCCGCGGGTGCGTCTCCGGCGCGCGCAGCACCGCCAACACCTCGTCGGGGATCCGCCGCGGCGCGTGCTTGTCGTCCACGCACGCCAGCAGCGTGTGCCCTTCGGTCACCAGCTCTTCGGGCGACGCGCCCTCGCGGAAGATCCGGTAGTCGAAGCGCACCGTGACGCGGGTGTGCTCCCCGAGCCGAGTCTCCACCACCAAGCGCTCGTCGAAGCGCGCGGTGCGCCGGTAGCGCACCCGCGCCTCCACCACCGGCAGGTGCAGGCCCTGCTTGGCCCACTCGAGGTACTCGACACCTCGGCGGTGCATGTACTCGACCCGGCCGGCCTCGAAATAGGAGAGGTACGAGCCGTGGTGGACGATGCCCATCAGGTCGGTCTCGCAGAAGCGGACTCGGACCACGTACAGGCTCTGGCAATGGGCGGGCGGGGCCGACTTCACGGGGCGCGGAGCCTACACGAGGAGCCCGCGCGCGCGCGACCAGTCCCGCTCGGTAGTCCGGCCGGACAGAGGGTGAGAAGCGACGCGTTCTCGAAGAGTTGAGGGCGGTCACGGGTAGGGCGCTCGAGCAGGCGCAAATTCGCAACTGAGGTCAGGACGGGCGGCGCTGGAGCCGAAGGCGTGACCATCGGGTGGCGCCGGGCTCTGGTGAAGCACCGGAGGCGGCCGCGCAGTGGTCGAGCGCGCGACGAAGACCTGATGTCCGTGCACCTGTCGGGCGGGAGTGCGACTGAGCTCGCGCTCGCGCAGCTTTCGTACCCACGGCGCTGCCGCTGACAAAGACCACCAAGGGCATCCCGTGCACGCCCGTTTGTTTGCGGGCGTGCGAGCAGCGTTTCAGCGTACGGTGACCTGAAGGAAAGAGCATCGAGACGTCGATTTCTCTTGACGCATTCTCGAGCGACGCGCGTTCGCGTTCGACGACCACGCCGCCGATGGCCTCTCGCTCGCCCGTGCTGACGCGCTCGTGCGCGTTCGTGCGCGCGACGACGCGCGACGCTTTCCGGTGCTCGAAACGCGCTCTGCGTGCCAGCGGTGAGCTCGAAAAATCGCGTGATATGCCAGAGAGCATGAACGCTCTCTCTTCGGTCTCCGACCACGAGCTTCGCGAGCGGCTCTCGGCCGCCGTGAGCTCGGAGCGGTCGGCGTGCGCCAACGTCATCTTCCACCTGGCAGAGCTCGACCGCCGCAGGCTCTGTTGTTTCCCGTTCTACGCCACACCACCGACAGCGATTCCTCGACTGCGGCAGACCGGAAGCGAGTTCCTCCGGCTCGGCCGGACTGTCTATTTCGACGAAGCGTGCTCCTCCCTCTTCGCCTACTGCACCGAGCGTCTCGGCTACTCCGAGGACAGCGCCACCAAACGCGTCCGCGTGGCCCGCCTGGTCCAGCAATTCCCGCAGGTGCTCGATGACCTCGCGAGCGGCGAGCTCCACCTGACGGGGCTGTTCCTGCTCTCCGGCCACCTGACGGACGACAACGCCGAGCAGCTCCTCGCCGAGGCGCGAGGGAAGTCGAAGCGCCAGCTCGAAGAGCTGCTCGCCCGCTGGTTCCCGCGGCCGGACGTGCCGCCGACCATCACCCCGATCACGCCCGAGCCGGCGCAGGGGAACTGTGCACATGGTCTGGGGCAGGTAACCCGGCCCCGCCGGCCCAACCGCCTCGCGGTCGCGTCGAGCCGCTCTCGCCGGCGAGCGTTCGCGTGGAGCTCACCGCCGGCGTCGCGTTCCGCGACAAGCTCGAGCAAGCCAGCGCTCTGCTCAGCCACAAGGTGCCCAACGGCGACCCCGCGACGATCCTCGAGCTCGCACTGGACCTGCTCATCGAGCGGGAGACGAAACGCCGCTCCGGCGCGGGTAAACCGCGCAAGCGCCGCGAGACGAAGCCGGGCTCGCGGCACGTTCCCGTGGAAGTCCAGAGGGCTGTGCGAGAGCGGGACGGCGACCAGTGCACCTTCTCCGACGCCGAGGGGCGGCGTTGCTCCGCCAAGCGCTTCTTGACCATCGAGCACGTCGACCCGTTCGCGAAGGGCGGGCCCACGACGGTGGACAACTGCTGCTTGCTTTGCAGGCCTCACAACGCCCACCGAGCGCGCCAGGTCTTCGGCGATGAGCACATCCAGAACAAGATCTCGGAGGCGCGCGCGAATCGAAGACAGAGCGCGCCACCGGCGCCGACGCCCAATCACGACGTGTCCGAAAAGGTGCTCGGAGCGCTGGTTCGGATGGGGTTCAAGCGAGCGGATGCGCGACGAGCCGTCGAGCAAGCGCGGGTGCGCGAGGTGGAGCCACTGCTCGAGCCGATGCTTCGCGCTACGCTCGCCATTCTCACACCCTGAGACGGTTCGGGCACACCCCACGTCGAATGGGGTGTGCACGGATTGCCCTTGGTGGTCTTGCCAGCGGCAGCGCTGTGGGCACGAATGCGGGCGCAGGAGAGGAGCTCGTCGTGAGCCGAACAGGTCGCAGTCAACGCAGGGGCATCGGCATGCGGGTCAAACGCTTCGGCGACGCGCGCCTCGACGAGGTCCGCGACCCGCGCGACGGGACGCGCTCTCGTCGCTCGAGCCCGACGACGTCCGCCCGGCCCTGCACGCTGCGACGCGCGCCGCCCAGCGCCGCAAGGCGCTCGAGCCCGACGGCTTGCCCTTCGGCGTCGTCTCGCTCGACGGCAAGGCGACCAGCGTGCCTGCCGCCGACGACTTCTTCGCCCAGCGTCAGACGGCCACGGCCGAGGAGCGCCTGCTCGGCCTGGTCAGGACCGTCACGGCCACGCTGACCAGCTCCACCGCGCGACCCGTCATCGACGTCGTCCCGATCCCAGCCAGCACCAACGAGATGGGCATGATCCCATGCGGCTCGAGCTCCAGAGACCGCCGGCTCCCGCCGGCGCCTGCGTGAGCGGTGCCAAGGCCTGCGCGCCGACCTGCTCTTCGACAGACTCCGCCTCGATCACTGCCCTCGGGCTCCTGCCCCCGTAGAGCTCGATGGCGCTTGCTCCTGAGCGGCCCATGTACCTCTCCACCGCCCCGTCCCCTGGTCACCACTTCCCAGCCGGTGGTGGCGACGCAGCTCGACTCGGGGAGAACCGATCGAGACTGCGCGCGCGACGGGGGAGCTTGCTTCCGCGGCGAAAGCGGCAGATAGAGCGCGCATGCCGAGCGCACCGCCTCCCGCCCCACCGGTTCCGCAGACCTACAAGATCGTGGTCGGGGTCGACTACTCGGAGCAGAGCGAGCGGGCGTTGCGCGCGGCCCTGGACATCGCCCTCTACCGCGACACGCAGATCTACTGCCTGGCCATCGCCGAAGGCTACGGCCCGGGTCGCCCCGCGGCCGAGAGCGCGGAGATGCACCAGACCTTCCACGACGAGGCGCAGCGCACGCTGGACCGCTTCATCGCGAAGGAGATCGACCTGTTCGAGCAGAGCGGGGTGAAGCTCAATCGCAAGCGCGTCGCCGCCGCCATCGATTTCGGCAAGCCCGTGGACGGCGTGCTCGCCCTGGCAGAAGACGTCCACGCCGACCTGATCGTGATCGGCACCCACGGCAAGAAGGGCCTGGAGCGCCTGTTCGTGGGGTCCGTGGCGTCGGAGGTGGTCAAGCGGGCGCTCTGTCCCGTGTTGGTCACGCGCTGAATCACACCAAGCTGAACTTCACGCGCTCCATCTCGGCCTCCACCGCAGCGCGGTCCACCGGGCGCTGGTCGAGCCAGTAGGCCATCTCCCCGGCTTCCCAGGTGTAGCGCTCGCCGTTCATGTGGACACGCCCCGCCGACAGAGCACGCGAGAGGTCGCCCAAGGGGACGTGCCCCAGATCGCGCAACAAGGCGTCGAAGTGCGCCTGGTGGCGCGGGTCGATGAAGACCATGGCGAAGCGCGCCGCGTAGGCGGTGTGGAGATACGCCGGGCGGAACGCTATGCCGGCGAGCCCGAGCCGCTCGGCGACGCGGCCGAACAGCTGCCCCGCCTCCCGCGCGATGCCGAGCCCCGGCTCCTCCTGCCCCGGCAGGCGCGGGCGCTTTTCGCTGAAGCGGCCCCGGGGGTGGCGCAGCGTCAGCCAGTGTACGTAGAGCATGTCCTCATCGGCGACGCGGCGCTTCTCCAGCACGGTCTCGATGAGCAGGTGCTCCACGCCGTCGGACTGGCCGAAGAGCCGCAGTCGATCGCCGCGCTCGTCGCGATCGACCGCGACGCGGAAGCCGCCGTACCCCAGGCGCCGGAGGTGCTGGAGGATGCCGTAGCGCGACATCGCGTACTCGATGCCTTCCGCGGTGTAGTAGCCGAGGAAGCGCGGCGAGCGGCTGGCGTGGCGGTCGAGCTCGCCCATCAGATCGGCTTCCGTGATCCACAGCGGCCCCTCGAGCTTGTCCCGAGTGAGCTCCCGCGCCACGGTCGCGAACTGCGTGGTCATCGGATCGACCCGCGGCGGAATGGGCTTCAGTGTCTGTCGTGCGAGCACCATGCCGGTGCCTGCGAGCGCGCGCCAGGCGTCCACGGTGTAGCCCCCACCCGGGAGCCAGACGGACGGCACGCCCTCGAGCGAGCGCAGCACGGCCAGATCGCGCCGGCGCACCCCATCCAGACTGAGCGCCAGGGCGCCGAATCGATCGTGCCGGAGCACGTCGCCTCCGGCCAGCACGAAAGCCAGCCCGGCCGGCGGCATGCGCGAGAGCAAGGCGTGTAGCGCCGACAGGTAGCTGCCGTCGTCGCAGTCGCGCGGCAGCACGGTCTCGTCGACGCCGTCGAGCTTTCCCCAATCGGCGCCCGAGAGCGACCCGATCCAGACGCTGGGGTCGCCGACGAAACACTCGGCCGTCCCGTCCGGAGGGTGGGCGTCGAGGTCCAGCACGACCACGCGCTTCCTGAAGCCCTCCTTGCGCACCGCGGCCACCGCGACGGCGATGTCGTTGACGATGCAGAACCCTCCACCGCGATTCGGCCCGGCGTGGTGAAAGCCGCCCAACAGGTTCAAGGTCGGGCCCCGGGTCCCGAGGGCCTCTCGCGCAGCGTCCAGCGTCCCGCCGCACGCGATGCGGATGGTCTGCACCACCTCGTCCACGACGACGTCCGACGGGTCCACCGCGAAGGCGTTGCCGATGGCCACGGGATCTTGCAGCGACTCGAGCAGCTCGGCGCTGTGGACTCGCGCCAGATCCTCGTAGCGGATCCGGCTCGGCGTGCGCACGTCCTCGGCGACCAGGTAGCCGGAGCCCACCAGATACGACAGCGCCAGATCCGCGCGCCGCGGATCGATGCCGGTGCTGGCCTCGATGGACGCGAAGGGCAGGCGGTAGGCGCGATCGTACCAGATGGCGTAGGGGTGGCCGTGGACCCAGCGCCGAGCGCGAGTCGCCAACGAGCCGAGGAGCGTCGGCATGGCGTCAGGCGTCCGGGCGCTCGGAGCCGGCCGGCACCGTGAGCACGGGCACCGGCGAGAGGCGCACGATCTTCTCGGCGACGCTGCCCATGAGGAAGTGGCGGAAACCGCGCCGGCCGTGCGTCGAGATCACGATCAGGTTCGCGCCGCTCTTCTCTGCCGCCGCGAGGATGGCGCTCGCCGGCTCCCCGCTCTCGAGGCGGTGCGTCATCCTCACGCCCGCGGGCAGGCTCGCGCCGGCCAGGAACTCCTTCATGTCCCGCTCGGCGTTCTCGGCGATCAGCTCGAACAGCGAGCGCTTCTCGCCGCCCGCGTGCTCGACGGTGACGTCCTCGGGGACCAGCGATGGGTGGTCCCAGACGTGGATGACCTCGAGCTCGGCGCCCAGAGTCTCCGCCCAAGCACCCGCGAGCTCCAGCGCTCGGCGGCAGTGCTCGGAGTACTCGACCGGGACTAGGATGCGGGAAGTGCTCATGCGCGCCTCGCGGGGCACTTGTAGCCCAGACGGGTCGGAGCGTCACTCGGCCTTGCCCAGGCGTTCCTCCAGCTCGTCGATGCTCTTCGGCCAATCGCCTTTGAGCAGCCGCGACAAGCCGCGATCGGCCAAGAGCTTGCCGCCCGTCTGACAGCGCGGGCAGTAGTTGACCTCGTTCTCCGCGAAACGAATGCGCTGGACCTTGGTGCCACACACCGGGCACGGCCGCCCGTAGCGGCCGTGGACGGCCATTCCCTCGCGGAACGCCGTCACCTTCTCCGGAAAACCGTCGCCGACCTCGGCTCGGGTGCGCTCGATCCAGGTGAGCAAGGTGTCGCGGGTCGCGGACAGGAGCCGCGCGAGCTCCTCGTCGTCCAGCTGGCGGGTCAGTCGGACCGGAGACAGCCGCGCGTGGAACAGGATCTCGTCCGAGTAGGCGTTTCCGACGCCGCTGACCAGGCGCGGGTCGGTCAGCGCCCGCTTGAGCGTGCGGTTCTCGCGCCGGAGCGCCGCGGCGAAGTCCGGCAGGCTTGCCGCGAGCGGCTCGACGCCCCCCCGATCGAAGGGCTCGAGCGCCGCACGTCCGCGCACCACGTGGACGCTCGCGCGCTTCTTGGTGCTGGCCTCGGTGAAGAGCAACGTCCCGTGCTCGAAGTCGAGGGCGAGGAGCCCGAGCTTCTTCGGCAGCGGCGCGCCGCGCTCGCGCCAGCGCAGGCGGCCGGCGATCATCAGGTGAATGACCAGGAACAGGTCGCCCTCGAAGGCGAGCACGATGCGCTTGCCGATGCGCTCGGTGCCGGCGACCCGCGCGCCGTGCAGCTCGGAGAGCGGCGGTGCGAACGTGCGCACGACGAACGGGCTCGCGACTCGCGCGCGCTCGAGCACGCGGCCACCGATCAGCGCGGCGAGGCGCTCGACGTAGACGAGCACGTCCGGGAGCTCCGGCATGACGCCTCGGAGTCTAGCCTTCGCCCGCGGTAGATTGTGCCGGCCGCTCGGGCGAGAGCGAACCAATTGCGCCCGCCGCGACCGCTCGGGATGGTCGGCGAACGCAGCCCCTCCCGGCATCGCGAGCGAAGCGAGCCCGCGACGAGCAAAGCGAGTCGCGTCGGGGGACCGGGGGCGTGCCCCCGGCGGAGGACTACGGTGGGGGTGGGTGGGGGGACACTCCAAACAGGGCACGAATGTTGCTCCGTCGCGGCGCATGGCAATCTCCGTCCAGCAGGCCGTCCGAAACGCTGTCGCTGCCGAGCGCGCCGCCGCGCAGTTCTACCGCGCCCTGGCTGCGCTCGATCTCGAGCCCGAAGTCCAGGCGTTCTTCCTGGACATGGCGAAGCAGGAGGACCAACACGCCCAATCGATCGAGCAGGGCGGCAAGCGCCTGGTGGGCGGCGAGCTCCCTGAGCGGGCGGACATGGCCGTAGAGAGCGTCGAGACCGCGCCGGAGTGGCTCGTCGCAGACACCATCTCCAAGGACAACGCGTTGAAGATCGCCCGCGACAACGAGATCAAGGCGTCGCTGTTCTACGACGCGCTCGCGGACTTCTGCCCCGAGCCGGAGGCTGAGTTCTTCCGTCAGCTGGCCAACACCGAGCTGGAGCACGCGAAGCGTCTGGAGCAGGTCGAGCTCTGACGGAGCCTTCGCTGTCTTGCCATGGGCTGATCGCGATGACCCGAGTCTGATCCTCACCGCTCGGCGAGCACCCAGTAGGCAGCGGCGAGCACCAGCGCGCCGCCGAGCCACGCCGGCCACGACGGCACTTCGTTCCAGGCGACCACACCCACGACGACGGCGACCACGGGCTCGAGCAGCATCAGGATGGAGGCCCGGCTCGCGTGGGTGTGGGCGAGGCCTCGGATGAACAGGACGCCGGCGACCGCGCCGGGACCGAGGCCCCCCAAGACGAGGAGGCCGAGCGCGGTCGGCGGGGTGGAGAGCACGTTGCTCGGCAGGAACGGCAGCATCACGAGGAGCCCCGTCGGGATGTGCCAGCACAGGATCTCGGTCGGCGCGAAGTGGCGGCCCAGGCGCTTGGCGGCGAGCAGCGACATGGCGAAGAACACGGCGCTGCCCGCGCCGAGCAGCGCGCCGCCCAGTGCGATCTTCGAGCCGTCGCGCCAAGGCTCGAGCAAGGTGACGAGCCCGGCGAGCGCCACCCCGAGCGCGCCCCAGGTCCTCCGGCTCACGCGCTCGCCGACCACGAAGGGCGCACCCAGCGCCACCAGCACCGGCGCCAGGTAGTGGGTCAAGACGGCGACGGCGAGCGAGGTCTTCTGCATGGCCCAGAAGAACAAGAGCGCGTTCGCGGCGTCGAACACGCCCTGCAACCCGAGGAGCGCCCAGACGCGGAGCGGCCGCCGCACGCGCAGTCGCTCTCGCAGCGCCAGGGGCAGCGACGCGACGAAGATGGTCGCGAAGACCACGAACGCCTCGAGCGCCGCGTTGACGCCCCCGCGCGCCTCGGCCGGTCTGAAGAACAAGCTCCATGTGCCCCAGGAGCCGGCAGCCAGGGCGATCATCAGCGCGCCGCGGGTGCGGCCGCGCTCGCCGCCGGCGGCAGCGTCAGTCACTCTTCCCGAGCATCTCGGTGATCGCGAGCGCGATGCGCTCGACCGCCGCTTCGTCGTGCCCGCCTCGCGCCACCACGTCCGGCCGCTCCGGCACCTCGTAGCCCAGATCGGCGCCGGGCACGCCGCCGGCGCGCCCTTCGCGCACGGCGCGATACAGGCCCTTGGCGTCCCGCGCCTCGACCTCCGCTTGGGACGCCTCGACGTAGACTTCGAGGAACAGAGGGGCGCGCTCGCGGGCTCGCTCACGGAACAGCTTCAGGTGCGCCGTCGCGGGCACGACCACCACCAGGCCCTGACGAGCCAAGACTCCCGCCAGGTTCGCCAGCGTCGCGTAGTACTCGTCCCGAGACTTCGGGTCATAGCCGTGCCGCGGCACGAACGCGGCGCGCACCTGGTCGCCGTCCAGCACGCAACACGCCGTTCCCTGCGCGCTCAGGCGCTCGCGCAGCGCCACCGCCAACGTGGACTTCCCGGACGACGGCTTGCCGGTCATCCAGACCACCACGCCGTTCACGACAGCACCTCGTCGGCGAAGGCGGGGTCGAAGCGCTCCGCGCCGAGGGCGCGCTCGATCAACCGGAACACCCGGTCGCGCGCGTCGGCTTCGACGTTGGGGTACCAGAGCGGGTTCGCGACCACGAGGCCGCGCCAGGCCAGGAACGGCGCTGAGACCTCCAGGAGCTCGGCGTCGCCGCTCTCCCGGAGGTACACCTCCCAGAAGCGGTGCCAGAGCGCGCGGAACGCGCCCTGCCAGCTCCCCGGGTGCTCGACCGCGAAGAACACGTAGTTCACCGCCATACACGTCACGTCGTCCGCCGGATCCCCGAGGCAGCCCCGGCTGGCGTCGAGCAAGGCGATCTCGCCGGCCTCCGAGAGCACCACGTTGAACGGATGGTAGTCGCCGTGCGTGCGCCGCAGGCGGTGCGCGCGCCTCTTGAGACGCCAGCGCCAGGCGAGGGCCTGGCTCTCGATGGCCCGGAGGCGCTCCGGCGGCGCCGCCGGCACGTCGGCCGCGTAGGCGTCGATGAGCCCGAAGATCCCCTCCCCGCTGCCGATCAGATCGCGGATCGCGCGCTGGTACCTGAGCGGCTCGTCGTGCCGCTCGGCGTGGATGGTGACCAAGTGGCGCGCCAGCGCTTCGACGTGCGTCAGCTCGGCGTCGAGCGCCGATCCGCGACGGGCGATGCGCCGGAGCTCGTCGGCGTAGAGGGTTCCCTCTGCGAAGGACGTCACCAGGTAGAACTCCCCGGCGTCGGCCAGCGAGATCAGACCCTGCCCGCTCTTGTCGATGGCGCCGACGTCCAAGGCGCGGACGTGTCCGGGGATGCGGCCGAAGCGGTCGAACGCGAGCAGGAGCTCCGCGGCGCGATCCGCGCGCCGATCGTGGCCGAACTGATCGCTCTTGGCGGTGTGGAAGACCAGGGTCCGCTCGACGCCCATTGCGTCGCGCACCCGAAGCCGGAGCGGAACCCCGTACCCGACCCCCTTGGCCGTCGCCGCGTCCTGTTCCTCGGCGTCGTCCACGTCGAACGGCTCGGCCGAGAGCAGGGTCGCCCCGGGCAGGATCCGGGAGACCACCTGCTCGAGGGCGGGCGCGACGCGACGGGCGAAACCACTGGCCACGGCGCCGGCAGTTTAGTCGCCGGGCCGGTCGGGCCGGCCAGCTCGGTGAAATCCCCCATGGTTTCCGCCGCCAAGGGGCCCAGGTTGCCGGCCCGGTCCCCGTCGCCGACCCTGCAAGTCCGGGCGGGGAAGCCCCGTTAGGAAAAAGGCGGTCACGAACCGCGTGCCGAGGGCCACATGGGTTTGGACAAGGAGCTTTCGATGGGCGTAGAGGCAGCGACGAACCTGGACGGCGAGAGCCCAGTCCCACGCTCGGCCGAAGACCGAGCCATCGAAGACGCGATCCGGAGCGGGGACCACCGGCTCGCCCTGGCGCTGTGCGCCCGGGACCACGGGGCGGCTGTCGGCCGGCTGTGCATGGCCCTGGTCGGCTCCCATGCCGAAGCCGACGATCTGGTGCAGGAGACGCTGCTCGATGCCCACGCCGGCTTCGCGGCGTTTCGCGGCGACGGCTCGCTGCGCTCCTGGCTCTTCGGCATCGCTCGCAAGAAGTGCGCTCGGCTGGTGGAGCGGACGACGCGGCGCACCGCGCGCCTGCGCTTGGTACACGACGCGGAGCGCGACGGCAGCGCCGAGGAGCTGATGCTCCTGCGCCAGCGCGCGGACGCCGCGCGCTCGGCGCTGTCCAACATTCGCCCCAGCGAGCGCGAGGCAGTGGTGCTGCGCTACGCCGGCGAGCTCAGCTTTCGTGAGGTGGGGATCGCGTGCGGCATCGACGAGGCCGCGGCGCGCAAACGTGTTTCCCGGGCGCTGGCCCGGCTGCGTGAAGTCGTGAAGGAGTGACGCCATGACCGACGTGAACATCCAAGTCTCCTGCGCCGAGGTCGAGGAGCGCATGGCCGACATCCTGGACGGCTCGGCCCCCGAGCCTTTCTTCGATCACGTGGCCGAGTGCGATCGCTGCCGCGACGCCCGCTACGACGCCGAGAAGCACCTGGAGCTGGTCGCGGCGGCAGGCGCCGACTACGCGCCGCCCGCCGATCTCGAGACCCGCGTGCTCGCGGCGCTGGACAAGCAGGGCGGCAGCACGCCGGCGAGCGGTTTGCCGACTCCCGTCGCCGGCACGCCGGAGCCGGCGCGAAGCCCCACGAGCGGCGCGGCACCGATCGAGGCAAAGAGCGAAGCTCCCGCTCCCGCGACGGTCACCGCGACCTTGCCGAGCGCGCCGGCGCGGGAGAGCGCCCCGGCAGCCACCGAGCCGACCGTCGCCAAGACCGAGCCCATCCCCGCGGCCCCCGAGCCGACCGTCAGCAAGACCGAGGCGACTCCCGCAGCGACCCAGCCGACCGTCGCCAAGACCGAGCCGGGCGTGGACGCCGAGCCTCGCCCGGCGGGGCTCGAGCAGCGGCCCAACGTGGCGCTCCTGAAGCAGAGGTCGAACGCCGCCCGCTGGCTGGTGATCGGCGGCGTCGGCGCTGCGCTGGCGGCGGCCGCAGCGGCCGCGATCGTGATCAAGAGCAAGAAGGGCGGCTCGGGGAGCGAGCTCGCCGCCGAGGCGTGGCACGGCAACGTCGCCAAGCTCTCGGGCACGGGCCTCTCGGTCTGCGCTCCCGACGGCCAGAGCTGCGCGACGGCAGCAGCCCAGGGCGCGATCCCCGCCGGCTCGGTGCTCGTCACCGACGGCCACACCCGCGCACGCGTCACGCTGGCGGACGGCACGGAGCTGTCGCTGGACCGCGGCACGCGCGTGGCGCTCGGCAGCGACAAGGGGCGCCGCGCCAAGCTCGAGAGCGGCAACATCGTCGCCGACGTCGCCCACGTGGAGGGCAAGACCGCGCGCATCGATCTGCCCAAGGGCCACGTCGAGGTGCTCGGCACCAAGTTCTCGCTGAATACGAGCGACGACAGCGCCACGGTCAACGTCAGCCGCGGCACGGTCAAGCTGGCGGACGCCGAAGGCCGCGAGGTCACGGTGCGCGCCGGCGAGCAGGGCCGCTCCTACGCGGGCATGCCGCCGTTCGTCGGCAACGCCACGGCCCTCGGCGAGAGCATCGCCTGGAGCGAGTCGGCCATCGCGGAGGACGACCAGGAAGAGGTCGCGGTGCGCGGGCTCGGCGAGCTCAAGGCAAAGAAGCCCGGGGACAGCAGCGAGCGCGACAACGCGGTCGTGCTGACCTCGCACTCGGTGAAGGTGCGCATCGCCGGCGCCATGGCGCGTACCGAGGTGGACGAGGTCTTCACCAACAACACCGACGAGGTGCTCGAGGGCATCTACCGCTTCCCGGTGCCGCCGGACGCCAAGATCGAGCGCCTGGCGCTGGAGGTGGACGGCAAGCTGGAGGAGGGCGCCTTCGTCGATCGCGACCGCGCCGCCGCCATCTGGCGCGGCGCCATCGTCAACGCGGCCCCGCAGGTGCGCCAGCAGGTGCGCGAGGAGATCGTCTGGGTGCCCGGGCCCTGGCGCGACCCGGCGCTGCTCGAGTGGCAGCGCGGCGGTCGCTTCGAGCTGCGCATCTACCCGATCCCCAAGCGCGGCGCGCGACGCGTGATCCTCGCCTACACGCAGACCATCAAGCCCACCGGCGGCGTTCGCCGCTACAGCTACCCCATGGCGTACTCGCCCGGCGGCTCGACCAAGGTCGGCCGCTTCGACGTGGACGTGCAGGTGCGCGGCCACGACGAGGCCTTCGGCGTACGCGCGCAGGGCTACGAGCTTGCCAAGAGCAAGCAGAACGGTGCCGACCAGCTGGCGATGAACGCTTCCAGCTTCTCGCCCAGCGGCGACCTCACGGTGGAGTACGCGCTGCCGGAGCGTGACGCCGAGCTCACCGCCTGGGCCTACAAGCCGAGCGCGGACGAGGCCTCGAAGCTGAAGCAGAAGGCCGAGGCCAAGACGGCCGCGCCCAAGACCGACGACCACGCCATCCTGAAGGCGGCCCCGCCCGTGGCGGCCAAGCTCGGCGACGACGCGCCCTACGTGGCCGTCGCCCTCCGGCCCAAGCTGCCGCGGTCGCGGGAGGAAGGCCAGCGCACCTTCGCCATCGTCGTGGACAGCAGCCGCTCGATGTTCGGCGAGAGCTACAAGCGCGCGGTGAACGTCGCGACCAAGCTGGTGCGCGAGCTCGATCGCGGCGACAGCTTCACGCTGCTCGCCTGCGACACCGACTGCCGCACGATGCCGGGTGGGATGCAGATCCCGAGCGGGCAGACCGCGCTCGAGGCGCGGCGCTTCCTCGAGAGCATCGTGCCCGAGGGCGCCAGCGATCCTACCGTGGCGATCCGGGCCGCGCGCTCGGCCGCCAGCGCCGCGGCCAACAAGGATCTTCGCCTGGTCTACATCGGCGACGGCATGCCGACGGTCGGACCGATCCGCCCGGCCTACGTCACCCGCGCCATCGAGGAGGCGATGCCTCCGGGCACCGGCACCGTCACCACGGTGGCCATCGGCGCCGACTCCGACACCGACACGCTGGGCGCCATGGCCCGCGGCGGCGGCGGCGTGATGCTGCCGTTCGTGCCCGGCCAGACCACGGCCGAGGCCGTGTTCGCCGCGCTCAGCGCGACCTACGGCACCACGCTGCGCGACGTGGCGGTGGAGCTGCCGGCGGGCCTGGTCGAGGTCGCTCCGCGGCGCGTGGACACCATCGTGGCCGGCGGCGAGCAGGTCCTCGTGGCCCGCATGGAGAAGGCCGACATCGAGGGCAGCGTGGTGGTGCGCGGCAAGCTCGGCAAGGAAGGCTTCGAGCAGCGCTACCCGGTGCGCATCGTGGCGAGCGAAGCCAAAGGCAACTCGTTCGTGCCGCGGCTGTTCGCTGCGACTCGCATCACCGATCTGGAGCGCGAGCCGAGCGCCGACGCCAAGAAGGAGGCCATCCGGCTTTCGAGCGCCTTCGACGTGGCGAGCCGCTTCACGTCGCTCCTGGTCCTGGAGAGCGAGGCCATGTTCAAGGCCTTCGGCCTCGACAACACCCGTACCTCGCACCAGTGGACCGGCGAGGAGGTCGCCGCCGGCACCGTCGCCAAGGGCCAGCAGGAGCTCGAGGCCCCGGAGGACGACGCCTTCGACAAGGACTCGTCGGCACGGGCGAAGTCCCCGATGAAGTCCGGCGATCTGGGCTTCGACGGCGAGGCTTCGGGCGGCGGCGGCTTCGGCCAAGGAGCGCTCGGTGGCGCCACCGCGACGCCCAAGCCCGCGGCCAAGCCCTCCGGCCCTCCGCCCGCCGCGACCGCGCCCGCCGAGCCCATGCCCTTCGCCGAGGAGAAGGCCAAGAAGGAAGTCATGCGGGACGAGGCGCCGCGCTCCATGCGGCGTCCGCCCATTCGCCCCGGGGGCGGCCGCAACATGGTCCCGATGCGCCGCATCTGGGAGCGCAAGGGCAGCGTGCTCGAGGGCCGCATCACCGCCAAGGCGGCGACGCCCAGCGCCATCGGCAGGGCCGAGAGCGACTTGCAGACGAACACCAACAGCCGCGGCGCGCTGCGCAAGCTGTTCACCCTGTACGCCATCGCCGGCGACACCGAGCAGGCCCGCAGCCTGGCCGAGCGCTGGAGCGAGAAGGAGCCCCTGGATCCGGACGCGCTGACGGCCCGCGCCGACATCGCCGCCCGCAACGGCGATCGCGAAGCAGCCATCCGCATCCTGGGCAGCGTGGTGGACGTGCGGCCCGACGACATCCCGTCGCAGAAGCGCCTGGCGCGCCTGCACCGCTGGGCGGGGCGCCCCGCCGTCGGTTGCCGTCACTCGCTGGCGCTGGCGCAGCTCCGCTCGGGCGACGCCGCGCTCCTGGCCGAGGCCGCGAGCTGCGGGCGCCGCACCGGAGAGGCGCGCCTGGCCGACGAGATGCTCCAGGCCGCCGACGAAAAGGTGCGCAAGGCCGCCGAGGCTCAGCTCGGCAAGTTCGACAACATCAAGGACGAGCTCTCCGGCGATCTCCGCCTCGAGGCCAGCTGGTTCGGCGGCGACACCGACATCGACATCGCGCTGATCGACCCCGACGGCAACCGCGTGTCGTGGCTCGGCGCGCCCACCAAGGCCGTGATCAGCGCCGTGGACGTGGCCAGCACGCAGCGCGAGGGCCTGGCTCTGCGCGGCGCCAAGCCCGGCGAGTACGTGATCGAGGTGGTGCGGGGCTCGGGCTCGAGCCCGGTCCGCGGCGAGGTCGTCGTGAATGTCGCCGGCGCCCGCCGGGTGGTACCGTTCCTCCTGAACGGCAACCGCGAGACCGTCGGTATCGCCAAGATCGCCATGGAAAGTCGCCTGGTGCCTGTAAGCGGCGGCTGGCGTGGTGGTTGGGAGTGAAGGACATCATGCGAACGCGACACCTCTGGAGCATTCTGACCCTGGGTCTCTTGGTGGCTTGCGCCGGCGGCCGGCGCGACGCCGAGGTCGCCCGGGGCCCGGGTCAGGGCGGCGCTGGCGGCAACGTCATCGCCACCGACGGCGAGGAGCCCGGCGGCGAGGACCCCGAGTGGGGCATCGTCGGCGGAGCCGACCCCGCGTACCCGAGCGTGGTGCAGAAGGTCGTGGGCATGATCAACGACTCCGAGATCCAGAACGCCGTGCAGCGCCGGGGTCTCAACCTGGTCAACGTGATGTGGGAGGACACCGGCCGCGCCGAGGGTTCGTCCCTCGGGCCCAACATCTCCGACGTGACGCTCCAGGTGCGCTACCGCGACGGCGGAGCCGGTCAGGAGACCAGCGCGCTGATGCCGGTGATCCGCTTCCCGAACTTCAGCGATCGCACCGGCGACGTCCCGGCCGACAAGTTCTTCGTGCGCGTCGGCAACCACAAGAACAAGAAGAAGCTCGACACGGTGCCGCTCACCGACGTGCTCCGAGACCTCAAGAAGTTCGCCTCCAAACCCTGGAGCATCCAGGGCAGCGGCAACATGCTGGCCCCGCGGGACACGCACTTCTTGGTGAGCGCCCAGGCCGTCTTCCTGCCCATCCCCAAGAAGGGCAAGGCGGAGTTCAACCCGGCCGTCTTCAACTACCAGTCCGCCCCGGGCTCGCCCGCGGTCCTGACGCTCCTGGTCACGCGCCAGGGCACGAGCATGAAGGTGATCGAGAACCGCCCCGAGGAGTCCGCGTCCCAGGGCATCGGCCAGGAGCTCTACTTCAACAACGAGGGGATGCGCTCCGCCTTCACCGCCGAGCGCAAGAGCGACGTCGAGAAGCGCATCAAGGACCAGGGCGGACCGAAGACGCAGGACGACCGCTCGGCCCTGGCCAAAGGCGCCGACGTCCTCTTCCTGATCCAGATCCCGCTCAAGCACCGCCACCGCGGCCGTCTGGGCGGCGCCTTCGCCGACGGCGACGCCGAGATGGCGGCTCCCTCCGCGGCAGCCGGAGCCGGAGCGCCCGCCAAGAAGGCCGCATCCGCACCGATGGAAGAGGGCGCCAAGGACAAAAGCGACGTCGAGCAGGCCGTGCTCGGTCACGGCAAGGTCCGCGGCCCGTTCGAGGAAGGCGGCAACCTGCGCCTGGAGCGCGACCCGCAGTTCCCGATCCGCATCACCGTGCAGTTCTACAAAGCCACCAGCAACGGCGTCGCCGACGAGAAGGACCTCGACGCCATCGCCAAGAGCATCGGCAGCGTCTACGAGCACGCGGAGTTCGTGGGGTCCTTGGTGTTGCCGGAGGGTGACCGTCGGAGGCCGACCTCGTGGCAGAAGATCCCGAGGGAGTGGTTCCCCTGGTGAGAGAAGAGAAGTTGCGCCACGGACGCCACGACGCCACGGAAGAAGCAGAATTTCTTGGCTCAGAAGCAGAGCGCGCGCGAGCTAGTCGAGGCTCAGCCAGGCAGCGCCGCGCGCACCCGGTCGAGCGCCGCCTCGAGCGCCCCGAGCACGAGCTCCGCATCCAGACGGAGCACCCGGTAGCCGAGCCGGCGGAGCGCGCGCTCCCGCCGAGCATCGGCCCCGCGCCGCCTCTGGTGGTACCCACCGTCGACCTCGATGACGAGCTTCGCCGAAGGAACGACGAAATCTGCGCCGTACGCTCGACGTCAGGCGGAGGCGGCCCGCTGAGTGACGCGTTCAACGGCACCTTTCCGGTCAAGCTCGGCGCCGCCCCGGAATGCCCGTGACTGGAACGGCACGGTCGTTGCGTCCCTCGTCGCCATCATCCGGCGTGGCACAGGTTGCGCCAGCGCGGGTGCAGCATGAAACGAATCGGACGGGTGTCGGTCGGGTTGGCTCTGATCCTGGCTTGGGCGTGTGGCGATGGCGCCGCTGAAGACGGGGCTGGCTCCGGCGGTGGTGCGGCTGGAGCAGCCGCCGGCGGAACAGGCGCGACGACGAGCACCGGTGGCAACGGCCCGGGCGGGGCCTGAGGCTGTGAAAGCTGCCTGCTCGCTGATACGCTCCGTGATCCACGAGCTCTCGAAAATGACCGAACCCCAATGGTACTGGGCCGATCACGATGGGACGGCGAAATCCACGACCAAGGCGGTTCTCCTCACGTCGCTATCGCTCTCGGCGTTGCCACCGTTCGTGTTGGTTTGGCACACCGGGCTGAGCGAGTGGCTCCCCGCGTACCTCGTCAGCGACCTGGCGAAGTCTCTGGGAACCGAAGACCTGGAGCCCAGTGAGCTCGATCCGGCTTACACGGAGCCACCGCCCCCACCGTTGGAGTGGTACCACGAGTGTTTCGGCGGCCCGCCTCCGAACCCATTGTCGCAGCAGTCCGCGGGCATGTCCGAGACACGCAACATGAACATCGGCGCGAGCTTCGACCCGCATGAAATGCAGACCGTGGTCCGCCACGACAAGCCACTCCCCATTGGTGCGTTCACCCGCGTCGACGACTACCTCGCGCACATTCGGGAGCTCCGCGAAAAGCGCTGAAAGCCTCGGGCGGCCGTGCTGGGCTCCGGCGCTGCCTCCACGCAACGGGTTCTTGGCTCCGGACGCGTTCACGGAGGCGCGATGTTCAGGCGGTCGAAGATCGCCGTGCGCTGAGTCGCATTGTAGCCCGTGGTGCCGGCGCCGATTTCGATGGGCAAGTGCATTCGCGAGCTCGAACGAAACGCTGATGTGCGGTGGAGCGCCCCGCCTCCTCGGGCGCCCCGAGCACGAGCTCTGCATCCAGACGGAGCACCCGGTAGCCGAGCCGGCGGAGCGCATCGCGCAATCATCGCGCGCCGGCGCGAGGCTCACTGGGCATAGCCTGGGAGCTGCCATGGCCGAAGTCCTTGGGTTTCCGCCTTCGTTCGTGTTCGGAGCAGCGACTGCCGCCTACCAGATCGAGGGGGCGTGGGACGAGGAGGGCAAAGGGCCCTCCATCTGGGACGTCTTCACGCACACCCGCGGGCACATCAGTGATCGCAGTACCGGTGACGTGGCGAGCGACCACTTCCACCGCGTGGCCGAAGACGCGCGTCTGATCCGCGAGCTGGGGCTGGACGCCTACCGCTTCTCGGTCTCGTGGCCCAGGGTGGTGCCCGACGGACGTGGACCATCCAACTCTGCTGGCATCGCTTTCTACGACCGATTGGTGGATGCGCTGCTGGAGGCCGGCGTGACACCGTACGTGACGCTCTTCCACTGGGACCTTCCCGCGGCATTGCAGGAGCAGCTGGGCGGGTTCACCAATCGGGAGTGCGCCCGCCATTTCGCCGACTTTGCCGGGCGCGTGGCCCTGGCGCTGGGCGATCGCGTGAGTCATTTCATCACGCTGAACGAGCCGCAGATCTTCACGATGATGGGTCACGCCGCAGGAGTGCACGCACCGGGCTTGCGACGACCCTGGCTCTACCTGAAGGTCCTCCACAACCTGATGCTGGCCCACGGTCTGGCGGCTCAGGCGGTGAAGAGCGCGCGCCCGGAGGCGAAGGTCGGGATCACCCTCAACTTGATCCCGGTTCATCCGCGCGAGGACACCCCGTCGGATCGACTGGCGGCGGAGCTCGGTGACGCTCTGTTCAACAGGGTGTGTCTGGACCCGCTGTTTCGCGGTCGATACCCCGATCGGCTGCTCCACATACTCGGCCGGTTCTCGCCCGAGGTGCAGGCGGGCGACATGGAAACCATCGGGACCCAGCTGGACTTCCTCGGCATCAACAACTACTCGCGCATCCGCGCCTACCACGCCTGGTGGGTGCCGTTTCTCAGGATGTGGTTCAGCGGCTTGGACATCGCAGAGAAGGAGTACGAGCTCGACGGCGTGCAATACACGGCCGTAGGCTGGGAGGTCTATCCCGAGTCCATCTACCAGGTCCTGACCCGAGATCCCGCCGACTACGGCCACTTGCCTCTGTACGTCACCGAGAACGGAGCGGCGTTCGAGGACCGAGTCGAGGACGGCGCGGTGCACGACCGTAAGCGGGTGGCCTACCTGCAAGCCTATTTGCAGAAGGTGCAGCAGGCCATTTTGGCGGGGGCCGACGTGCGTGGCTACTTCGTGTGGTCGCTGCTGGACGACTTCGAGTGGTCCTCAGGCCTGAGCAAACGCTACGGACTGATCCACATCGACTACCGGACCCAGCACCGAATCATCAAGGACAGCGGGATCTGGTACCGTGATCTGATCGGGGCACAGGCCCACCGAGCGCATCGCACGCGGCCCATCCAGGAGTCGGGCGCGCCGAGCACGAGCTCCGCATCCAGCCGGAGCACTCGTTAGCCG
The DNA here is from genome assembly GCA_015075635.1 of Polyangiaceae bacterium. Classification (NCBI taxonomy): domain Bacteria; kingdom Pseudomonadati; phylum Myxococcota; order Polyangiales; family Polyangiaceae; species Polyangiaceae bacterium. The sequence goes on from JABTUA010000002.1 coordinate 2,104,393, forward strand.
AGCCGGTCGCTCGGTCGGCGAGGGCGCCCGCGCTCAGCGCAGCGCGCCCAGGAACGTCGCTCGACCTGGGTGGAGCAAGGTATGGGCGACGCAGCGCAGGTAGGTCCGCACACCGAACAGACGCACGATGAGCCCTGCGTGCAGGACCAGGTGCCGGGTGGTGATGACGCCGACCATCCGGAGCCCACCTATCGCGCTTCGGGAACCAAAGTCAAAATCCCGGTTGGGTACGCGTCCGCGCCTTCGACGAGCCGAAGCACCCGGTAGCCGAGCCGCCGGGCCGGGACCGCGTCCGCTCGTCGACCGCGTCGCCGCATCACGGCGCTCGCGCCAGCTCGATGTCGTTCGCCCTCCTGCCCCGGACGAAGACGGACCATCGAAGCACGGCCCCCGGCTGCGAAGGCTCGTCGGGGATGGGTGCGCGGGCGACGCCGCGCCCGTCGGTCATGGCTTCGAAGCGCGTGCCGATCGGGACGATCAGCGCATCGGCGCCGCCCCGTCCGCGGCGTGGCTCCTGTCGCGGAGCCGCGCGAGCGCCCGTTCGAGCTTCTCTTCGTCCTTGAAGCAGCAGACGCCTTTCCGGACCGTGCAGCTCGGCGGGCGAAGCTTCTCGAGCTCGCGCGCGGTCCGCTCGTCGCCCTCCTGGGCGGCGCGGTCGAATCGTTCGAACTTCCGCGTGCAGTTCATGCGCCGGATGTCGAGCGTGACGCGCAGAGCGGGTGAGGCGCGCTCCGCGCTCGGCGGCCGGAAGAGGATCTGCCCGGCGAGCTGACCCCCGCTCGAGCCTGGCTGTGCATCGAGCACGCGATACAGGACGTCGAGCCCGACAGGCCCTGCCCGATGGGTGAGATGGTCGAAGACTTTCCTGACCGACTCATCGTCGGGGTTCGCCCGTTCGAGCACCTCGGCAGTGCGCTTCTGAACCTCCGGGTCGTCCAGCGCCTTCGGATCGGCCTCCATCATGAGCAGCCAGGCGCGTGCGGCGTCGGCGGGCGCTTGATCACCAGCGGAGAGGAACTTGGCTTTGACGTCCTCCACCGGTGGGCGCGCGGAGGCGTCGCTTTCAGCGTCGGCCACCGATGCGGGGGGTGCGGGGATCGGCGCGGCTACCTCTCGGGCGGCGGAAGCCGAAACCGAAACCGAAGCCGAAGGCGAAGCGGGCCGAGGTTCGCGCATCGTGAGGTAGAGGCCGAACACGATCGCCACGAGGGCGATCGCGAGCCCAAGCGCGCCGAGGGCTCGGGGACGCTTCCAGCTCGAGACTGGCCTCGGTGCGTTTGGAGCCTCCCCCTCGGGCGGGGCGGCGACGCTCCGCTTGGGCAGACGCGCCGGAGGCCGGTAGGAGTCCTGGCGCTCGAGGAAGCCTGGCAGGCCTCGCATCGCGCCGGCGATGGCGGAGGCAGCAGCGGCCGCGTCCTGGTAGCGCTCCTCGGGCGCCTTGGCGAGCAGGCGCATCATCACCCACTCGAGGTCGGGTGACGCATCGCAATCGGGGTTCCTCTCGCGAAGCGGCGGCGGCGGGCTGGTGCGTTGGAGCTGAAACAGCTCGGCTGCTGGTAGGTTCACGTCGAAGGGGTGCTTCCCCGCCAGCATCTCGTACAGGATCACGCCGAGCGCGTAGAGATCCGAACGTTCGTCGACGTTCTTCATCCCCAGAAAAGCATCGGGGGCCATGTACGACACGCTGCCGAACACCACACCGGCCTGAGACGTCTCCCAACCCGGGCCCGAATCGCCCTGCGGCACCTGCGGAAGCTCCTCTACCGGCACCCGCGCGAAACCAAAGTCGATCAGCTTCACCAGATCGTCGGTGCCCTCGACGATCATCACGTTCATCGGCTTGAGGTCACGATGGATGATCCCGTGGCGGTGCGCTGCGGCCAGACCTTCGGCGATTTGCCGGGCAATGGAGGCGGCGCGCGCTGCCGGCAGCGGTCCGCGATTCATCAGCTCGCGCAGCGTTTCGCCAGGTACGTACTCCTGGACGAGAAAGTACGATTCTCCATCGAACTTCCCCAGGTCGCTCGCCACCGCGACGTTCGGATGTGAAATGTGAGCGCCGGCGACCGCTTCACGCTCGAAGCGCTCCACCAGCTCGGGGAAATTCTCGACCTCGGGATGCAAGATCTTGATCGCGACCTGCTTGTGCATGTGCAGGTGCGCGCCGCGGTAGACCGAGCCGAAGGAGCCGCTGGCGATGCGAGCGTCGATGCGGTAGCGGTCCGACAGCACCCGACCGATCATGTCGGGCCGCTCGGTGGGTGCCTTCGGCCGTGCGTCGCCGGGCTTCTCGTCAGGGGGCGGCATGAGAAGAGCGGTGCTCCAGCCTCCGAGGTAGGCAGGCGCCAGGATTGTAGCGACCGCCGAGCAAGAGGGGAAATTGGCTGCGAAACGGCCTCACGCATCCAGGTCGAGCGCCGTGCCGAGGCTCACCCGCTCCACGGCCCACGCCGTTACGGTGATCCCACCATCGACCTCGATGACGAGCCGCCGCTTCGCGTGGGCCAGTGCTCGAGCGCGTGGATTGCCAGCATCAACGCGACCGCCAGGAGCAGCAAGGGCTGCTGGAGCAGATAGAAGGCGGCTTTCCGACTCTTCCATCCGCGGGCGGCGTGCCCTGCCACCTCCGTCGCAACCATCCGTGCCTGCGCCTCCGGTACCCAGTGGTAGCCAGCAAGGCTCCGGTTGCGGCGTGAATCCGAGGCAGACTGTCGTGCCATGCAACACGTACTCCTCGCTGGCGCGGCGGTGCTCGTACTGCACGCCTGCACTGGGGCGCGGGAGGGCGGGTCTCGGCCCAGCCCACCGCTCACTCCGCGCCCTCACGGCGTGGCCGACGCGTCTTCGATGGGCACGACTCTCTCGCGCGCCCCTAGGGCTACCGAGCGCCCAGCACCATGCTCCCGATGCGTTGGATGGAGCGGAAATGCGCTTCAAAAGTGACCACCGCCGCGCCTTCGCGCGCGGCGACTGCCGCGATCCAAATGTCGTTCGTGGGTAGCGGCCTGCCGGCCTTGCGCAGCGCTGTGACGATGTCCGCGTAGACGCGAGACGCCGAGTCGTCGACGTCGAGGACCTCGACCACCGGGTTCCGGAGAAACGCCAAGAGCTCACTCTCGTTCTGTTGCGCCTTGCGGCCGAGCGCGAAGCCGGTCCGCAGCTCGCCGAGGACGACCGCGGGGACCCCCACCCACTCCGCGGAGTCGATCACTTCGACCGCGCTGGGCGTCCCGCGCTTGAAGTGGCTGTAGGCGGAGGTGTCGAGGCAGATCCTCGTCACCGCCACAGCTCCTCGTCGACCTTCTCGAACACCGCGGTGTCGCGCTCGAAGCGCGCCAGGTCCTCCTTCGACCAGGTCCCCGCGAGCTTACCGAGCGAATTCGATCTGCGTGCGACTCCCGTGAGCCCGAGGGCCTGCCGCAGGAGCTGCAGCACGGTCTGGTTCAAAGACGCGCCGCGTCGCCGCTTCTCACGCTCGAGAGCCTTGGCCAACGCCGGATCCACCTCGCGAATCGTCAATGCTTTCATTGTGTGCAGTCTATGACTGCACGACAGCATGCGCAAGCGCCCGCAGGCGTCGGCGAATGGAGCTCGGCGAACGGCTCCGCTGGCGCCGGGGCCCCTCCCCACTGTCATCCCGCCGCCGCGCTCATCGGTCACGGGCCCCGCCGAACGCCTGGGACTACTTCGCGCCGAACTCGTCTCGCGCGTACTGCTCGAGGTATCCGCACGATGAACAGCGGTAGGTCCCGATTGGGATCAGATCCTCTTCGGGCAACTTCGTGCGTGTCCAGAACGATTTCAGTGGCGCCCCCGGCGCCCACTGGCTGACCAGCCGCGCACCATACGTGTTGTCGAGCACGAAGCCCTGTTCCATTTCGCTCTCGCACTTCGGACACTGCAGAGGTGAGGTGGCCATTGAATGCTCCTTCGCTTGGCGGTCCCTTGGGATCGAGCCGACCGAACATAGCAGACCCGAGCGCGTGCGCCTCACCGTCGACCTCGCTCACGAGGCGGCGGTGCGACGACTCGATGTCCTGGAGGCGGCCAGCGTGCCCATTCCCAGGAGCGCGTAGCCCGCGACGGCCACCAGACAGAACACGCGCATGCCGAACAGCAGCGGCACGAACCACGCGAGCACCACGCCGACGATCGCGCCGGCGCTGTCGCAGGCGTAGATCGAGGGCAGCGCGCCGTCTCGGGCGGAGTCCAAGAGGAGCGGGAGCAGCGCCCCCGAGATGCAGGCGAGCAGCAGCGCGCTCGAGAACACGACGAGCGGTTGGGGTGAGAGCAGTACGGCCGTCGCGAAGGCTGCGGCGGCGCCCCCTACCGCCAAGAGCCCGCGGGCGGCGATGCGCTCGGCGAAGCGCGCGCCGACCGCGGCGGCGGAGAGAAACGCCATCGAGCCGAGGATCACGGCGTCCGCCAGGCTGAACAGGGCGCGCGCGAGCTGGAGAATGGCGGCGTTCTCCAGCACCACGAAGGCGGCGCCCAGGCCCGCGGCGATGGCCAGCCGGAGAGTCTGCCCCGGGGCGCCGGCAGCCCGACGTCGCTGGCGGCCGCCGAGGGCGAGAACGACCGCGACGACGAGGCCGACGGAGAGCGCGCCGCTCACGAGCCCCCAGTGCGAGAGCGTCCGGCGAGGGGTGTACACCGTCACCCAGCTCGCACCGAGGTCGTCGCTGGGCAGCGGCTCGCCGCTGGAGGGGCCGAGCTCGCGGAGGCCGCGGGCCGCAGCGACGGCCACGCTCGCGTCGAGGGCCTGCGCGTCGGCGGGACGCGTCGCCACGACGATGCGGTAGTCGGCGCTCTCGAAGCCGCGGGCCACGAGGCCCAGGCGGACCAGCGTCGTCAGCGTGCGGCGGCTCATTTGCAGATCCGGATCGGCGTAGGACGCAAACGCCGTCGCGAGCACACCACCGGGCGCGAGGCGCGCGAGATAGTCGCGGTACGCCTGCTCGGTGTGGATGAAGTTCAGATCCAGCGCTTGGGCACGGTAGTACCCGAGCACGGTCCCGACCTCCGGCAGGTAGATGCCGTCGTAGGCGCGCGGCGAGGCGAGCACGCCCGCGCGACCCTCGACGGCCAGCGCGTGGACCCGTGGGTCGAGGAAGGCGCGACGGTTCGCTTCGGGTCGCTCGCGAAGAAAGTAGCTCACCACCGTCTGGTTGATCTCGAAGGCGTCGATCTCGAGATCCGGCCGCGCGCGCAGGGCGCTTTGCACTTGGCGCCCCCCGCCGACGCCGACGATGGCGAGCCGCGCGTTCTTCGGCAGCGCCGCGAACACCACGTCGTCTTCGCTCAGCGGTTTGCCTTCGGCCAGCGGGACCGTCCAGTAGACGAGGTTGTCGTAGGCGCCGTAGCTCGTGCTCTCGTCTTCGATCATCTGCGTGTAGGCGTGCGCGTTCCACTCGGCGCGACCGAGCCGCGCGCCCTGGTCGAGCAGCGCTCGGGCGGTGTGGGGCCAGGCCGGCGAGAGCGCCGCGACGAAGCGCGGGTCGAGCCCGAGCGCCGCGCTCGTGAGCGCGAGGAGCACGAAGCCCAACGCCACTCGCGTGCCCAGGCGCGGAAAGGCGACCTGGCTAGCCATGGCCACGACCAAGAGGTACAGGCCGAGAGCGCCGAGCCAGGGCAGAAGCGCGTAGCCGAGCGCGAGCCCCAGGACCGCACCGCCGAGCACGACACCATACGCGCCACCGTAGCCGGACGGCCGAGCGCGACCCTGACTCAGGAGCAGGTACTCGATCACGCCGCTCCACAGGGCAAAAGGCGCCAGCACCAGGCCCGCCGCGGCGACCACGCCACCCAGCGCCGCGAGCGGGAAGCCACGGCTGAGCCATGGCGGCTCCAGCGTGGGCGCGACGTAGCGCAACAGCGAGAGCGCGAGCAGCGTGAGGCAGGTGACCAGGAAGTAGCCCTGGAGCGCACGGCGCCTCGCCTCGGGGGCATCGAACCAGCGCGCACCGATCAACACGCCGAGCGGGTGTGCGACCAGGAACAGGGAGAGAACCAGGTTCAGTGGCGCGACGAAGAGCGAGATCAGCTTGAACGCGACGAACGTGCCCAGCGACAGCGACGTCGCAGCGAGCACGCGATCTCGAGCGCCGAACTCCCCGTCGCTCACCGTTCCCCCCTCCAGTCTCGAAGAGCGGCGGAAGGCGAACGCGGCGCGCTGGCTCGCCGCAGGGTTTCGACCAACGCTTGGGCAAGGCGCAGAAAGTCCGGCGGCATCTGGCCGCGGCCCTCGTACCAGACGTTCAGGTCGGCGAAGGCGATTGGGCCGGGGGGCTCGCCGGCGTCGATGGGCGCGAAGCCGATCACGAGCGGGGGGCCGCCGTCGAGAGAGAGCTCGATGCGCACCGAGCGCGGGCGGAGCTCGATCGAGGCGATCCGCGCGCCGGCGAGCTCCGCTCCGACCTCGAGCGGGCCGAGCTTGGGAGAGCTCGCCGAATTCGATGCGGTCGGAGCGATGCTCGGTCCCGGGGCGGCCGGCGCCGTCCCGCGCGGCGGCGCGCTCAGCGCGATCACCCCAGCCGCTCCGCTAAAGAGCACGAGGCCCGCGACCAGTGCGGGCAGCTCGGGATGACCGCGGAGCTTCACGGGCACCGCTTCACCTCACGGGCCAGCTCCCCGCCGACATCAGCTGCTGCGCCGCGTCTCATCCGGGAAACGGAGTGGCTCGGGCACACGCGCAGAATCATCATTCATCCATCGGTTGTAGCGAGCCAACACGCGAGCATGTTCGGGGGTCATCGGGTCGCCCGAGCGTAGCGCGAAACGGGCCGAGCTCGCCCATGGCTGCGACCGCCGACCCGCTGATCGACCCCGATCGCCCGCGGCCAAGACCACCGGCATGAACTGCGCGAGGTGACCGCACCAGGAATGAGGTAGGGTCCCGCCCGCATGCGGATGCCCGACAGCCTGGCGGCGCTCTTCGACTACGGAGTCATCGACGACGTGGTTCGACCGCTCATGAGCGGCAAGGAAGCTCAGGTGTACCTGGTCGTGGCCGGGGGCCGCTACGCGGTGGCCAAGATCTACAAGGACGCGCATCACCGCTCCTTCAAGCAGCGCGCCGCGTACACCGAGGGGCGCGGGGTCCGGAACAGCCGCGATCAGCGCGCGATCGCCAACCGCTCCAGACACGGTCGAGAGAAGGACGAGGCCGCCTGGCGCTCGACCGAGGTGGACATGATTCACCGTCTCCACGCGGCGGGCGTCCGCGTTCCCGTGCCCTACCATTTCATCGAGGGCGTCCTCTTGATGGAGCTCGTCACCGACGCCGAAGGAAGGCCCGCCCCGCGCCTGGGCGATCTTTCGTTCGATGCCGTGTCGGCTCGAGCGATGTACGACCGCCTCATCCGAGCGGCCGTCCAGATGCTCTGTGCGGGCGTCGTTCACGGCGACCTCTCCGAGTTCAACGTGCTCGTCGGCGCGGATGGTCCGGTGGTCATCGACTTTCCGCAGTCGATCGACACCGCGCACAACACCAATGCGCGGAGGCTCTTGATCCGTGACGTCGACAACCTCCACCGCTTCCTCGCGCGCCACGTCCCGTCCGCGCGTCGCCTGCCGTATGCCGAGGAGATGTGGAGCCTCCACGAACGCAACCTGCTGACACCCGACACGCTGCTCCGCGGCGACTTCCGCGCGGTGGAACGTCGCGCGAACACCGCGTCGGTGCTCGCCCTCATCGATGACGCAAACCGCGACGAGCGAAGGCGACGCGACGCGCTCGGCCTCCGCGGCGGACCCGCACAGCCCACACACCGATCACACGGCGGCGGCGGACCGAGCCGTGACCCGCACGGCCGTGGGCCGCGCGCGGCCGCGCCGCAACGAGGCCGAGGGGATGCTCCCAAGAAGGACGCGCCCGTCTATCAGGGGCTTCGCGATGAAGGCCTGAAGTTCTTTCGGCACCTCCGCGATCCGCAGCCGCCCGGCGCGGCTCGGAGCGGGAAGCATCCTCAGGGGCAACGGCCTCGAGGGCAGCAGCCGGAGGAACAGCGGGCGCCGGGACAGCATCGCCAGCCGGAACGGCCGCCGGGGCAGCGGCCGCATGGCCAGCGAGGGCAAGGGCCGCACTCCCAGGGGCAGCGTCCCCAACCGCAACCCGCGCAGCAACGACGTCCACAGACGCAACACCCCCAGGTGCAACGTCCGCAGGCGCAGGTGCCGCAGGGCCAGCATCCCCAAGGACAGCGGCCGCGAGAACAGCAGCCTCGGGCGCAGAGCTCGCGAGGCCGGCGTCCGCATCGGCAGAGGCCCCCGCGATGACTGTCCTGACCGTGAAGGAGTGAGCCAATGACCCCCGGCCCAGGCGGCTGCGCTCCGGCGGGCGGGACGCCTCACCCGGCCGCGTCGCGCTCGTCGAGGTCGACCTGCACCACGGTCGGCGAGTCGGAGGATGCGTCGCGCTGGGAAGGGACCGAACGGCTCGCGACATGCTCGGCCCACCAGGACTTGGCGCGCTCTTGGGTCCAAGCCGGGACCTCACACGCGACCAAAGCGTCCCGGAAGGCGCGGGCTGACTGCAGCCGCTCTTCGGGTTTCTTCGCCAAGCACGCGAGGAGAACGCGATCGAGCTCCGGCGGCACGGCGCTGCCGGCCTTGCTGGAGGGTGCCGGCGGCTGGTCGTGGAGGTGCTTGGTGCACACCTCGAGCACCGAGCTGCCGCTGAAGATCGGTTCGCCGGTGAGCAAGAAGCAACCGACCGCCGCCAACGCATACACGTCCGCTCGAGCATCCACGGTGTCCGGCGAGAGCATCGCCTCGGGCGCCATGTAGAGCGGCGTGCCCAGGATCGCGTTCGCCGAGCTCAGCTCCGGCTCGCTCTGGGTATTGACGTCCTTCACCAGCCCGAAGTCGACCACCTTGGCCGTGTCGGCGATGCCGCCGCGTTCGCACAGGATGATGTTGGCCGGCTTGATGTCCCGGTGCACGAGACCTGCGCCATGAGCCTCCTCGAGGGAGCCACAGACCTGGGCGAGCACGTGGACGACGCGCTCCGGGGGTTGCGGCCCACACCTATCCACGAGCTCCTGGAGATCGAGCCCGTCGAGCAACTCCATCGCGTAGTAGAAGACCCCGTCCGGCGTGTGGCCGTAGTCGTAGATCGCCACCGTGTTGGGGTGCGTGAGCCGGCTGGTCTGCTGGACCTCGCGCTCGAAGCGCGACAGCGCGTGCTCGCCGGCCTTGCTCGCCGATAACAGCTTGATGGCCGTCGGCCGACGAAGCAGCGCGTGCCTGGCGCGGTAGACCGCTCCCATGCCGCCTTCGCCGATCTTGTCGTCGAGCACGTACTGCCCGAGCTGCTCCGCCCTGGCGGCCTGCTTCCGCAGACCGTAGATGACGTGCGTCGCGAGCGTGGCCGTGAAGGTCGCCGCTCCACACCAGATGCCGAGCATGACGGGGAGGGCGTAGCTCGGGATCTTCGGATCCGCGGTGAGACCGACCACGTACGCGACCACCAGCACGGGGAGGCAGCTCGCCGCGCTGATCGCCGCGGTCACCTTCGGCCGGCTCGGCACGAGGGTGGCGCGCAACATCAAGACGAGAACGGCGATCAGCGTCACCAGCAGATCGTTGCGATCGCGCTGCAGGCCTCGAGACGAGATTGCCATCGCGGCGTAACCCACCATCGGAAAGAGCGTCGCGCCGAGGTCGAGCCACGTGAGGTGGGCGCGTTCGAGGCGGCCGCGCCGCGCGACCAGCCAGATGGCCAGCGCGCAGAGCACCGCGGCGAGGTGGAAGAGGTTGGGGAGACCGAACAGCGAGCGAGGGACCGGCCTGGCGGGAAGCACGGCCAGCGCAATCACGATGCCCGTGGTGAGAAACGCCAGCGAGATGAGCGCCTGGATCCGCGCGAACATCGCCACCCGCCGCTGCAACAACGCTCGACCGGGCTCGCTGCCGAACGGCGCCGCGGCGAGCGGGGGCGAGTCGAGGCTGGCGCGGCTCGCGGTCGGAGGCGGGGACACGGGGAGCCGAGTATAGGCCGAGATCACCCTCGTCGCGGGGCGCCAGCCGTTGCAGCATGGGGCGATGGGCGAGAGCGGCAAGGCGAGCAAAGGCGAGCGCGTCTCGCGTCGCTCGCTGGTGACCGGAGGCGCCGCTCTCCTCGGCCTGGGGGCGCTCTGGCGTGCGGGGCAGTGGGCGCGCCGGCGCGAAGCACCCGTGGTGGTCGTCGGGGCCGGCGCCAGCGCGGTCGCCGCGGCCAAGGCGCTCCTCGACGCCCGCGTCCCGGTGATGATGCTGTCCACCGGCCCGGTGTTCCCGCGGGAGCCAACGGACGACCCGCTGATCGAGCCGCCCGGCGAAGCGCTCGAGCTGCCCGCAAGCAAGCCGTTCGTCTGGAGCCGGTTCCGCCACGTCGGCGGGCGCACCACCGCCTGGGGCGGCGGCTCGTTGCGCTTCAGCGCACAGGACTTTGTGGACGGGCGAGAGCTCGGCCCGGAGCACGTTTGGCCCGTCGGTTACGACGAGCTCGCCCCGCACTACGCCGCCATGGAGCGGCTGCTGGAGGTCACCGGTAGCGCCGCTGGCCTGGTGGAGTGCCCGGACGGGCAGTTCGTGCGCAGCGCGGGGACGCCAGCGCTCTTGCAGCGTTTCGGTGAAGCCTTCGCCCGAGCCGGCGCTCCCATCACCGAGCTCCGGGCCAGCCGCTCCACGGCCCTCGGCGGCCGCCCTTTCGCCGCCGACGTGTTCATTCGACGAGCGCTGACGGCGAGCCCGCTCTTCTCGCTGCGCGCGCGCTCGATGGCGCTGCGCGTGGAGACCGACGCCGGGACCAACCGCGTGAGCGGAGTCACCTACCTGAACGAGCGCACCGGCGCAGAGGTCACGCAGCCGGCGCGGGCGGTCGTGCTGGCCGCCGGGACCCTGGACTCGACGCGGGTGCTGCTCGCGTCGTCGAGCCAGCGCTACCCGAACGGGCTCGGCAACGCCTCGGGCACGCTGGGCTGCTACCTGATGGACCACCCGATGGTGGAGCTCTCGCTCGCCTTCGAGGAGCCGCCGGCCGAGCTCACGGGGCACCCGGCAGGCGAGGGCGTGGGGCTCGTCCCGCGCTTCAATCGCCGCGCGTTCGAAAACCCGCCGGGCCTACGCGGCGGCTTTCAATACGTGGCGCTGCGCGGCGAAGAGCCCACGCTCGAGCTCTGGGGGCTCGCCGAAGCCACGCCGCGACGGGACAATCGCCTCAGTCTGACGGGTGCGAAGAGCCCGCAAGGGGTTTCGCTCTTGCGCGCCGACTACCAGCGATCCGAGAGCGACCAGGCGCTCGCCCGCCGCATGGTGGAGGTCGCGCTCGAGCTCGTGACGGCGACCGTCGGGAAGTGCCGCCTGGCGCGGGTGACGCACAAGCTCCCGGGCGAGGCCATCCACGAGGTCGGCACCTGCCGCATGGGGGCCGACCCGCGGAGCAGCATGCTGGACGGTTTCTGCCGGAGCCACGAGGTCCGCGGGCTCCTGGTGGTAGACGGCTCGGTGTTTCCGACGCACCCCGAGAAGAACCCGACGCTGACGCTGATGGCCCTCGCCCACCGCGCCGGTGCGCAGCTCGCCGTCGATCTGCGCGCGTGAGCGCCCCCTGTGGGGCTCCGCCATCAGCTGTCGCTCGCAGCCGACAGCTGGCCGCGCGAAAAGCGCGCGTTTCCCGTGATCGCGACCCGGGCACATGCCTTGCTTGACGTCGGCGCCAGGCGCAACGAAACCAGCCGCTGATCCGTTCGTTGAAAAGTAGGTGACCCAATGACCGCTTCCCTGATCGAAACCCTGACCACCCGCGGCCTCGACATCGGGCTCAAGATCCTGGGCGCCTTCATCGGCTACATGATCGGCCGCTGGCTGATCAGCTTCGCCGTCTCGTTGATGAAGCGCGCCCTGACCGCGCGGAACGTCGACGCCACGCTGCAGCGCTACCTCGGCAACATCGTCTCGGTGCTCCTGCACATCGCCCTGGTGGTGGCGATCCTGGGCTACTTCGGCATCGAGACCACCTCGTTCGCCGCGCTGTTCGCGGCAGCCGGTGTCGCCATCGGCATGGCCTGGAGCGGGCTGCTCGGCAATTTCGCGGCCGGTGTGTTCCTGGTCATCCTGCGCCCGATCAAGGTCGGCGACTTCGTGTCGGTCGGCGGGATGCTGGGCACCGTCAAGGAGATCGGCCTCTTCGTCACCGTCATCGACACCCCCGACAACGTCGAGACCTACATCGGAAACACCAAGGTCCTGGGTGACACGATCCAGAACTTCTCCTCGAACCCCTACCGGCGCGTGGACTTGAAGGCACAGCTCGACCACACGGCCGACGTGGCCGACACCATCACCCGCCTCAAGGACAAGCTCGCGGCGATCCCCAACGTCGTCGCCAAACCCGCCCCGGACGTCGAGATCCTGGAGTACTCCCTCGCCGGGCCCGTGCTCGCCGTCCGGCCGTACACGCACACGGACAACTACTGGCAGGTGTACTTCGAGGGCAATCGCGTGATCCGCGAGGTGGGCGGAGAGGCCTCCCTCCAGCCGCCGAAGCAGCACTTCGGGATCAAGAACGTCGCCTGACACCTCCCTCGGGCGCCCGCTCTTCGGAGTGGTGCGCCCGACGAACATGCCCTAACCTGCGCCGCCCCCTTGGCGTTCGCGACCGCAGCTCTCTCCCTCGGTATCGTGACCGGCGTGCTCGTCGGCGCGGGGGCCGTGGAGCGGGTGGTGCACCGGCGCAACCTGAGGAAGATCCCCCTGCGCGTCCACGTCAACGGAACGCGGGGAAAATCCAGCGTGACGCGCCTGATCGCCGGCGCCCTGCGCGCCCACGGCACCGTGACCTGCGCCAAGACCACGGGAACCCTGGCGCGCTTCATCCTACCGGACGGCCGCGAGCTGCCCATCTTCCGCCCCTCGGGCGCGAACGTGATCGAGCAGCGCCGCATCGTGGCGGTGGCCGCGGCCCACGAGGCTCAGGCGCTCGTCATCGAGTGCATGGCGCTGCAACCGGAGCTTCAGGGGCTCTCGGAGCTCGAGCTGGTGCGTGCGACCCACGGCGTCATCACCAACGCCCGCCCAGACCACCTGGACGTGATGGGACCGGAGGACGCGGACGTGGCGCGGGCGCTGGCGTCGATGATCCCGGTGAAGGGCAAGCTCTACACCGCCGAGCGGAAGCAGCTGGCGATCCTGGAGGAAGCCTGCAAGGACAGAGACACCGAGCTCGTCGCGGTCGGCCCGGAGCAGGCGGAAGCCATCACCGCCGCCGAGCTCGCCGCATTCAGCTACACCGAGCACCGCGAGAACATCGCGCTGGCGCTAAAGGTCTCGGAAGACCTCGGCATCGAGCGCGAGGTGGCGCTCGGGGGGATGCAGTCGTGTCGCCCTGATCCGGGCGCGCTCAGGGAGTACGCCCTCGACTTCTTCGGCCGTCGCCTGGTGTTCGTGAACGGCTTCGCCGCCAACGATCCGGTCTCGACGGAGCAGCTCTGGAACCTGTCCATCGGGAAATACCCGGGGCTTGCCACCAAGGTCGCCCTGGTCAATTGCCGGGAGGATCGTCCCGATCGCTCGCTCCAGCTCGGTCAGGAGCTGCCGCGCTGGACGCCGGCGGACTTCGTGGTCGCCATGGGTACGGGCACGTACCTCTTCGCTCGCGCCGCCGTGAAGGCCGGGCTCGACCCCTCCAAGCTCGAGATCGCCGAAGAGGCCAGCGAGGACGAGATCTTCGAGCGCGTGGTGGGCCTGGTGGACGACTCCGCGCTGGTGTTCGGCATGGGGAACATCGGCGGGCAGGGTCTGCCCCTCACGCGGTATTTCGCCAACCGCGCCCATCCCAAGGGCACGAACACCCGGAAACGATCCGCATGATGGAGTACCTGCCCCTGTCGGTCGGCATCGGCCTGGCCGTCAGCCTGTTGTTCACTGAGATGTTCGGCATCGCCGCGGGCGGACTGATCGTGCCCGGCTACGTGGCCTTGAACCTGACGAAACCGGTCGACGTCGCGCTGACCATCGGGGCCGGCTTCGCCACCTGGGCCATCGTCCACACCCTGTCGTCCTTCACCATCATCTACGGGCGGCGCCGCACCGTGTTGATGATCCTGATCGGGTACCTGGTCGGCATGCTGCTACGCTGGTCCACCGGGGTCTACGCCCACAACAGCGTGGACATGACCGTGATCGGCTTCATCATCCCGGGGCTGATCGCGCTCTGGCTCGATCGCCAAGGCGTGATCGAGACGGTGGCCGCGCTGATCACCGCGTCGGTGGTCGTGCGCCTGATCCTGGTCCTGGCGGTTGGGGCGGAGCTCCGCGGATGAAGAAGGTCTACTGGCGCCCGCAGGGCGTCCCGCGCCGGGCCATGCTGCTCATCGCCATGGTCGCGGTCTCGGCGCTGGTGGCGGTCGAGAAGTTCCCGGTGGCGCGGCGCCAGCGCAACTACCCGGAGAAGCTGGTGGCCGCGCGCCTGGCGCTCGAGGCCTTCAACGCGATCAAGTCCGAGAAGATCGCCAGGGGCGTGGGCATCGACCCGGAGGCCGACCCCAACCAGACCGGTCTGATCGGCCGCTCGGTCACCCCGGTCACCTCCAACACCGGCTACATCTCCGCCAAGCGGCTGAGCGTGAACCCGAACTTCGCCGCGCTGGTGGTGCACTGGCTGGCGAGGGCCGGGGTGGAGAAGGGGGACGTCGTCGCCGTCGGCGCCTCCGGCTCGTTCCCCGCGCTCTGCGTCGCGACCTTCGCCGCGGTGCAGGCGCTGGAGCTCACGCCCATCGTCATCTCCAGCGCCTCCGCCTCCGAGTGGGGAGCGAACGACCCCAGCTTCATGTGGCTGGACATGGAGAAGGCGCTGTTCGAAAAGCGGATCTTCGCCTTCCGCTCCATCGCCGCGTCGCGCGGAGGCATCGAGGACTACGGCTTCGGCATGTCGCAGGAGGGACGCAACCTGATCGACGAGGCCATCAAGCGGGTCGGCGTCGAGAAGATCGACGCGAAGAACCTGGCCGACGGCATCGACCAGCGCATGCAGATGTTCGACGCCAAAGCCGGCGGCAAGCAGATCAAGGCGTACGTGAACGTGGGCGGCGGAACCGCCTCGGTGGGCACCCACGTGGGGAAGAAGCAGTTCAAGCCGGGCCTCAACATGGAGCCCCCGGGCGGCGCCGGCCTGGCCGACTCGGTCATGCTGCGCTTCGCCGAGCGAGGTGTCCCGGTCGTCCACCTCACCAATCTCGAGGAGCTCGCCAAGCAGAATGGCTTCCCGGTCGAGCCCCGGGGGATGCCGCGCGTCGGCGAGGGCAAGGTCTTCGTCCGCGAGGAGTACAACCGCTGGATCGCGGGCGTCGGGCTCTTTGCCGTGCTCATCGCCATGCTGGCGTTCATCCGGCTGGACGTAGGGGCCCGCATCTTGCAGGGCGTGTGGCGCCGCAAGGACCGGGCCAGGCAGCCTCAGCAAATGGTCTGAGATCCGGCAAATTCCTCGTGTTTCGGCGCTGGCGCCCCCGGACCCCGGCGTGTTAGCAAACGCGGCTCATGCTCGGAACCGCGACCTGGCTCGACTGGGCGGCCTTCGCCGCCGCCATCGTCGCGACCATGCTGCTCGACCGCCTGCTCGTCGGCAAGGGTTCGAACGCTGTCTCGTTCCGAGAGGCCAGCGTGCGCAGCGTCGTGGCCATCGTCGCCGCGCTGGCGTTCGCCGGCTACGTGCACTGGAGCATGACCCTCGACAAGGCGGTGACGTACATCGTCGCCTATCTGGTCGAGAAGTCCCTGTCCGTCGACAACCTGTTCGTGTTCCTGGTGATCTTCTCGTACTTCGGCATCCGCGAGCGACAGCAGCAGCGCATCTTGTTCTGGGGCATCGTCGGGGCCGTGGTGATGCGCGCCATCTTCATCCTGGCGGGGAGCGCGCTGCTCCACCGCTTCCATTGGATGATGTACGTGTTCGGTGGCTTCCTGGTCATCACCGGCATCAAGCTCGCGCTGAAGAAGGAGGGCGAGTCCGTCGATCCCGAGTCGAACCTGGCGCTGCGCTTCGCGCGCAAGTACATGCGGACCACCGACCAGTTCGACGGTGACAAGTTCTTCATCATCAAGGACGGGCTTCGTCACGCGACGCCCTTGTTCCTGGTACTGCTCGTCATCGAGTTCACCGACGTGCTGTTCGCGGTGGACTCCGTGCCGGCGGTGTTGGCGGTCTCCGACGACGTGTACGTCGTCTACACCTCGAACATCTTCGCCATCCTGGGCCTGCGTTCGCTCTACTTCATGCTGGCCGGCATGATGAGCCGCTTCCACTACCTGGACCTCGGCCTGGCGGTCATTCTGGTGTTCATCGGTGCGAAGATGTTGCTCTCGCAGGTCGTGAAGGTGCCGAACCTCGCCAGCCTGGGCGTCATCGCAGGCGTGCTCACGTTGTCCATCGTGGTCTCTCTCCTGAAGCCGCCGAAGGCCGAGCCCGCGCCGGCCGAGCCCCCCCCGGGCGGAGGCGCCTGAGCGTGTCGCGGGTGGCCGAGCTCGACGAACGCGCGAGCGGAATTCTGCTCCATCCGACCTCGCTGCCGGGCTCCCATGGCTTCGGAGACTTGGGCGCCGAGGCGCGCGCTTTTGCCGACTACCTGGCGGCCGCCGGGCAGACCTGGTGGCAGATGCTCCCCGTCGTACCCCCAGGATTCTCGGGCTCACCCTACGACAGCCCGTCCTCCTTCGCCGGCAGCCCCTGGCTGGTCAGCCTGAGCGACCTCGTCGAGGACGGGCTGCTCGGCGAGGCCGACGTGGAGGCGACTCCCGCCGGCGCGAGCTTCGGCGAGGTGCAGCGCTTCCGTGAGGAGCGGCTGCGCAAGGCCTTCGCGCGGGCCCGCGACCGAAGCTCCAGCGCCGACCGTGACGAGCTCACCGAGCTCCGCGTCTCGAACCCGTGGCTCGCGGACTGGGCGCTGTTCTCGGCGCTGAAGGCCAAGCACCCGGGCTCGTGGACGGAGTGGCCGGAAGCGCTCCGGCGCCACACCCCGGAGGCCCTGGCGACCGCCCGCCGCGAGCTCGAGGAAGAGACGCTCTACCACGAGCACGTTCAGCTCTGGTTCCGCCGCCAGTGGCGGCGTCTGCGCGAGCACTGCCGCGCGCGAAGCGTCGCGCTCCTGGGCGACGTGCCCATGTTCGTCGCGCACGACAGCGCGGACGTCTGGAGTCACCCGGAGGCCTACTTCCTGGACGACACCGGACGCTCGACGGTCGTGGCGGGCGTGCCACCGGATCCCTTCAGCGCCACGGGACAGCTCTGGGGCAACCCCATCTACCGCTGGGACTACATGCAGAAGCGCGGCTTCGACTGGTGGCTCGAGCGCCTGGGTGTGACGCTCGAGCGTTTCGACGCCGTGCGCCTCGATCACTTCATCGCGTTTCGCCGCTACTGGGAGATCCCGGCCGGGTCGAGCGACGCCCGCGTCGGCCGCTTCGTCCAGGTGCCCGGTGAGGCACTCTTCGAGCGCGCGCGAGAGGTCTTCGGCGGGCTGCCCTTCGTCGCCGAAGACCTCGGCATCGTGACGCCGGAGGTCCACGCCCTGCGCGATCGCTTCCAGCTCCCGGGCATGCGTGTCCTGCAGTTCGCCTTCGGCAGCGACGAGGCCAACGACTACCGGCCCCACCGCTTCGTGCGAAACACGGCGGTCTACACCGGCACCCACGACAACGACACCACCGTGGGCTGGTACGCCAGCGCTTCGGACGCGGAGCGCCTGCGCGCGAGGAGTTACCTCGGCGCGAGCGGCGAGCAGATCCACTGGGACATGCTCCGGGCCGCGGCGGCCTCCGTGGCCAATCTCGCCGTGTTCCCCATCCAAGACGCGCTGGGGCTCGGCAGCGAGGCGCGCATGAACACTCCGGCGACCGTCGAGGGGAACTGGGCGTACCGCGTCCGAGCGGAGCAGCTCGGTCCGGACCTGGCGGACCGGCTGCGCGCGCTGTCGGGCCTGTACGAACGAACGCCGCGCTGGAACGAAGGCAATCGACACGCCTTCGTGCGGGCCTGAGTCGAGCTCGGGTCAGCTCTCGAGCTTGAGATACTCTATCGCGTGCCGGTCGGCGGTTTCCTCGTGGCTCTGGAGCCAGGTCTCGAGCAGCTCGACCAGGATCCCCATCAGCTCGGTCTCTCGCCGATCGCACTCGGCGCGGAGCGCGGTGAGCCTGCCCATGAACGACGAGTGCAGCATGCGGTGATGGTCGACGCGCGGATAACCGCCGCGTTCCATCTGCAGCTCCTCGAACTCGAAGTGCTGGCGCACGTCCTCGATCAGCCGGTCCATGACACCGGCCAGCTCCTCCCACCCGACCCCCGAGGCGTGCACGAGCCTCAGGTTGCGAATGCTGGCCGACAGGTGACCGTGCTGGGCGGCGACGCCGTCCGGCAGCGTCGGCATGCGCGAGCGCGGGGAATCCACCCTGCGATATTTGGAGAAACCGCAGCTTACGTCAACTTCAACTTTCTCCCGACGCCCGCCACGGGCGCCCTGGCGAGACCCCGCTTGACAGGGAAATACCCGGCTGAAATCGTCTCGGGCCATGAAGGATTTTGAGCGGGTCATCCGCGCTCGAGTCGAGGTCTTCGTCGCCGAGATCAGCGAGCTCGTGCGCCGAGCGGCGCTCGATGCCGTCGCGGACGCGCTGGGCGAAAAGCCCTCGGCGGCGCCCAAGCGTCGGGCGAAGACTGCGAAGGCGCCGAAGCCGACTGGCCGGGGCTCCAAGCGCTCGGCGACGGAGCTCGAGTCGCTCTCCGACGGCATCCTGCGCTTCGTCGCGGAGCACCCCGGCTCGGGCGCTGCGCAGATCGCCGCGGCCCTCAAAGTCTCGACGAAGGACCTGGTGCTGCCGATTAAGAAGCTCGGCTCCTCGGGCGCGCTCTTCAGCAAGGGGCAGAAGCGCGCGACCAAGTACTTCCGCGGCAAGAAATGAAAGTCACTCGTCGTCGCCGGGGTTGGTCGCGTCGCCGACCAGCTCGAGCACGGCGCGACGCTTGGAGCCCGGGCCAGTCGCGCTACCCCGCTTGACCAGCGGCAGCGCGGGCTCGCTGTGAACGTCCTCCACTGCGTCGGAGGTGCGCTTCACCAGGGGGAGCGGCAGGCTCTTCCGGCGCTCACGTTTGGGCGTCGAGAGGAGCGCGCCACGGGCCTGGGGCGGGAGGAACTTCACCAGCTCGCCGAGGAGCTCCTTGGCGCTGGCAGGTCGCCGCGCCGGATCCTTTGACAGGCAGCGTCGGATCAGCTCCTCGAGCGCGGCCGGAAGCGTGCGATCATAAGCGCGGAGCGGCATCGGCGGGCGCTGCAACACGTGCGTCATTATCTCCGCGTCGTTCCTGCCCTGGAACGGGCGCCTCCCGGTCAGGAGCTCGTAGAGGATGGCACCGACGGCATACAGGTCCACGCGCTGATCCACCGCGCGGCCGAGGATCTGCTCTGGAGCCATGTAGCTCGGGGTCCCATACACCTTCCCCGCCGGCGTCGCCGGCTCGGAGCTCACCCGGCAGGCGATGCCGAAGTCGAGCACCTTGACCTCGTGTTTGTCCGGCTCCGGGTGGACGACCATGATGTTCCCGGGCTTGAGGTCCCGGTGCACGATGCCGTGGTCGTGAGCCGCTGCGAGCGCGCCGAGCACCTGGCACGAGAGCTCGCAGGCGTACTCGAAGCCGACCGCGCCTCGTGACGCGACGACGCTCTCCAACGTCTCACCGTCGCAGAGCTCCATCACGAAGAACGGGACCTCGTCTATCGTCGCACCGATGTCGTAGATGGCGATTACGTGCGGGTGGGAGATGGCCGCGGCGGAGCGCGCCTCTGCGGCGAAGCGTTCGACCGCATCGGGGTCGCGCGCCAGCTCGCTCCTCAGGAGCTTGACGGCGACGGGGCCGAACAGCGCGCTGTCGGCTTCCCACACCACACCGACGCCCCCCTCCCCGAGTGGTCGGCGCAGGGTGTAGCGTCCCCCGATGGCGCTGCCTTTCGTGAGCGGCACGGCCGGCAGTCTAGCACCGCTCGCCCTGGACCCCTTCGAGCGCCGAAAGCGGCCGCGCTGACGGCGGCCCCGACCTGGACTACGCTCCTGGAACGTGAGGCGTCGGCCGCCCATTTACGGGGAGAGAGCAGCTTGAATCGACGCCACCTCCCCTTCGTCGAACTCGGGATGCGGCACAGTGCCGCGCTCCTGATCGCGCTCGCCGTCGCGCTCGCTCCGAGAGCGCTCCGCGCGCAGGCGGCGGCGCCCCTGACCGCCGAGGCGCCGCCGAGCGCCGAGGCCTCGTCCGCCGCCGTGTCACCGAGCTCTCCGCCCGACACCTGGGGCACCACCGACGCGCCCGCTTCGCCCGCGAGCGGGGAGCCGTCGCGCCGTTCGCCGCCGCCAGGCCCGCCGGAGGAGCCGCGCGCAGAGCCGGAGCCCGACGCCGACATGTCCGGCGAGTCCCGCGTGCGCTACACGCTCGAGGCCATCGAGGTGCGCGGCAACCGCCGGACGCGATCGCGCGTGGTGATGCGCTACGTGCCGTTCAAGCTCGGCGACATCATCGACGTGGACGACACCGAGGTCGAGCTCACCCGGTATCGCCTGCTCGGGACCGGCTTCTTCCGCGACGTTCAGTTCTCGCTCCGCAAGGGCTCGGCCCGCGGACGGGTGGTGCTCGTGATCGACGTCGAGGAGCGCAACACGGTCATCGTCAACGACCTGTGGATGGGCCTGTCCGCTGACGCCGACAAGCGCGGCAACGCACGGCCCCTGACCGCCTATGGCGGCCTGGATGTCGCCGAGACCAACCTGGCGGGCACCGGAATCACGCTGGGCGCCGCCGTCGGGCTCGCGCAGGAGCAGCTCGCCCTTCGCGTGCGCTTCCTCGACCCCGCGTTCCTGGGCGGGCGCTGGATGACCAGCGGGATGGTGCTGTTCAACGACGCCAAGGACTTCTTCGGCAACGCCGACGTGCTCTGGGACGACACCTCGCAGCTGGACGCCGTCCCCGACTACGCGGTCGTCCGCTACAAACGCTTCGGCGGAATGCTGGGTGTCGGACGCGACCTGTCCGTGCCGACGCAGCTCTGGCTGAGCTACCGGCTCGAGTCCGTCGACGCCAAGCTGCCGCGGGCAGCGTCTCACCTCCGCGGCCTGGATCGCGAGCCGATTCTGTTCGACATCCTGCCGGGACGCAGCGTGCTCTCGACGGCGCGCGGCACCCTGCAGCACGACACGCGCGACCACCCATTCTTGCCGACTCGCGGCTGGTTCGCGAGCGTGACGGGAGAGGTCGGCCTCACACCTCTCGGCAGCGACTACTCCTACCAGAAGCTGGATCTCCACGCCTCACGCTGGTGGGCGCTGCCGTGGAAGAAGCACGTCATCCGGCTCGAGCTGTTCGGCGGCGCCATCTCCGGCGACGCGCCGTTCTTCGAGCAGTACTACGTCGGTGACTACAGCGACTTCTTGCCGGGGCGCGTGCTGGGCCTGAACGTCGACCGGCGCCCGCCGCCGAACTTCTTGGACAACTCCATCGTCGAGGTTCGCTACGGGCACTATGCCGCCAAGATCGGCAGCGAGTACCGCATCCCCTTGTATCGTGGGCAGCGCGCGGTCTACGGCATCGACTTCTTCGGGAGCGCGGGGATGTACGCGGTCGCCCACCGGCGCGATCTCACGGATCCCCCTCGGGGCTACTCGCGCTGGCAGCTGATCCCGCTGGACCTCACCGCCAACGTCGGCTTCCGCATGGACACCTCGGCCGGCGGCTTCGCGTTCGCGTTCTCCAACGTGCTCGGCTTCGTGCCGGTGCGCAACGAGGGGAATCGGTGACCTCCACCGCCCGGCGACTCGGGCGACGCTTCGCGCTGGCAGCGCTCTTCACGGTGGTCTGGCTGGCCACTACCAGCCTGGCGCGAGCGCAGGAGAAGAAAGACCCGCCCAGAGACGCGCGCTTCACCTGGAACCACCAGAAGACGCAGCTCTTCGTGGACGTCTCGTTCCGCGACATCATCGACGCGGAGATCCGACGCAAGCTCAGCCGCGGGCTGCCGACCACCATCGTGCTCACCGGCACGGTGCACCAGGTCGGTTCGAAGGACCCGGTCTCCACCACGGCGCAGACCTGCAAGATCACCTGGCACGTTTGGGACGAGGTGTACCTGGTCGAGACGACGCGTCCCGGCGGAACTCGAGCCAGCGCCGCAATCTCCGTGGACGGCGTGATCCGTCGCTGCGCCGAGGCGCGCCGCCTGCCGGTGGGCACCAGCGAGCAGGTCTCGGTCGGCGCCAGCATCTACGTGACCGCCAAGGTCCAGGTGAACCCGGTCAGCACCGAGATCCTCAACAAGATCAAGCGCTGGGTGAGCCGTCCGACCGGGACCGCTACCGCGGCGCCGGGCGACGCGCTGTTCAGCACCTTCACGGGGCTGTTCCTGCAGCGCATCGGCGAGGCGGAGCGCGAGCTGAAGTTCACCACCAAGACCGTCGTCCCAGCGGTCGACAAGCCGCCACCTCCGCCCAAGGAGAAGAAGTGAGCTTCCTCGTCGCGCTCAGGCTCGAGGGCAAGCGCTGCCTGGTGCTCGGGTCGAGCAGCGAGGCCGCGCGGCGCGCCCGCGAGCTCTCCGACGCCGGTGCCGTCGTTGTCGCGCTCGGCAGCGCGCCTGGTCCGGAGCTCGAGCTCCTGGCGGAGAGCGGCCGCATCACGCTCGAGACCCGGGACTTCGCCCTGGAAGACCTCGACGAGTGCTGGCTCGTGGTGCTCGCCGATCGCGACGCCGACCTGCTCGAGCGCGTCGGTCCGACCTGCACCTCGCGTCGCATTCTCTTCTGCGCCGTCGACCAACCCGGGCACAACGGCTTCGATCACGTCGCCGTGGCGCGGGCCGGCAAGCTGAGCGTCGGGGTGAGCACGGGCGGAACGGCTCCGGCGCTCGGCAAACGACTCAGAGACGAGCTCGAGCGGGGGCTGCGCGAGGCCGGCGTGGCCGAGCTCGCCGAGCACATGGCGGAGCTCCGCGCTCGCATCGAGCCGCGCGAGCGCAAGCGAGCCTTGACAGTAGAGGCAAACAGGCTCTCGCTCTCGGGCTTCGAGGTCGCGCCGAAGTCGCCCGAAGGTCGGGAGGAATGAGCGCCCTCGGCGTCACCCCCCTGTTCGTGGGCCGCGACAACGAGCTCGGGCGGCTCACTTCGGCGCTGACGCGAGTCACGGTCGCCTGGCTCTACGGCGTCGGCGGGGTCGGCAAGACCACGCTGGCGCGGGTGTTCGCCGGGCGCGCGCCGGGCCCGGTCGTCTTCTGCGACGCGGGCAGCGCTCCGCTCGACGCGCTCATCGACGACGCTCGCCGCGAGCTCGGCCCACGCTCGCGCCCGGAGCCTCGGGACACCGAGCAGCGGCTCGGGGATCTGATCGCGCGCCTGAACGCGCAGCGCGCTACCTGGGTCGTCGATGACGCCCACGAGCTGGGTGACGGCCCGGCCGCCCGCTTGGTGGAGGTGCTGGCAAGCCGGCTGGGGCAAGGCCGGGCGATCTTCACCTCGCGCCATCGTCTGGCGGTCGGCGCGCGCGCGCCGGATCGACTCGAGCTCGCCATCGAAGGCCTGCCGGCCGAGGCGTCGAGGGAGCTCTGGCAGTCCCTGGACGAGCTGT
Organism: Polyangiaceae bacterium; assembly: GCA_015075635.1. Lineage (NCBI taxonomy): Bacteria > Pseudomonadati > Myxococcota > Polyangiales > Polyangiaceae > Polyangiaceae bacterium. Next base: position 2,128,016 of record JABTUA010000002.1, read on the forward strand.
ACGGCCCGCGCGTCGGGTTCGACCAAGCCCAGGCCAAGTGTGCGGGCAATCCCCTGCTCTTGCGCCGCGCGCACGCGGGTCCCTTCGACGACGAAGATCTGCTCGGGGGCGAGCTCGCCGAGCTCAGCGGCGACGCGCGCTTGCTCGCTCTGGTGCTCGCGGTCTCCGATCGCGCCCTCGGGGCCGCAGCGCTCGAGGAGCTCCTGCCAGAAGGCCGGCTTCGACCGGTCCTGCGCACGCTGGTCACCTCGCTGGTCGCCGAGGTCGAGGGCACGGGCGAGACACGCATCCACGACATGTTCCGCGAGGCCCTGCTCGCGCGGGCGTCGGCGGAGGAACAGCGTGCGGCGCGGGCCGAGCTGGTCCGGGTGCTGCCAAACGCGGGGCTCGATCCCAAGAGCCTGGTCCGGGAGCTCTCGCGTCAGCTGGTCGCGCTCGAACGCTTCGAGGATCTCGACCAAATGTTGCGCTCGCGAGCGCCGGAGGTCATCCGTGCAGGGGCCACCGGCGAGCTCTTGCGCTGCATGGATTTGGTCCCGCCCGAGCGGCGCAGCTTGGCCTTGCGCATCGAGCGCGCGCGCTGCATCGGGCGCCACTACGACCTGCAGCGCGCGTACGAGGAGCTTGGCGCCCTCCATCGCGAGCTCAGCTCGACACCTCCAGAGCTGGCTTACGCGCTGGCAGAAGCGGCCTACGACCAGTGCCTTCCGAACGAGACGGAGGCGTTGCTCTTCCCGCTGCTCGAACAGCCGAGCACGAGCCCCGAGCAGCGAGCCCGCGCGGTGGTCAGGCTGGCTGCGGCGCTCACGCTCCAGGGCCGCGGAGAAGCGGGGCGGGCGCTGCTCTCGCGAGCGGCCGAGACAGAGACCGACCCCGACACGCGCGCTCGGCTCGCGCTGCAAGAGGCGATGACCTACAACGCCGAGGAGAACTGGGAGAAGGCGGCGTCGAGCCTGGGGCGAGCGCGCGCGCTACTCGAAGACGCCCAGCTGGACGAGAACGCCATCTACGTGCCGCTGACGTTCGCGGTGATCTACAGCCGTGCCGGCCGCATGGAAGAGTCGAACGCGCTCCTGGCTCGCCTGAACCTCGAGCTCGAGCCGGAGGACGACAGCGCGCGGATCTTCATGCTGGCCTCCAAGGCGTCGCTGCTCTTCGACCGCGGCCAGCGTGTCGAGTCGCTAGCCCTGCGGAGCGAGGCTGCGCGCCTCAACGAGCCGCTGGGGGGCGTGCACTATGCGCTCACCGGCGCGCTCTGGCACTCGCGCACCCTGTTTGCGCTGGGGCGCCGCCGGGAGGCTCGTCTCGTGCTCGCGCCAGCGCTCGCCCGCGCGAGAGCGCTCGGCTGCCAAGCTCTGGCCGAGCGCCTGGAGCGAGCTCCGAGCTACGATCCGGCCGCACAGCTCGAGGCCGATCTGCCCACGCCGCCGCGGGACAAGACGGGCGACTTCGTGCGAGCTCGAGCCATCGCCGCGCTGCGCTTCGCGGCGCAAGGCGACGCCCCGAGCGCCGAGGTCGCGCTCTCGGACGTCGAACGGAGCGCACACGGCCAGAGCTTCGGGCTCGACCTCGCCATCACCGTGCTCGCGCGGGCGTTCGGGGCGCGGAGGTCGGGCAAGAGCGGCGAGGCCCGACGTCTCATCGACCAGGCTCGGCGCGAAGCCGCGCTCGCCGGCGCCGACCCCGAAGTGCTCGTGTCCCTCGAGGAGTGGGCACGCCGTCGTGCTGGAGCCGTCTCGGAGCCGCCTCCGGCGGCGCGCGCGCCGAGCGCCGTGCTCGACGTGAACGGCCACGAGCTCCGCTGGCCCGGCGGAGGAGCCTCGCTGAAGAGCCGCCCCGTCCTGAGAAGACTGCTCTACACCCTGGCGGCGCGCACCGGCTCGGTAGTGTCCAAAGACGAGCTCACGCGGGCCATGTGGGGGAGCGACTACGACCCGCTGCGGCACGACACGCCGCTCTGGCAGAACGTGCGCCGGCTGCGCCAGCTCGTGGCCCCGGCGGGGCTCGGGCTCGAGGTGGACGAGGACGGCTACCGACTCGTCGCCTCCGAGGGCTTGATCGTGGACGGCGCGGATTGAAGCAGCTCGACCCCGAGAGGCTCGGGGGTACGCTCGGGGCGTGAAAGTCTGGATCGCAGCCGCACCGCTCCTCGCGCTCGGGCTGTGGGCAGCCGTCGCGCTCCTGCGCGGCCGGCTCTCACGCCGCTCGGCGAACGTGGCCGTCGCGCTCGTGCTCCTGCTCTACGTGGTGGTCACGGCGGCCCTCGGAGTCTTCTGGGTCGCCAGGATGGATCTGCCCGTCTTCGACTGGCACTACCTGTTCGGGTACGGCCTCTTGCTCGTGCTCGCGCTTCACTTGGCCCTTCAGGTCCCGAGCCTGGCGGCGTTCTTCCGACGTGCCAGCCCAGCTTGGCTGCTCAGCCCGGACGGCAGGCGCTTCGCGCGGCCGATGCGCGCGCTCGGATCGATCGCGTTCGGGCTCGTGCTGCTCGCGCCTGCGCTCGCCTGGTTGGTCGGACGCGCGCTGCCCGCCCAGCGCATCCGCATCGAGGGAGGCACCAACCCTGGCTCCGCCAGCGCCACAGCCCTAGCGTCGCGCAGCGTGTGGATCGAACGCGACGGCAAGCGTGTCAGCGTGCCCGAGTACGTGTGGGCGGAGTCGCGCCACACTCGGAGCGGAGTGCTCCGAGCCCCGGGCGTGGCGCCACCGCGCCCGCCGGCCGTGCGCCGGATGGACGGCGCTCGGAGCGTCACCCTGCCCCGCCCTCGGGCGCTCGGCCACCCGACCCGAGCCGACGCCGGCGCCCGCATCGTGGCCGAGCGCCTCGACCTGCCGAAGCTCTCAGAGCTCTTGCACCACACCTATGGCGTGACTGCCCGGGCGGGCGACGAGCTGCCGTTCCGCGCCGCGGCGTCCGCGGGTGCGCTCTATCCGACCGACGTGTTCGTCGTCGCCCCGAGTGACGCGGTCATCGCCGCCGGCGTGCACTACTACGACCCCGAGGCGCACGCGCTCCGGTTCGTCGGCGGGATCGAGCTCGTGACGCGCGCCCTCGGAGCGTTGCCCGGCGACTCCGCTGCGCGGAGCGCCCCTCTGGTGGTGGTGCTCGGTGCGACCTTCGATCGGAGCGCCTTCAAGTACGACACCCGGGCCTACCGCTACGTCGGGCTCGACGCCGGTCATGTGGCATGGAACCTCGTCGAAGCCGCCGACGTGCTGGGCCTGCCCTGCACGCTCGAGCCCTGGTTCGACGACGACGCGCTGTCGTCAGCGCTCGGGCTCGACGCCGACGGCGAGGGCGCGATCCTGGCGGCGGCATGTGGCGGGCAAGCGCCCAGCGGGGCGCGGCAGCGCCCAGCGCACGGCCCGGTCAGCCTGCCGGACTCCGCCGACCTGATGGAGCTCACCCGACTTTCGCACCGGCTGACGTCGTGGCGACTCGGCGAGGGCGCCCCAGCCGAGGGCGACGCTGGCGCCGCCTTCGGGTGGCAGCCGCGGGCCCGGTCTGCCGATCCTTTGGCGCTGATGCGAGAGCGCCGCTCGTTCCGCAATCTCTCGAGCCAGGCAGTGAGCCGGGCGGAGCTCGATGCCGTCCTCGACGCGGCGCGAGGGGCCATCGGCGCGCTCGGTCTGCCGGCGCTCGTCGAGGTGCTGGTGGCGGTCCGCGCCGTGACCGGGCTCGCCCCTGGCACCTATCGGCTGGGCGAGGCTCTCGCGGTCGCGCTAGCAAGCCCCGACGTCGCCCCGCGCCTTCAGGCGGCCGGTCTCGGTCAAGAGGTGCTGGGCCGCGCGGCGTTCGTCGTGACCTTCGCCCTGCGGCCAGAGACCGCCGAGCCCCGCGACTTCCGCCACGCTCTCTTGCAGGCGGGCCTGGCCGGCGAGGCGGTCTACCTCGAGGCGGGCGCGCGCGGGCTCGGTGCCTGCGGCGTCGGAGCGTTCTTCGACGACGAGCTCGCCCAGCTCTTCGGCTCGGGCACCCGACCGCTCCACCTGGTCGCGGTCGGGAAGAAGTGAGCGCTCACATCACCGTGTAGACAAGGTTCAGCGCCGTCACGGTGTCCAGCTCCTTCACGGCGGGCAGCGGGTGGTGGTCGTATTTCAAGCTGAACGTCGTGGCGAGCGAGAAGTCGCCGCCGATCGACGAGCTCAAGCCGACGTCCCAGTTCAGCCGCCAGCGCTCGGTCTCGGGGAGACCCTGGAGGTACTCGAGGCCGGTGTTGAACTTCACGTGCTCGTTCAGGCTGTTCGAGTAGCCGACGAACACACGCCCGCTGTGCTGCACCTCGGTCTTGTCCACGGTCTCGCCGTTCAGCGCCGCGGCTTCGATGTTGTCGTCTCGACGCACGTCGTACTGCAAGTCGTAGCCGACCTCCGTCCAGAGCTGATGGGTCTTCTCGTCGATGAAGTAGTACGCGACGCCAGGGTCCAGGTTCAGGCGCAGGTCGAGCCCCTGGAAGCGGTCGCGACGCGCCGACGTCGACAAGAACAGCGCCACGTGCTTGCTGACGAAGCGGTCGTAGCGGACCTTGCCCTGGTAGTTCTCCACCGTCGTCTGCATGTCCTCGCCGGGCTTGGCGGCGGAGCGCGAGTAGTTGACGGCAGCCGCGGCGCTGAACTGGTTCGCGCTTCGGCGCAAGCGCAGGAGCCCGGAGCCGGTCGCGGCGAGCGAGCGGGAGTTGCCCGTGCTCATCAGGCCGCCGGCGAGGAGCTTCGCTTCGGTCGCGTCCTTGGCGTCTTCCTGATCCTTCTCGGCGGCCTGGAAGCCCTCCGCGGCGACGTCGGTCTTCCCGCTCGTCGCTGCGTCTTGCTTCATCAAGCCCGCAGGTTGTGCGCTGGCACTGGCAGAGGCGGCGAGGGCGGCGAGGGTCGCGGGGAGCCAAATGCGGGAGGTCATGGGCGAAACAACTCTGCAATCGACGTGCCAGCAGAGCGCGCCGCGCATTCGTCAGCGAAAGACCCGACCGCTGTGGGCTCGAAGCGACAAGCTGAAGCACGCAGCCGACAGCGGCGGGGGAAACTCCCCCGAACTCACGCCTCCCGCCCGCGGCACGAGCGTTGCAGGGTTGGCGGGCCATTCCCCACCGGAGATCCCCCATGCGTAGCCCGCTCGTCCTTGCCCCCGCCTGCCTCGCACTCGTGCTCGGTCTCGCTCCGTCGGCGCGCGCCGACCAGGCCCAAACAGGCAAACCGCTGACCAACTACTTCGAGGTCGGGGTGTTCGGTGGCGCAATCTTCCCCGCAGAGCAGCACAACTTCCACGACGAAAATCGGCCGCATCAGTCCTTCAAGTCGATCGCACCCGAGCTCGGCGGCCGCGTGGCCTACTTCCCGCTCTCGATGCTGGGGGCCGAGGTGGAAGGCGCCGTCGCCCCCACCAAGACCAAAGACGACGACGGGGCGGCGGGGCTGTGGGCGCTGCGCGCTCACGCGCTGGGACAGCTGCCGCTCGGTGGGCTGACTCCGTTTGCGCTGATTGGCATGAGCCGCCTCGGAGCTGGCAGCAACTCGCTGGGCAGCGACAGCGATCCGGCGCTGCACTTCGGCGCTGGCGTGAAGGTGCCGCTGGACGACTTCCTCGGGCTGCGCCTGGACCTGCGCGACAACCTGACGCAGAAGAACGGCGGCTCGAAGGGCCAGCAAGCCCACCACCCCGAGGTGTTGTTGGGGCTCACCTTCACCCTGGACCTGCGCAAGAAAGAAAAGCCTGCGCCCAAGGACAGCGACGGCGACGGAATTGCCGACGACGCGGACAAGTGCCCCAAGGAGCCCGGAATTGCGCCGGACGGCTGCCCGAAGGCCCCGGACTCGGACGCGGACGAGATCGCGGACGCCGAGGATGCCTGTCCGAACGAGGCCGGCCCGAAGAGCGAAGACGCGACGAAGCACGGCTGTCCGCTGCCCAAGGACTCCGATGGCGACGGATTTGCCGACGGGGACGACAAGTGTCCGAACCAGGCCGGCATCGCACCCGACGGCTGCCCCGATCCCGATCCCGACAAGGACGGCGTCATCGGACCCAACGACAAGTGTCCGACCGAAGCCGAGACCGCCAACGGCTATCAGGACGCGGACGGCTGCCCGGACGAGATCCCCGCCGAGGTGAAGAAGTTCACGGGCGTCATCCAGGGAATCGAGTTCGACACCGGCAAGGCCACCATTCGCCCCAAGTCCAAGCCGGTGCTCGACGAGGCGCTGAAGGTGCTGCGTGACAATCCCGACGTGCGCATCGAGGTGAGCGGCCACACCGACGACGTGGGCGACGCCAAGAAGAACGTCGAGCTCTCCCAGAAACGCGCGGACGCGGTGAAGGAATACTTCGTGTCGCAGGGCGTCGACGCGGCACGCATCACTACTCGCGGCGCCGGCCCCGATCAGCCCATCGCCGACAACAAGACCGCCGAAGGCAAGCAGAAGAACCGACGCATCGAGTTCAAGCTGCTCACTCAGTGACCCTCGGTCCGACGATCTCGGCGATCACGCGCTCGAGCGCAGCGAGCTGGAAGGGCTTGAGCAGCACGGGGCGGCCCGAGCTCTGAAGGCGCTCGAGCAGGTCGGCGCCGACCACACCGCCGGTCATGAAAACCAAGCGCCCCGCGTCGCGTTCCGGCAGCGTCCCCAAGAGATCGAGTCCGGTCTCATCCGGCATCATCACGTCGCAAAGGACGGCGTCGTACGCCTGCTCGGACAGGCAGCGCCGCGCCGACGCGGCATCCTCGGCCGTGTCCACCAGGCACCTCCCTTCGAGCGCGCGAGCGATGACTCCACGCAACGTGGCGTCATCGTCGATGACCAGAATCCGGACTCTCGAGCTCCCCGCCACGCACACACCCCGTGCATCGCCGGCGAGCGCCGGCCAGCCAGGCGCAGAATGCGCGCCAGATTCGGCCGCGTCACCTGGCCTTTCGGCCAGGCGAGAGGGGGTACCTGGCCGAAAGGCCAGTTGTGCCGAAGCGCGAGCCCTGGGGGAATCGAGGGCCATGCCGTCGAAGAAGCCCTCGAAGCCGCCCCGCACGCGCCGGGGGGCGGCCGGGGCCCCGAGTCGAGACTCTACCCCGAGCGAGCTTCGACTGCGCGAGCACGGCCGCTTCGTGGCCGCGGTCTACGAGATCGCCGTGGACGGAGGCGAGCTCATGGACTTCGACCCGCTTGTGCTGAGCGCACCGCCGCGTTGGTCGGGCCGCTGCCACGAGACGCTCTTCAACCAGCCGCTTCCCTGCAAGGGATGCCCTGCCCTGGCTCCTCGTCGCTCGAGCAGCAAGACCGAGATCGCCGTGCTCGGCACGCCGGGCGCGGGCTACCGCATCGCCCTGGCGGAGCCGCTCGGCAATGGGCGCTTCCGGATGCACGTGCTCCAGCTCACCGACGCCGTGGTGAGCGGGCTCGCGCGGGCGCGCCTCGATCGGCGCGCGCAGCGCGCGAAGCTCTCGGCCCGCGAGCTCGCCGTGCTCGAGCTCGTGCTCTTGGGCCGGAGAACGACGGACATCGCCCAGGCTCTGGGGATCACGCACCGCACGGCGCGCTTTCACGTCGCCAACGTGCTGTCGAAGATGGAAGTCGACTCGCGCACCGACCTCTTGCGCTGGCTCGTCTGAGCAGCCCCGCTCGGTCGGGCCGGACAGACACTTCCCCGCCGGTGGTGGCGACGCAGCTCGACTCGGGGAGAACCGATCGAGACTGCTCGTCTGAGCCGGCCTATCGACTCGCACCTTCGCCAGACGTATCTTCGGTCCCCCGCCCGAGGAGGGTCTTCATGGCCGACAGAGACGCGCAGCTGGTGATCCAGGTCGAGGACGACCGCACCGGGATGAGCCCCAGGACGCTGAAGCGGGCGCTGCTGGACCACCTCACGTTCACGCAGTCCAAGGATCTTCGCTCCGCCACCCTGCTCGACGTCAACATGGCGCTGGCTCACACGGTGCGCGACCGGCTGGTGCGGCGCTGGATGAAGACCCAGCGCACCTATCAGGAGCGCGACCCGAAGCGGGCCTACTACCTCTCCGCCGAGTTCCTGCTGGGCCGCTTCCTGGGCAACAACCTGATCAACCTGGGCCTGTACGACTTCGCCGAGCGCGGTCTCGCGGAGTATGGCATCGAGCTCGACGCCGTGCTCGACGAGGAGCGCGACCCCGGCCTGGGCAACGGCGGTCTCGGCCGGCTCGCGGCTTGTTTCCTCGACTCGATGGCCACGCTGGAGCTGCCCGGCTACGGCTACGGCATCCGCTACGAGTTCGGCATCTTCCGGCAGGAGATCGCCGACGGCCAGCAGGTCGAGCACCCCGACGACTGGCTGGAGTTCGGCAACGCCTGGGAATTCGCCCGGCCAGAGACCGCGGTCGAGGTCCAGTTCGGCGGCCACGTCGAGGCGTCCGAAGACCAGCGCGGCTACGCGCCGCGGTGGGTGGGCGGGACGCGGGTGCTCGGAGTCCCATTCGACTACCCCATCGCGGGCCACGGCAACGACACCGTGAACACGCTGCGCCTCTGGGCGGCGCGGGCCACCCAGGAGTTCGACCTGGAGGTGTTCAACGACGGCGACTACCGGCGCGCCGTCGAAGAGAAGGCGCTCTCCGAGAGCATCTCGAAGGTGCTCTACCCGAAGGACGAGACACCTGCCGGCAAGGAGCTCCGGCTCAAGCAGCAGTACTTCTTCGTCGCCTGCTCCATCCGCGACATCTTGCGTCGCTACAAGAAGCTCCACACCACCCTCGACGAGCTTCCGAACAAGGCCGCCATCCAGCTGAACGACACGCACCCGGCCATCGCCGTCGCGGAGCTGATGCGCGTCTTGCTGGACCGAGAGGGACTGCCCTGGGAGCGCGCCTGGGAGCTGACGCAGAAGACGCTCGCCTATACCAACCACACGCTCCTGCCGGAGGCGCTGGAGAAGTGGCCCGTGGAGCTGTTCGAGCGCGTCCTGCCCCGACACCTGCAGATCATCTACGAGATCAACCATCGCTTCCTGCGCCAGGTGCACGTGCGCTGGCCCGGCGACGACGAGAAGAAGCGCCGCCTCTCGCTGATCGACGAGGGGCCGCCTCGCCAGATCCGCATGGCCAACCTGGCGGTCGTGGGCTGCCACAGCGTGAACGGCGTCGCGGCGCTGCACAGCGAGCTGGTGAAGCGCGAGCTGTTCCCGGAGTTCGCCGAGCTCTGGCCCGAACGCTTCAACAACAAGACCAACGGCGTGACCCCGCGGCGCTGGCTGCTCGGCTGCAACCGGCCGCTCTCCGCCGCCATCGGCCAGCGCATCGGCCGAGGGTTCGAGAAGGAGCTCGACGAGCTGAAGAAGCTGACGGAGCTCGCCGACGATCGCGGGTTCCAGGACGAGCTCTGGGCAATCAAGCAGCAGCACAAGGCCGCGTTCGCGCGGGCGATTCAGCACGAGCTGGGCATCTCCCTCGACCCCGACATGCTGTTCGACGTTCAGGTCAAGCGTATCCACGAGTACAAGCGCCAGCTGATGTGCGCGCTGCACGCCATCGTGCTCTACCGGCGCCTGCGCTTCGAGAGCCGCGACATCTTGCCGCGCGCGGTCATCATCGGGGGCAAGGCCGCCCCCGGCTACGCCCGCGCCAAGAAGCACATCCGCCTGATCAACGACGTCGCTTCGGTCGTGAACGCGGACCCCGCGGTCGCTGGACGCCTGGCCTGCGTGTTCGTCCCGAACTACAGCGTCTCGCGGGCGGAGCGCATCATCCCTGCCGCGAACCTGTCGGAGCAGATCAGCACCGCCGGCAAGGAGGCGTCGGGCACGGGGAACATGAAGTTCCAGATGAACGGCGCGCTCACCATCGGCACGCTGGACGGCGCGAACGTCGAGATCCGCGAGCAAGTGGGCGCGGAGAACTTCTTCTTGTTCGGGCTGACCGCGGAGCAAGCGGCGGCGACCTACGCCGCCGGTCACGATCCGCGCCCGCACATCGAGGCGTGCGAGGAGCTGGCGGGCGCCCTCGAGCTGCTCGACAGCGGCTTCTTCTCACCCGACGAACCGGAGCTCTACCGAGACGTCGTGAGCTACGTGCGACAGCACGATCCCTACCTGATCGCGGCGGACTTCGCCGACTACCTCGCGTGCCAGGCGCGAGTGGAGCGGGGCTACGCCGATCGAGCCGGTTGGATGCGCATGGTCGTGAAGAACATCGCCCACTCTGGCACGTTCTCCAGCGATCGCACCATCCGGCAGTACGCCAAAGAGATCTGGAACGTCGAGCCGGTCCACATCGAGCTCGAGCCGTACGTGGACCCAGCCTGAGCTCAAGAGCTGTCAAAGAATCGACAGCTCTTTCACTTTTTCATCGGGAGGCACGCGCCTCCCCGCCCCAACGAAGTGAATTCGTTGGGGCCCCACCCCACGCGGGCCGGCTTCGCCGGCGATCGGCCGGCCAATTTTCGACAGAGCTTCATTCGAGCCGCACGCTCGGGGCCGTCGTGGCGTCGAACGGCTCCTGCAGCGGGCGCTCCTGCACCCGCAGCATGTACTCCGTGACCGCCCAGTATTGCTCTTCGGACAGACTGCCGGCCTTGTCCCCCGGCGGCATCCGGGCCTTCACGTAGCGGAACAGGTCGAGGCCGTTCTCCAGGCCGGGTCGCCGCCTGAGAGCCTGCTTGCCCATCGCCGCCGGAGCGAACGGGGCGTCGCCGTGCTCGCCGTGGCACGAGGAGCAGTACAACGCGAAGACCTTGGCGCCGGCGGGAGCGGCCTTGCGCGCGGCGCTGAGCTGCGCGTCGCTCGGGCCCGAGCCGGAGCGGCTCGCGCAGGCGACCAGCGCCAAGGAGACCAGGAGCGCAGAGCGACGGGACATCAGTACGTGAAGTTCCTTTGAAGGCCCAGCGCTGCCGAGGTACCGGCGAAGGGGACGTTTTTGCTCACCCCGTCGAGCGGCGGATCGAAGGACGCGCTCGCCGTTAGCTGCCAGGTCGGGTACGTGAGGTAATGAGACAGGCCCGCGCCGAAGCGCACGCGGCGGGTGGCGCTGTCCGGGATCTCGTCGCCGTCGCTTTCGGCGGGAAGCGTCCAGCGCACCGTGCTGAACACGCTGAACGACCAGAACAGGTCGAGCACGTTCACGTACGAGAGCTTCGCGTCGATCTCGTCACCCGGTGAGTAGCGCCGGGTCTGGCCCGTCGCGCTCGAGACCTGGTGCGGGAAGCGGTGAGCGTAGGCACCCGTCACCGCCAGCGCCTGGTGCAGGGTGAGGAACTTCGTGACCTGTGCGCCGCCGAGCAGCGTCCAGGCTCCGTCGCCCATCACGTCGGCTTGCGTCGGGGTCTCGGAGTCACTGGCGGCGCGACCCGTCGGGAAACGCACGCCGAGGAACGGCTCGACGAAGGGCAGGAGGGTCTCGGGCTCCGAGAGGTCGATGCCCGCGACCAGGTCCTCGAGCAGCATGGCTCGGAACCCCAGGGAGGCGTCGCCCGCGCCGAAGCGCGTCGCCGCCGTGAGCCCGGCGAGCTCGCGGTACTGCATCCGGAGGGGCAGCGTGCCGTGGACCTGCAGCGCCGGCGTGCCGAGGCGCACGCCCCCGGCGAGGGTCAAGACCACGTCGTCCACCTCCGCGCCCTCGAGCTCTTCGTACCTGCCATCGGCGTCGAAGCTGCCGAACCCTCGGTCGTAGCCGAGCTGCGACGCGATGACCCCGAAGTGGCAGCGCCCCACCACGCCGAGCTCGCTCGAGCCAGTGGCCGTGCAGCAGGCCTGCGCGGCCGCCGACCGGGCTCCCGAGAGGAGCGCCGCGACGACCCCCAAGGACGTCAGGATCCTGCTCACGCTGGCTCCTCGCGGGCCTACTTCACCTCGTAAGACACCACGAAGCCGTCGCGCGTCTCACCAGCGGTCACCGCGATGCGGAGCTCCCAGTGCCCCGGCATCATGAAGTCGATCTTCTCCGCGCGGTACTCGCCGTCGCCGAGCTCGCTGACGACGGGCTCGTACGACGTACCGTGTCCATGGGCCGGCATCCAGGGCTCGACTTGCAGCGCCGCGCCCGTAATCGCCGCGCCATCGGCGCCGGCGAGCGAGATCGCGAGGGCGTTCTCCCCCGTCTTGGGCGGGTTCGGCTCGGGGGAGAAGGTGGCGATGAACGCGCCCTTCTCCGAGCTGACGCCGGCGAGACTCTCGCTGCCCGGCTCGCTCTGGCTGCTGCAGGCGCCGAGCGCGAGCGAGGCGAGGAGCAGGCCCAACTTCAGGGACGACATGCCCCCTTTCGTAGCGCGGCTGGCCCGCCCCGGCGGTGCGGCGCGTTGTCGCAGCTGACGGGCGACAGGCTGCGACGAAATGCCGCAGCAGCTCACTTCCAGGGCGGCAATTTGTGCAGCTTGCGCTGGAGCGAGCGGCGATGGATGCCCAGACGGCGGGCGGTCTCGGAGATGTTGCCCCCGGTGTCGGTCAAGATGCGCTGGATGTGCTCCCACTCCGCGCGTGCCAGGGAAGGCGCCGCGACCTCCCCCGAGTCCGTGGAGGGCGGGGCGCGACCGCGGTCGAACGCCGCCAAGATGTCGTCTGCGTCGGCGGGCTTGGGCAGGAAGTACACCGCGCCGAGCCGGACGGCGTCGATGGCCGTGGCGATGCTGCCGTAGCCGGTGAGCACCACCACCTCGGTGTGGGGCTCGATCCGCTTGAGCTCCGTGAGCAGCTCGAGGCCCCCTCGCCCGGGCATGCGCAGATCCACGACGCAGAGCTCCGGCGGATCTGCCTCGGCGAGCCGCACGGCCTCGTCGAAGCCGCCGGCGCCGCGGGCATCGAAGCCGCGATCGGCGAAGGCGCGCACCAGGCGTTTCTGAAGCACCTCGTCGTCGTCCACGATCAGGATGCTCTGGCGGTCTTCATGCTCGTTCATGCGGGTACCTCGACGGTCACGCGGGTGCCTCTCCCTGTCTCGGATACGAGAGTCAGCTCCCCCCCGAGCTGCTCCGCGACGCTGGCGGCCAAGAACAGCCCGAGCCCCATGCCCTGGCCCTCGGGCTTGGTGCTGAAGAAGGGATCGAGCGCGCGGGCTCTGACGTCGGGATCCATTCCCGGGCCGTCGTCGCTCACCTCGACCGAGAGTCGGCCTTGGCGGTAGTCGCAGCCGAGCCGGACCTTACCGTCCGCGCCGCTGGCGTCGAGGGCGTTGTCGAGCACGCTCTTGAGCGCACGGGTGAACAGGCGCGTGCGCAGCTCCAGCTGGCGCTCCGCCACCTCGGGCGCGAGCTCGACCGACACCCGAGGATCGTCGCCGACGCTCTTGGTCAGCGCCGCCACGAGCTCGCGCACGCCGACGCGGCTCGGCGGCTCGCCCCGAGCCTGCCCCGCGTCCACCGCCAGCTCCGCCAGGATGTCGCTGCAGCGGCCGACCTCGCTGCGGATCAGGCGAGCGTCTTCGGAGCGCCGAGCGTCGGGCTCCTGGGCGAGGCTCCGCTCGAGCTCCTTGGCGACGACGGCGATGGTGGCGAGGGGCGACGCCAGCTCGTGAGCAGCGCCCGCCGCCAGCGCCGCCAGCCCGGCCAGCCGCTCCTGGCGCGCCGTGCGCTCCCGCGCACGCCGGAGCTCCAGCTCGCGCTCCACGAGCGCTCGCTTCAGCCGATCCAGGAAGTAGACGATGAAGCAGGCGGACACCCCCAGCGCAACCCACATGCCCTTCAGGTGCATGCCGTAGTGCCCCATCGCGGCGTGGTCGTGGCCGCCCATCTCGAGCGGCACGTGTCCGAGGAACAGCGCCGCGGAGCACGCCAAGGTCAACCCGACGAGCGCCCAGGTGTAGCGCGCACCCACCGCCAGCGCAGCCAGAGCCAGGTGGATCAGGTAGAGCGAGCTGAAGGGATTGGTGGGTCCCCCGGTCAGGTACAGGAGCCCGGTGAAGAGCAGGAGGTCGAGGGCGATCAGGAGCGCGATGCCGCGCTCTCGAACCACGGGGTCTCTGCGCAGCCAGAGCGCACACGCGACGTTGGTCAGCACCTCGACCGCCACGATGGCTGCGAGGGGAGCCAGCGGCAGCGGCACGGCCATGGCGAAGTGCACGCCCAGGATGGTCGCGGACTGACCGGCGATGCTGGCCCAACGCAGCCACACGAGCCAGCTCAGGTTCAGGCGATTCACCTCTGCCAGCTCGGAGCTCGGGGTGCGCTCTGCCTGGGTTGCCATGCGCGGCGACGACTACCACCGCCGCCCGCGCTTGTCAGGCCGTGACCCGGTGAGGTAGCTCAGAGTCATGGACCACCACCGCTTGTTCATCGGCGGAGAGCTCGTCGATGCCCGCGACGGCGCGCGCTTCGAGACCCTGGACCCCGGCACCGGAAGCCCCATCGCGACCGTCGCCTCGGCCGGAGAGGGCGAAATCGACGACGCCGTCATGGCGGCGCGGAGGGCCTTCGACTCCGGCGAATGGAGCGCGCTCGATCCCGTCGAGCGCGCGGCCCGCGTGATGGAGCTCGCGGATCTGATCCAGGCCAGCATCGCCGAGCTCGCGCTGCTCGAGGCGCTCGACTCCGGTGGCCTGGTCGCGCGCACGGGCAGCGACGTGTTCCAGGGTGCTCGCTTCCTGCGCGAGACGGCGCGCTACGCCGCCCACCAGTTTCCCTGGACCGAGCGCGTGCCCGGCAAGAGCCCGTTCTTCCCCGCTTCCAACAGCGTGCGCCGCGAGCCCATCGGCGTGTGCGCGGCGATCATCCCCTGGAACTTCCCGCTCCTGATGGCGGTGTGGAAGCTCGGCATGGCGCTCTGCACTGGCAACACCATCGTGCTCAAGCCGTCTCCCGAGACGCCGCTGTCGGCCCTCGCCCTGGGCAAGCTGGTGCAGAAGACGCGCATCCCAGCCGGCGTCGTCAACGTGGTCGTCGCGCCGGGACGCGAAGCGGGACAGCTCCTGTGCCGTCACCCCGACGTCGATCGCGTCGCCTTCACCGGCAGCACGAGCGTCGGCAAGGAGGTGCTGAAGACCTGCGCGGACAGCCTGAAGCGCGTGTCGCTCGAGCTCGGCGGCAAGAGCGCCAACATCGTGCTCGACGACGCCGATCTGGATCTGGCGGTGGACGGCGCCCTCTTCGCCACCTTCTTGCACACCGGGCAAGTCTGCGAGTCCGGCACGCGGCTCCTGCTCCCCGACAGCCTGCACGATCGCTTCCTGGAGGAGCTGGCGCGCCGGGCTCGGGAGCTCAGCGTCGGCTACCAACTCGATCCACGCACGCGCATCGGACCCGTGGTGAACGCCCGGCAACGCGAGACCATCGAGCGCTACGTGGAGCTGGGCAAGCGCGACGGCGCGCGCCTGGTCCTGGGCGGCGAACGAGCCGAGGTGCCGGGCTTCGACGGCTTCTTCGTGAAGCCGACGATCTTCGCCGACGTGGACAACGGCATGGCCATCGCCCGGGAGGAGATCTTCGGCCCGGTGCTCTCGGTGCTGCGATACCGCGACGAAGCGGAGGCCATCTCCATCGCCAACGACTCTCGCTACGGCCTGGGGGGCGGCGTCTGGAGCCGCGACCTGGGCCGCGCGGAGCGCATCGCCCGAGAGCTCCGCACCGGCACGGTCTGGATCAACGACTGGCACGTGTTCCACGAGCACGCTCCCTTCGGCGGCTACAAGGAGAGCGGGGTGGGCCGCGAGATGGGCCACCACGGCCTGGCCGAGTACACCGAGGTCAAGCACGTCCACGTCGGAGCGCAGCTCGACCCGAACGCCAAGCTCGGGCACAAGCTCCTGGTCAAGCGGCCGCGGACGCTCTCCTTCGACTACGAGCCAACCACGCGCATCGTGTCCGGGCCGGGCAGCCTGGCGCGACTGCATTCTGAGCTCACCCAAGAGGGCAAGTCCCGCGTGCTGGTGCTCACCGACGCGGGCGTGATGGCGGCAGGCTTGTACGCGCGGCTCGAGGCCGTGCTGGGGGAACGCATCGCGGCGGTGTTCGCGGAGATCCCGCAGGACTCGGGCCTCGAGGTGATCGACCGCGCGGCAGCCCTGGGCCGGGAGCATCGCGTGGATGCGGTGCTCTCGCTCGGCGGCGGCAGCGTCATCGACACCGCGAAGGCGGTGTCGGTCGCGCTGGCCAGCGACCTGCGCGCCATCGAGACCCTCGGCCTGCACCACTTGACCGAGCCGCAGCTCTTCCACGTCGCCGTGCCCACCACCGCCGGCACCGGCAGCGAGGTGACCAGCGCGGCGGTGATCAAGAACCACTCGCTGCGCATCAAGACGTACATCGTGGACCGCTTCATCACGCCGAACCTGGCGGTGCTCGATCCCACGCTGACCGTGGGCCTGCCGCCGCGCCTCACCGCCGCCACCGGCATGGACGCCCTGACCCACGCCATCGAGGCCTTCACGAGCAAACAGAGCAACCCAATGGCGGACGCCCAGGCGCTGCACGCCATTCGGCTGATCGCGAAGAACCTGGCACGGGTGGTCAAGCACGGCGACGATCTCGGAGCCCGTGCGGAGATGCAGAGCGCAGCCACGCTGGCGGGCTGGGCCATCTCGAGCGCTCAGGTAGGGCTGGTGCACGGCATGAGCCACACGCTGGGCGCACGCCACGGCGTGCCGCACGGCACGGGCAACGGCATCCTGCTCCCGCACGTGCTGCGCTTTCACGCCGGCGCGCGGGTGACGCACGAGCGCTTGCTGGAGGTCGCGCGGGCTCTGGGCGTGGACACGGCCGGGCTCTCCGCCGCCGACGCGGCACCCAAGGCGGCCGATGCCGTGGCCGAGCTGCTCCGCGCCTGCGATCACCCGACAAGCCTGGCCGAGGTCGGCGTGCCGGCGAGCGATCTCGCCGCTTGTGCGGAGGTCGCCTTCGTGGACATCGCGAACCTGGCGGCTGCCCGGAGGCCCGCGTACCCGGGCGAGATCCTGGAAATCTACGAAGCCGCACTGTGAACGGCCCCTCCGCCATCGCCCGGATTGCGCGTCCCTGCCCTCCTCGGCCATCCTGTTCACCATGAGCAGGGCTTGGCTGGGTGTGAGCGCGGCGCTGATGTGCGTGTCCGCCGTCGCGTGCGCCGGCGGGAGTGACGAAGAAGGCGGCGTGATCGGGGGCGGCGGTGTCGCCTCGGGCGGCGGCGGCTCGAGCGGCGTGGGCAACGGCGGCAGCTGGGCCGGCGGAGCTTCCGGCCAGAGCAGCGGCGGCAGCGCGGGCGCGGCAGGCGGCGGTGGGGCCGCCGGCGGCGGCGCCGGCGGCAGCGGCAACACCGGCAACGCCGGCGGCAGCGGCAACACCGGCGGCAGCGGCGGCAGCGGCAACACCGGCGGCAGTGGCGGCAGCGGCAACACCGGCGGCAGTGGCGGCAGCGGCAACACCGGCAACACCGGTGGCTCCGGGGGCACCCCCGGCAGCCCCATCTGTCTCGGCACGCAGGCCGGCGCGTACTGCGGCAACGACATGATGAAGGACGCGGACGCGAACACGCTCTACCAGTGCCCGGGCGCGAACAAGCCGCCGACCAGCTCCACGCCTTGCCCCAACGGCTGCGTCGTCGAAGCCGCCGGCACGGCGGACCATTGCAAGACGACCACCTCGCCCGGGGGCTACAAGCTGCCGTGGAAGGCGGGGGTCTCCATGACGCTGACGCAGGACTGCAACGATCCCTGCTGCAACGACCACGTCGGCGACCACAAGTACGCCTGGGACTTCGCCAACGGCACCGCGTTCACGGTCGCGGCGGCGCGCGGCGGCACCATCACGCACCTCAAGATCAACTCGACCTCGGGCTGTGGCTCCAGCTCCTGCGTCAACCAGGCGAACTTCATCGTCATCGATCACGGCGACGGGACCCAGGGGACGTACCTGCACCTGGGCGGGATGACGCTTCAGTCGGGCGTGACCTGCGGCGCGACGGTGCAGCAAGGTCAGGCGCTGGCGAAGGCGGGGACCACGGGCTGGTCCACGGGCGTCCACCTGCACTTCCAGGTCTCCAAGGTCCACACGGGCGCGCCCACCTGCGAGTGCGGCAGCGCCGGGACGGGCTGCGGGGCGGGCAGCGTACCGTGGGGCAACTTCTGGTCCAGCGCCACCTACCCGACGGTGGCCATCCAGTTCCAGGAGTGGTCGGCGGCGTCGAGCTGCGCCGACCGCGCCCCGATGGCGATGCCGGCGTCGCAGAACTGAGGACCTGGATCAGATCTGGCCGCGCCAGCGGTGGCCACGCAGGTACTGCGAGAAGTCGTCGGTGCGGTCGTTTTCCCAGAAGCCGACGCCGACCGCAATGGTCGTGTCCTCCACGCCGCCCACGAGCCGCCGGTAGATCGCCACGTCCACCACGCTGGAGTGTCCGATCGGGATCAACACGCCGAAGCGCGGCCCGAGTCCGGGGCGAAACGCCTGGTACTGGGCGGCCGTGCCCGTCGCGGTCTCGAGCTCGGCCCGCAGCAGCGAGAAGCTGCCGCGCAGGTCGAGGTACGGGTACACGGGACCTTGGCCGATCTCCTGCCCCACGAAGAGCTCGGCGCTGCTGCCCCAGATCGCAGTGGCTCGCACGCTGGTCCCGCCCGACGTGTGCACCGAGACGTCGTCGACACCGAAGAACGACAGGCCGCCGCCGGCGCGGGTCGAGCCGAAGAGAGCGTCGAAGCGGAGGCTCACTCCGGAGAGCCTGCCGTAGCCCCAGAGCCTGGGGCGCTCGCCGTCGAGCTCGGCGGGCTTCGAGCTCCCGAAGCTGGGCGCGAGCTTGAGCCGGTGCACGTGCGTCGAGCCGCGCAGCCAGTGGGCCTGTGCTCCAAAGGTGTCCGCGCGCGCGGCTCCGCTGCCCAGAAGCAGCAAGACCAGGACCGTGAGCGCGGCAGCCACCTTCGCTCCCTCTCGCCTGAGCCGCGCCGCAAGCCGGAGGAACGGACCCTCGAACCAGCGGTAGGACAGCGCGGCCACCGCCACGCTGCCGAGCGACGCGAGCACGAACAATACCGACGCGCTCGCCCCCGGCAGGAGCCACTTGCTCACCGTGATCACCGAGACGTGGAACAGGTACACGCCGTAGCTCACCTCCCCCACGTAGCCTGGCAGGCGAGCGTCCAAGACGCACGTGAGCCCATGATCTGGCCGAACCGAGACCGCTCCCACCAGGAGCACCATCGCCACGTGGATCAACAGCAGCGGCGCGTCGACGGCGACGCTGGCGGCGAGACCGAAGAGCGCGAGTGGCGCGCCGAGCTTCGTCCCGAGCAGCAGACCCAGCAGGCGAAAGGACCGCTGGTGATGCAGGCCCAGCGCCAGGAGCGAGCCCAGGCAGATGGGAGCCGACAGGCTGGTCACGATCTGCACGGCCGCGCCTTCCGCCCCGAACACGCCTCTGAGCCAGCCGCTCTCGGTCCCGAAGTCCAGCGCGAACAGGCCCAGCATGAACGCGGTCGGGAGCTTCCAGCCGCGCGCGAGCGCCACCACCGGCGGCCACAGCAGGTAGAACTGCGCCTCGGTCGCCAAGGACCACGAGAAGCCGAAGACGACCGGATGGGGCACGCCGTAGTCCACGAACCAGTTGCCGGTGTAGGTCGCGTAATACGGCAGGCTGCGGAAGAAGTGCTCCCGGAGCGGCGAATCCGGGAGGAAGAGCCAAGCTCTGAGCGCGTAGATGCCCAGCACCAAGTAGTAGAGCGGGAAGATGCGGAGCGCCCGGCGCAGGTAGAACTTCCGAAGTGCGACCTCGCCGCGGCTGTCCCGCTCGCGCAAGAGCAGCGTGGTGATCAAGAAACCGCTGATGGCGAAGAACAAGTGAACCCCCAGCGGCCCTTTGCCCAGCACGCCTTCGAGCGGACGCGGCGTCGAGTGATGCCACACCACGGGCAAGATGCTGAGGCAGCGCAGGCCGTCCAGGGACGGGAAATGCGCCCTGGCCCGAAACGCGGCGAAGGCGCCCACGGAGCTCAACCGATCTCGCGCCCGCGCTTCTCGCTGTGCCGGAGCGAGCTCAGGCGGTCGTAGTGGCGGTAGCCCAGCCGGTCGACGGCCTCCGGAGGCGCGAGCTTGATGTCGACCAGCGTCTTGAGCGCGTAGGTGCCTGCGAGCACCGGCGGGCTGTAGTCGACGATGGCGCGCTCGGTGCGGAACGCCGGCAGCGGGAACAACATCTGGTGGCTGTGCAGGTGCACGAAGTGCGCTGCCGAGAGGCGCGTGTAACCTGGCGTGCTCGGCGCCGTGATCACGTGGGGCGTGGCCAGGAACGCGCCGCCCGTCAGGATCTCGAAGGCCTGTCCCACCTGAGCGACGATGCAGCCGGGCGGGGCCACGCCGCGCACCTTGACGCCGGTCGGGTGCTCCGCGCTCGGCCGGGTGCGCAGGAACAGACCCGAGGCGTCGTCCGGCGGCGGACAGCGTCGCCCTTCCGGATCGCGGAACTGTCCCCCAGGTAAGAGCGTGAGCAGGTTGAAGTCGGTGTGCTCTTCACCCCAGACGATCTTCGTCCCGACTTGCTCCGGGCGGAGGGGCAA
Organism: Polyangiaceae bacterium; assembly: GCA_015075635.1. NCBI lineage: Bacteria > Pseudomonadati > Myxococcota > Polyangiales > Polyangiaceae > Polyangiaceae bacterium. Next base: position 2,148,403 of record JABTUA010000002.1, read on the forward strand.
GTAGCGCAGTAGGCGGAACACGTGGGGGCCGCCCTCGGCCCGGCTCGACAGCTCGTCAGAGGCGAGCCGGAGCGCCAACGCGGCCCCGACGAGCAAGCGCTGGCCGGCGCGGTGCAGCTGGCGACCGACCTCCAAGCAGGGCTCGCGCAGCTCGCCGTCGCCCTCGGGCCAGATGTTGTCCGCATGGATCTGGGGATACTGGAGCTTCATCTCGGTGTGCGACGGCAGCGGCGCCGCGAAGTAGCACTCCTTGAAGTCGGGCTGGGCGCTGGACACCACGGCCTGCTCGGTGTTCGGCGGCGTCCAGCCGCGCTGAAACCACAGATCGGCGCGGCACAGCTTCCGCTTCTCTGCCTCCGGGCGCGCCGTGAACGCCGTGAACGCGTCGTACAGCCGATCGAGGAGCGCCGGATCGACGCCGTGGTTCTTCAGGTAAACCAGCCCGTAGACGCCGAAGCCCTGACGAATCGCGCTGGCCGCCCGCAGGGCGAGCGCCGGTTCGCCGGAGTCGAGGTCGGCGAGGTCGACGGTGACGATGGCCGGTTCGCTCATGCTCGGGGAGGCTTACCCCGCTCGCTCGGCGCTGTCATGCGGGTCTGCGCGAGCGCGGCAGGAGCCAGTCGATCATCGGTTGCCAGACCTCTTCTGGGGCCGCCGAGCCGGCGACGACGCCGACGTGTCCGCCGGACACCGGCACCAGCGACTTGTCGGTGGACGCCACCAGGTCGATGATGGCCGCGGTCGCCTGCGGAGTGGCGATGTTGTCGCTCCTGCCGGCGAACGCCAGGAGCGGCTGCGTGACGGCGGAGAGCTCGCAGGGCTTGTCTCCGAAGCTGAGTCCCCCTCGGATCAGTCGATTGCCGCTGACCACCTCGCGCACCATCTGCTTGAACGCCTCCTTCGGGTACGGGATCAGGTCGTTCACCCAGGTGTTCACTGCGTCGAACGACCGGACGAAACCTTCGTCGTCGAGGTTGGCGACGAAGTCGCCCCACTTGGTCAGCGCGCGAGCCCCGCTCATCAGCTTGAACCCGAGCGACGAGGCCTTGCCGGGCACGTTCCCGACGACGTCCATCAAGGGGCCGATGCCCAGCGCGCCGATGCGCGAGGCGACGTAGGCGGCCCGCATCTTGGTGAAGTTCACCGGCGCCCCGATGGTCACGATGTTGCGAACCCGGGCGTCGCGATGAGTCGCGGCGTGCATGAGGCTGAAGATCCCACCCATGCAGTAACCGGCGAGCGTGAGCGTTTGGGCTCCGGACGCCCCGAGGGCGGCGTCCACGCACGCCGGCACGTAATCGAGCACGTAGTCGTCGAGGCGCACCTGCTCGTCGTGGCGATCGGGCACGCCGAAATCGACGACGAACACGTCGAAGCCCGCGTTGCGCAGCGTGCGCACCATGCTGTGCTCGGGCCGCAGGTCATAAACGTACGGCCGCACCATCAGGGGCGGGATCAGCATCAGTGGCGTCGGATGCCGGTCGAAGGAGATGCGGTGGACGTCCGGCCCGAGCTCGTATTCGACGTCGCGAATCGGACGAACCCGCTCGAGCCGGAGCTTGCCGCGAGACAAGACCAAGTCGCTGGCGGCGCTGTTCTTGCCCGGCCGCGCCGCGCCCTCGGTGGCGTACACGAAGCCGTTCACCGCGGAGAGCACCGCGCGGTCGGCCCACTTGCGGGCTCGCCGCGCCAAACTCTTGGAACGTCTCGGCGCCATGCTGCCTCACTCGAACAACGGCGGCGGCCCGCCGTCCGTCGGCGGTAGTCCGGCGGAGGCCGCGGGCGGCGCTGGGGGTGCCGGCGCGGGGTAAGTCGCGAGCACCGCCAGCGAGTAGTACTTGTGCTGGTGCGGGAGGCTTGCCCAGTCCGGCGCCGACAGCGCGCGCTTGACGCAGGCGGCTGCCTTGCGGGCCGCCGGACCCTTCCAACTGCCGCTGGCGCCCGGAAACACGTGGACCTTGCGCGCGGTGAAGTCCACCGTCAGGACGTAGTTCACGCTGCCCTCTTTGCCGGTCTTGGGCGCGCAGTCGACGTTGTCGCGGATCGCACGGGTGAGCTGCTCCTCGAAGAACGGCAGCCGATCGCAGCCACTGCCGTCCTGTCCGCTGCGGGCGGAAGCACCGCACTTCACCCGCTGGACGCTGCCGAGCTTCACGCGCTCGGTCGAACCGCCGGCGTCCGGCGCCGGGAGGGCGGGCGCTGCCGAATCGAGCGCCGGCGCACGGGCGTCGACGGCAGCACCAGCGTCCACCGGCGCGTTCTCCGTCCCGCTCGGCCGCCGCCACAGGTAGAGCGGAACCGCCAGCAGGACCAGGCCGACCACCAGCGCGACGATCAGCTGCGCGCGAAACGGACGGTCACCGCCGCCGCCGCTGCCGCCGACCCCGAGGCGCCTGACGCTGGGCTCGCTGGGCAAGGAGGGGCGACTCGGGACGCTCATGCCCCGCCAAGCTACATGACCGGCCGCTCATCGGCGACAGCTCCGGAGGTCCGCTGCGGCGCGCCGCCGTCGGGGTCGGGGCCCCGACGGCCCCAGGAATCGAATATCGGAACGGACTTCTCCGCCGGAACGGGTGCGAGGACCCGACCCGCCGCCGACGCTGCCGGACGCCGAAACGATCGCGGAGCGCGGGGCGCCTCGTCGCGGATGCGCGGTCGTCGACTCAAGATTCGAGCAGCGACTCGACCGGCTGCCCTGGTTCGCACTTGACCAACGTCGCCGCCAGGTCCAGAGACTCCGGCATCAGCCCCTGTACTTGGGACACGACCTGCTCCACCACGTGGCGAGCTTCGTCGATGCTCGGCCCGGTCATCGCCACCGCGAAGCGCAGCGGGCCGTTCAGCCCGGCGGTGACCGGGACGACGCTCAAGAGCAACATCTCCGTGAGCTCGATCACCCGCTGCGCGGCGCGTCTGAGCGCGAGCATCTCCAGGATGGTCGGGCGCTCGCTGACGTGACGGTTGGGACCGCGCACGTGGTAGCGCGCCACCGTCAGCGGCACTCCGTCCCACTCCGCGAACGAGGTGTCGTCCTTCAGCGCGCGCACCAAGTGCTCCTGACGGAGCAACCCGGTCAGTCCGTCGCGCTTGCCCAGATAAGCCTTGGCGCGCTGGTGCTGCGGCGAGCCCTCCTGGAAGCTCACCAGCTTGAGGCGGCACTCGCCCAGCTGCACCTCGCCGCCGTGCAAGAGCGCCACGCTCTTCTTGCGATCGAAGCTGTGGTCCGCGTAGGTGCCGTTGGTGCTGCCGGCGTCCTCCACCACCCAGGAGCCGGCCTGCCAGCGGATGACGGCGTGGGCGCCCGAGACGGTCGCCTCCGGCAAGAGCATGTCCTGGTTGTTGCGACGCCCGATGGTCATCAGCGGCTTGTCGAGCGAGAACAGTGTGGACGGCGCCTCGGGAGCGTTCGTGGCGAAGGTCAACATCAGCGCCTGGGCGCCGGGCATGAAGGACTCCGCAGCTTGGCGGCCGAGCGGCGGTCCTGGATTCAGGCGCTCGCGCGGGATCTGCACCTGGCTGGTGGTGAGCGCCGTCGGGTTGAAGAAGCGCACGTGCCGGGCCTGCGGGCGCATGTTCGGGTCCTCCGCCAGGCAGCGGTAGACCTGCTTCACCTCGTCGACCGACAGCCCCGCCGGGACGTCGAACATGATCTGCGAGCGCATCGGCTTGGCGCGCGGGCGGTACCCGGGCTCCGGGACGCGACACGTCCACATCTCCCAGAGCGTCAGCCCGAGCGCGTACATGTCGTCCTCGGGGCTGGCCCCGCCGGAGCGCAGCCGCTCCGGCGCCATGTAGTTCGGCGTCCCGCCGTCTGGAGGTGCTCCGGGGCGACGCGCGCTGAGCCGCGCGCGCTCCTGGGCGAAGCCGAAGTCCAGGATGATGGCGCGATCGTTGGTCACCATCACGTTGCCGGGCTTGAGATCCCCGTGGACCAGACCCTGGGCGTGGATCGCGGCGAGCCCGGCAGCAGCCTCGCTGGCGATCTTGCGAAACTCGTCCGAGGTGTAGCCACCTTGGGCCTTGCGGCGACGGATGTGCGTGTGGAGCGTCTGACCGGCGATGTGCTCCATAACCAGGATCGGTCCCCACGGGCTCGGCGCCAGATCGTGAACCCGGCACACGTTGGGGTGGCTGACCGACCGGGCGAGCAGGAGCTCTTGTCGGAGCGCTTCGTCATCGCCGGGCATGCGCGACTCCTCGCGCACCACCTTCAACGCCACCGGCTGCTGCGTGCTGCGGTCGTAAGCGAGGAACACCTCGCCCATGCCACCTTTGCCGAGGCTCTGGCGGATTTCGTAGCGGTCGTTGACCACCGAGCCTTGCCCTAATGGCGGAACGTTTCGAGGGGACTGGGACATCCGGCGATTGGGCTCGCCCCCGCGAGCACCGGAGGTAGCGTCCCCGATTTGTCTCGATGATTCAATTGTCCATCGCGCCATGTAGGCGAAAGCGCGAGAAAAACCTGGCCAGGTGTTCCCGCCGTGGTCACCGAGTCGGGTGAGTGGACCCAAATGCCTGCGGCGTGGTAGTGGCCGAGGCGGGCCGGACCGAAATCCCGGCTTCACGTCGATGGCCAAGGGAAGCCGGTGCAAGACCGGCGCGGCCCCCGCCACTGTGACCGGGAACGAAGGCGAGCGTTGCCACTGGGCGAAGAGCCCGGGAAGGGCTCGCCGGAGGATGAACCGGAAGTCAGGAAACCTGCCCCGGCGTGCCCCACAACCCGCCTCGCGAAGAGGCGCTGGCGACCCGGAGGGGGTCGCGTCCGGAGGCGAGAATGAACAAAACGGCTGGCATGGGTGCGATCGCTTGCGCGGTTGCTTTGGCGGTGGCGTGTGGCGAGGACGAGCCCCTCGGCCCGGGGAGCGGCGGGGCTGCGGGCGCCGGAGCAACCGGTGGTGGGGGAACCGGCGGGGCCGCCGGCTCCGGGGGCAGCGCGGGCTCCGGCGGCGGCAGCGGCGGTAGCGCCGGGGCCGACTCCGGCAGCGGCGGCACGGATGCTGGGCCGACTCCCGGACGCCTCCTGGTCGCTGGCACCGATTTCTTTTCCAAGACGGAGGTCGCCAGCGTCGATCTCGCGACCAATCAGGTCTTGGGCTCCGTCACCTTCGACGACGGCGACGCCGTCCCCGCACAGTCGAATGGGCAAGGCTTCGTGCTCGAGCGCACCAAGTCCAAGCTGCATCACTTGGACGCAGCGGGCCAGCTGGCGAAGAGCATCGACGTCGGGCAGAGCGCCGTCGGGCTCAGCGGGACCGGCTCCACGAATCCGGTGGGCGTGATCGCGACCGAGAGCGACAGCGACGGGGGCAAGAGCTGGCGCGCGCACGTGTTGCTCCAGCTCGTGAACCGCGTGGCGGTCGTGGATCTCTCGGCCGGCAGCGTGACGAAGACCATCGACCTCGCGGCGTATCAGGCCGGCTCCGACGCCGACGGCTCGGTCGACATGACCAGTCCCGTCAAACACGCCGGCACCGGCCGCATCTACCTCCTGCTCGGTCGCATCGACCGAACCACGGTGACGGCGCCGAGCTACCAGCTCGCCTGCCCGAGCGTGAAGGCCCTGCTCCTGGCCATCGACGTGGCGAGCGACACGCTGGTCGATCTGAACGGCAGCGCGGCTGGCGAGGGCATCGAGCTGTCGCTGGTGAACCCCGTCGACGCGGCGCTCGACGTCGCGCAAGACCGGCTGCTGGTGCTGAACGCCGGCTGCTTCGCGCCGGCGGACGGGGGCACGATCCGGGTGAGCCACGGCGTGGAGGCCGTGGATCTCGGCGCCGGCACGACCAGCACGCTCTACACGGCTCCGAACCAGGACTTCCTCTCGCGACTCCTCGTCCGTAGCTCGGGCCAAGCGCTCGTGAACACCTTCGACCCGAGCTTCGGCGAGCACTGGTACCCCTGGGCGACCGCGCAGGCGAGCTTCGGCGCCGAGCTGTCCGGCGTCCCGGCGGCGCCGAGCCTGGAGGACGAGGGTCACCTGCTCGGCGTGAGCATCACGACCACTGACGCCGGCTCGAACGTCGAGGTCGTTCGCTACGACCTCACCGCACAGACCAAGGTCAGCGTCGTGGCTTCGCCGTGGACGGGGAGCTTCGCGTCCGCGTCCGGCACCGCGCTGGTGCGCTGAAGAGTCAGTCCCCCACCCCCGCCACCTCGCTCCACAGCCAGGCGCGCGCGCGCGGCTCGCCGAGCGCCACCGCGATCAGGTCTACCGCGGAGCCGAGCCCGAGCGCGGCGGAGCCGCCGCGCACGAGGCGGGCCAGCGGCCCCGGCGGGCGGAAATGTTCGGGCCCGATTACGACGGGCTCGAGCGCCTCCGCGCCGGGGCCGATGCGGCGCAACACGTCGCGGAGCGCCACGTCGAAGCCGCCGAGCTGATCCACCAGGCCGTGCGCGTGGGCGTCGCGACCGCTCCAGACGCGCCCGCCCGCGAGCGGCTCGATCTGCTCGACGGGTCTGCCGCGCCCCCGCGCGACGGCTTGGAGGAAGCTCGAGTAGATGTCGTCGAGCTGGCGGGCGAGCGCGCGGGACTCTCCGGCGGAGAGCCTGCGCGCCGGATTCATCATGTCGGCGTGCTCGCCGCGCTTCACCACCTCGATGGCGACGCCCAGCTTCGACAGCAGCGCCTCCCCCACGAGCCGAGCCGCCACGACGCCGATGCTACCGGTGACCGTGGTGGGCTGCGCGACGATGAGCGGTGCACCGACCGCGATCATGTAGCCACCGCTGGCAGCGACGTCCCCCATGTACACGGCGACGGGTTTGTCCTTGGCCAGCATCGACAGGGCGCGCAGCATGCGGTCGCTGGCCAGCGCGCTGCCGCCGCGCGAGCTGACGTGGACGACGACTCCGCTCACGCGGGGATCCTTCTGCGCGAGCTCGAGCGTGCGACACACCGGCCCCTCGGCGGCCACGGGCACGAGGGACAGCGGTGCCTCGGAGACGATTGGCCCCACGACGTCGATCACAGCTACGTGGCGCGGACGCCGGAGCGGAACGAAGCGCGGCGTGCGGCGCCGGAGGTAGCGGGCCGCAGGGAGGATCGGCGCCCCGTTCGGCCGGGTGGAGTCCAGGTGCTTCGCCAGCTCGTCGGGATACACGACGCCATCGATCAGGCCGGCTTCCAGCGCTCCCTTGGCCGACCACGGCCCGTCCTCGACCCAAGCTCGCGCCACGTCCGGCTCGACCTCGCGCCCCGTGGCGAGCGCGTCGAGCAGCGCGCCGTGGGCGACGTCGAGCAGGGCGCCGAGCTGTTCGCGCTGCGCCTCGCTCATGCTCTTCCGTTCCAGGAACTCGCCGGCCGTCTTGAAGCGCCCCTTGGCGAACACCTCGGGCTCGAGGCCCAGCCGGTCGAGGGCTGCTTTGAGGTAGGTCGCCTCGACCGCGAATCCGGTCAGCTCGAGGTGCGTCTCCGGTCCGAGCAGCACCAGATCCGCCGCGCTGGCCACGTAGGCGGCGAGCGTGCCGCCGCCGTGCGGCAGGTACACCGCGACCTGCTTGCCAGCACGCCGACACTCCAAGAGCACGTCGCGGAGCGAGGTCGCTCGGGCGCTGCCCACGCGCAGCGACTCGATGCGGATCAACACGCCCAGGACGCGTGCATCCATCGCCGCCACGGACACCAGACGTCTGAGGGACTGGAGCGCGACGGGCTGGTGCCGCCGCTGCCAGAACGGCACGCGCCGTGCGACTTCGACCAGCCCGCCGTCGATGCGAACCTCGAGCCAGGCCCCGCGGGGCGCGGCGAAGCGCCTGCGCAGCCAGCGAAGCGGCGAGAGCCCGAGCAGGACGAGGTTCCAGAACAAGGCGAAAACGATGCGCACGACGCGGGATCATTACGCGGCGCGGCGTGCGCGTCGACGGGTCCGTCGTTATGCTTGGTGACATGATGCGGCGAATTTTCCTCGTCGCGCTCTTGCTCGTGAGCGCCCTCGCTTGGGGGTGCGCCACCACGACGCCCCCAGCCCCCAAACCGCCTCCTCCGGCAGAGCCGCGGACCCGGGTCGACCAGCCCGAGCCCCGGGAGGAGGAGCCGAAGCTCATCGCGCCACCCCCGGCTTACGGGAACAAGGTGGTGCTGGCTTCTTCCCGCTGATTCCGGCCTTTTCGAGGGCCCAAACCGAGCGGATCCGCCGCCGCCTGGTATACTGACGTCACCATGTCCCTGCCGAGCGGCCCCGTACACGAGGTACGTGCTGGCACTCGTCTGGGCCGCTACGAGATCCTGGTCGCGGTCGCTCAGGGCGGCATGGCGCGAGTCTGGGCCGCCAAGCAGCACGGGCAGCGCGGCTTCAGCAAGCTCGTCGCCATCAAGACCATCCTGCCCCAGCTGGCGAAGGACCCCGCCTTCGAGTCGATGTTCCTCGACGAGGCGCACCTCTCCGCCGGCGTCCATCACCCGAACGTGTGCGAGATCTTCGACCTCGGCGAGGAGCAGGGAACCCTCTACATCGCGATGGAGTGGGTCAATGGCGAGGCGCTGAACCGCATCGTCAAGCCGCCCGTTCCGAAGGGCGAGAAGGGCGTGTCCGAACGGCTGAACGCCCGCATCGCCGCGCGCATCGTCGCGGACGCGGCCAAGGGCCTGCACGCCGCCCACGAGCTCCGCGACGACAGCGGGCAGCTGGTCGGGTTGGTCCACCGCGACGTGTCGCCCCAGAACATCCTGATCTCGCTCGACGGCGTGGTGAAGGTCACGGACTTCGGCGTGGCCAAGGCGCTGGCCAAGCAGCAGGAAGCCACGATGGCCGGGCAGGTGAAGGGCAAGGTCGCGTACATGGCGCCGGAGCAAGCGCGCGGCGCGGCCATCGATCGACGCAGCGACGTGTTCGCCCTGGGGATCGTGCTCTACGAGATCACGACCGCGGTCCGGCCGTTCGCCGGGACCAACGAGCTCGAGGTGATGAGGTCCCTGGCCGCCGGCCGCTTCGACCCGCCGAGCGCCGTGGTGGCGGGCTACCCCAAAGAGCTCGAGTCCATCGTGCTCACCGCGATGAGCATGGACCCGGACCAGCGCTTCCCCAGCGCCGATGCCATGCGTCTGGCGCTGGAAGAGTGGCTGGCGCACTCCGGTCCGGTCGTCAGCGAGGCCCACGTCGCGGCCACGGTGCGGGAGCGCGTCGGCCGGCACGTGGACGAGCGCATCGCGAGGATTCGGGAGCGAACTCGCGTCGCCGCGCCCGAGGCTTCGGCGCTGCCCGAACCGAGCTCGCCCTTCGCCGCCCCGCCTCCCCACGAGGCCTCCAGCTCTTTCGCACAAGCACCCAGCGCGGTCAGCACGCTGAGCCACGCCTCGGCACCGAGCGCCGTCAGCACCGTCAGCCACACTTCTGCCCCGAGCGCCGTCAGCACCGTCAGCCACGCCTCGGCACCGAGCGCCATCAGCCAATTCTCGCCGGTGGTCCAGACCTCGCCGTCCCAGAGCATGGCGCGTCCCAGCGGCGGCTCGAGCGCCGCCAAGACCGCGCTGTTCGGCGTCGCCATCGGCGTGGGAGTCTTCGCGCTGGTCGCGGTCGGCGGAGGCAGCCTGTACATGATGCGCGCGCGTTCGCACGCCGCAGCTCAGCCGGGCGCGGCGGCCGGGAGCGCTGCGGCACCAGCGCCGGCGGCGACCGCCGTCCAGACGGAGGTCCTGGTCGAGCTGGTCACCCCCAAGAGCGGCGTGACCTTGTTGGTCGACGGCGTCGTCCAGCCGGTGGGGCAGCTCTCCTTCGCGCGCCCGGCGCCCGGCGTGTCGAAGAAGCTCACGGCGCGGGCCGACGGGTACAAGGAGGGCGAGCTCCGCTTCGACGACAAGACCGAGAAGCTGGAGATCGCGCTCGAGCTCGACAAGGAAGAGTCGGTAGCCGAGCAACCCATCCCGGTCGAGAAGCTCGCAGAGCAAAAGCCCGCCGAGCCGAAGTCCGGCGCCCCGACCTCAGGCGGAGAGAAGGCGAGCGAGCCTGCCGGCGACAAGCCGAAGCCCAAGGGCCCGACCAAGGTCGACATCCCCGACAATCCGTTCTGAACCCCGGGTCGTGTACAATCGCCCCGATGCGTTGCTCCAAACGATTGGCAGCCCTGGTGGCGGCGCTCGCGGTGCTCTCCGCGGGCGCGAGCGCCGGGGCGGATGACGACGCCCAGACGGCCGAAGCTCGCCGCTTGTACGGTGAGGCGAAGAAGCTGATGGGTGACAAGAAGTACAAGGACGCGGCGCTGGCCTTCGAGGCGGCGGGTCGCCTGAAGGCCAACGCGGTCGCGCTGTACACCGCGGCTCAGGCCTGGGAGCTCGCCGGCGAGCCAGCTCGCGCCGCGGACGCCTACGCGCTCGCGCTCGTCACTCCGAAGCTGAACGACGCGCAGAAGCAGAAGTCCGACGAACGCCTGAGCGAGCTCGCGAAGGAGCTCGGGGTGGTCGCGGTGAACGGCGACGAAGGCACGCGGGTCCGGCTAGACGACCACATGGAAGTCGGCGTTCCCGCCAAGCTCTACGCCACACCCGGCGAGCACACGCTCTACGTCACGCGCGCCGACGGTTCGAGCGACGAACGCAAGCTGAGCTTCGAGGCGGGCAAGTCCCAGGAGGTCGACGCCGACGAACGGGCGGAGCCACAGCCCGACGCTCCCAAGGTCAAGAAGGTGAAGCTCTCCGAGCCGCGCAAGGTGCCGGTGGACGAGCCCGCCAAGGGCCCGAGCCCCTGGAAGACCCTCGGGTTCGTCGGCATCGGCGCCGGTGTCGCGGCGCTCGGTGGCGGGGTCCTGCTCGGGCTCTCGGCCAAAGACGCCGAGGACACCTACAAGAAGCGCCCGAGCCAGGAGACCCTCGACCACGCCAAGGGCCTGGAGAGCAGCACCAATATCATGCTAGTCGCCGGCGGCGTGCTGACCGCGGTGGGCGTCACCCTGGTGGTGTGGCCGTCGAAGAAAGAGAAGCCGCCGGCAGACAGCGCGCTGACCTTGCGGCTCGGCCCCGGCGCCGTGATGGCTGGAGGTCGGTTCTGATGCAAAAGCTCTGGATCGTGGCCGGCTGCGCGACCGCGCTCGGCGCGCTCTTCGGGGCGTGCAAGCTGGACCTGGACGAGAGTCTGATCGACAAAGGAGACGCCAGCGCGAGCGGTGGCCAAAGCGGTGCCGGCGGCAGCGGTGGCGGCTCGACCGGCGGAAGCGGCGGTTCCGGCGCAACGGGCGGCAAAGGCGACGGCGGCCCGTGCGACGCCGACACCCAATGCAAGACCGACGCCGCCTGTCTCGAAGGCCTGTGCGCCGGCGGGCAATGCCTGTTCGAGCTCTGCCCTTCGACCGCGGCGTGCACGGGGCGCAGCTGCGAGCAGACCTCCGGGGTGTGCGGCGCGCCCGAGGGCTTCGGCTTCAAGGCCGTCAGCATCGAGCTCACCGACAACATCGGCTGCAACGGCGTCGCCTCGCGCTGCGTGGCGGCGTTCGCCGATCTGGTGTTCGTCGCCACCGCCGACGGCACCTTGCACGCCTGGCGCACCACGAACCCGGCCAGTCCCGTCAAGCTCACCGTCGACGCGCCGACCTTCACCGTCGCCCGCATGATCGCGGCCGAAGGACGCCTGCTGATCTTGTCGGCAGTCGCCGCGGGCAAGCTCCAGCTGGCGTGGCTGGACCCGCCGGCGGACCCGAACGCCACCGCGCTCTCGCTCAGCCAGGTCGGCGTGAACTTCACCGGTGCGACCAGCGCCATCTACCCGGCGGGCTCCGGCTCGTTCCTGATCGTCGAGAACAGTGCGGCGAGCTTCTTCCCGGCGGCGCTGCTCCAGCCTCCGGTGCCGAACAACGCCACGGTGTCGGCGTACCCCTCGACGGGGCTGGCCCCGGGCGCGTCGATCGTCGCCTCCGCCGGGGATCGCCTGCTGAGCTTCCGCGTCGCCACCACGGCGAACCCCGTCGTGCCGACCTTCACGTTGGTCCAGAGCGCCGGCACGTCGAACGCTCAGAACGGCAGCGAGCAGACGCTCTCCTTCGAGGCGCCCCCGGACCTGACCACTCACTTCTTCGCGAGCGGGTTCGACGGCTCGGTGCTCTGGAGCACGAACAAGGTGTTCCGCGACACCGCTGACAACCCGCTCACCAACGCGGTGACCCTGCGCTGGGCCCTGCCAGCGGGAGCGAACAGCGTCGATGCGGCGCTGGAGGTCGATCTGGCCAGCTACTCGGACTCCGATTGGTCCACGGTGCGCCGCGGGCCGCTCGCGCTGGTGGACGCGAACACCGTGCTCACGACCACGGCGTACCCGGTGGATCCCCAGCAGACGCTGGTGCGCTCGGTGCAGCGCAGCGGCAGCTCGCTCACGCTGGGCACGGCGACCGCAGTCTTGCCCTTCGGCGTCGGTCAGATCGGCGTAGCGGCGAACCGCAAGGTCGGCTTCGTGCTCACTCCGCCCAGCACCACCCCCGCGCTGAAGACCACGCTACACGTCTTTGCGCCCGGCTGCGGCTGACGCGGGCTCGGGCTCGAAGCGGATGGCGCCGCCCGGCAAGAAGTACAGGATGTCCATCACTCCGCCGGACACGCTGGGCACGTGCCAGCTGCCCGGCGGGTAGACCGTCCAGCCCTCTGGATGGCCGTCGAAGCGCGGGTCGCCGCCCACGCGGAAGCACAGGTCGATCTCGCCGTTCGGGTGAGTGTGCCCGGGACCCGGACGATCCATGTTGACGCAGTCGATGCTGAGCTCGCCCGGGCTCGCCGCCTTCTTCACTCGCGACCAGCGCACACCGTCGGCCTCGCGGTCCGCGAGCCAGCGCGCGTCCACGCCGGCGCGCACCACTTGCCGCAGCTTCTCGAGCGCGGGGCCCTGAAGCGGCAGCTCGGCGTCGAGCTTCGCCTTGGCGCTCGGATCGCTCGGATCGATCCGAGCGACGACGCTGAGCACTGGCGCCAGGGCTTCGTGCAAGGCTTCGATGCCTTCGGCAGTCACTCGTCCACCTCCGTCAGGCAATTCCCGAGACAGCCCAAGTAGACCTTGTTGCGCAGCTCTGGCGCGCTCGGGGGGTTGTCGTTCGTCCACTTGGAGCACAGCTTCGCGCAGTTGTTGCCCACGCACTGCGTGTCGCCGCAGCCCTTCTTGGCCTCGGCGTGGAAGCTCTTGCCGGCAGCGACCTCGCGCCCGTCGGTCTCGCCGGGTACCCCGGGCAGAACGCCCGAACCAGCGCCCTGCGACTTCACCCCCCGCTGGTCCCTGGCGTAGACGCGCGGCACGCTGGGCGCTGCGCTGGCGCTGGGCGCGGGTCCAGCCTCGCCCTCGGGTTTGTGCGACTGGCACGCCAGCGCCGCGGGGGCACACAGGGAGAGCCACCAGCGCCTCATTGGACCAACACCTCTTGCCGCACCCACGCCGAGCCGCCCCGGTTGTCGTGCACGACGGCCCAGATGCTCATCGGACCCGGCTCCTTCGGCGCGTAGAGCTTGGTGCCGTAGTCGCCGTTCCAGCCCTTCTGCGCGTCGTTCAAGAGGCGCGCGTCGCTCTTCACTCCTCCGCGGCTGACGTAATACCGGATCCACATCTGCTCCTCGTAGTTCTTGCCGTAGGCGTCCACCGAGATTTGGTCCACCTCGGCGCTCGCCGGATCCACGACGGGCTGGATTGGGATCTCGGGGCAGCTGTCGTCGCCGTCGTCCGAGCAGGCAGCGACGCAGGGCGCCGTGTCGCAGTCGAGCGCTGTGGGCGGCGGATTGCCGACGCAGGCGCCGTCGATGCAGTTCGACTTCGCGTCCTGGCCGGCGACGCGGAAGCCGGTGATGATCGCGTTGCCGTTGCGGTACTCGTCGAAGGCGTAGATCGCCGAATATCCGGCCACGAAGTCGTCGGCGCCGAGCAGCTCGTCGCCCGGGCCGTAGCAGGCGACGGGGAACGCGACCGATTCACCTTCCGGCGGCGGACCGAGCTGGCCGGCGCAGGCCGCGAAGAACACGTAGGCCAGACCGTAGGGCGGCTGCTTCGGATCCACCGGGGGCGGACGGCTGGAGATGACGTCCGCCGGCATCGTGAAGGTGAAGGTGTCCCCGAGGCCGAACTGGATGCCGGGCGGAAGACCACCGGGACCCGGCGGCCCCGCCTGTGCGAACTGGGCGAAGCAACCCGCGTACAGGTCACCCGGCGGGTTGAAGCAGCCGGAGAACCATCCCACCTGCACGGGGCGCGGCGCCTTCTCCGAGCCGTCGTGCCAGAGCATCTGCATGTCGACGTCCTCGCCAGGCTTGGCGTAGGGCGCGCTCTTCTGCACCCCGAGCACCCGCAGCGTCTTGACCTCGTGAGGTGGGTCGAACTCCGCACCGCAGCCCAGGGCCGCAACGCCGAGTAGCGCCACGCAGGACAGGTCACGCGCTCTCAAAACTCACCTCTGATGCCCAGGCTGGGGATGATGGGCAGCCCGGTCTGGTAGCTCTCTTGCGTGTAATTGTAGTTGTAGGTCAGGCCTTCGACCGCCTGATTGTTGTAGGCATTGTAGAGGTCCAGGTAGGCCGAGAAGCGCCAGTCCTGGAACTGCCAGGCCTTGTCCACGCGCAGGTCGAGCTGGTGGAACAGGGGCAGGCGCCGGCTGTTCTGCTCGCCGGTCAGCTGGGCATAGGCGCCCGAGTCCGCCGCGAACAGCGAGGGCAGCGCCGGCGGCTGCAGCACCGGCGTGGTCAGGGGTCCCGACACCAGGCGGAAGCGTGCGCCGAACTCCCAGCCACGACCGAGGCGATAGCTGCCGAGGGCGACCAGGTTGTGCGTCTGATCGAACTGGTAGAGGTACTCGGGCTCGTCCGGGCCGTTCTGGCGCACCGAGCGCGAGAGCGTGTAGGCGATCCAGCCGAAGAAGCGCGCGTCCGGCTTGTACTTGAGCAGCGTCTCGAGCCCGACGACGGAGCCCTCGCCCTGGTTGTTGTAGGCGAAGGCGCCGGTCGCGGACGGCTCACGGCTCACCAGCTCGGTCAGATCCTTGTAGAAGCCTTCGACCGAGACCTCGATGTGGCGCGTCAGCTCCTGCTCGACGCCCAGCGCGTAGTGCACCGCGCGGTTCGAGCGCAGATTCGGCGTGCCGAAGACGGTGTCCGTCTCCTGGAACTGCGGCTGCTGGTGGAAGAGGCCGACGCCGCCCTTGACGGTGGTGCGCAGCCTCTTTCTGCCGATGGCCTCGTCTTCGGGCGAGGCCGTCGAGGGTACGAGATCGTAGCGCCCGTTGATGCGCGGGCTGAAGTCGGCGTGTCCCGAGTCGCGGGCGTAGTCCACACGGAAGCCCGGGACGACGCGCAGGCGCCGCGCCGGAGTCCACTCCCCTTCCAGATACCAGGCGGGGCGGAACCCGGTCTCGGACTGCTGCGCCTCCACCACGGGCCGCGTGGCGAAGGGGCCGGGGTCCGGCTCGCCCTCCCGCGGGGGTTGCGGAGCGCGGACCGTCACGTCGTAGGGCACGATCTGGAAGTCGTAGCCGGCGTAGAGCTTGAAGCCACGCGTCGCCTTGAAGCCGAACTCGTTGCGCACCGAGAAGGGGTAGGTGGCGAGATCGAACATCAGGTTCCCGAGCGCGAACTGGATCGTGTCCTTGCCGGCCGAGAACATACTGTTCACGTCGACGTCCCTCGAGAGCTCGCCGGTGTACAGTACCTGCGCGCGGTGCGAGGCGGTCCGGAGCGTGATGTTGCCGCCGATCAGCGGCTCCTCTGCCAGCGGATCCCGGATCAGGATCTCGAGGCGATCGTCGGTCCCGTAGGCGCGCAAGCTGAGCTTGCTGTTCTGCGCGGGCTTGTTCTCGGCGATGACCTGGTAGTCCCAGTAGACCGGCGCGGTGGTCACGCCGGCGCCTGCCTCCTCGAGCACCGGCTTGATCCAGGTGTCGATCCAGCTGCGGCGCGCGCCGGCGGCGAAGGACCAGCCCTTCAGCGGGCCGATCGGACCCTGAACGAGCATGCGCGCGTCGATCAGGTCGACCTGAGCGAGCCCGTGGTAGCAGCCCTTCTTCTCGGTCTTCTTGCCGTAGGGGCCGTCGCAGCGCGTGTCCGGAGAGCGCAGCCCCACGTCCACGATGCCGCCCATCACCCGACCGTAGCGAGCGCTGAAGTTGCCGGGGTAGAAGTCGATGCGCTCGAGCAGCTCCGTGGGGATCACGCTCGACAGGCCGCCGAAGTGGTAGATGAGCGGCACCAGCGTGCCGTCCACGAAGATGTTCGTGTCCTGCGGCGACGAGCCACGCACGATCAAGATGCCCGCGAGCCCGGGGGGCCGCGCCACGCCCGGCAGGTTCTGGATGGAGCGCAGCGCGTCGCCGCTCGTCCCGGGGATGCGGGCGATTTCTCGGCGCTCCAGCGTGCGACGCGTCACCTCGCGCGGCGGCCGCTCGCCCTGGACCGTGACCTCGAAGCCCTCCGCCTCCGGGGCCAGCCGATAGGTGATCTCCGCGGCCTCGCCGGCGACGACATCCTCGTCGTTCTCCTGGGCCTGGTAACCGTCGGCGCTGAGCTTCACGCGGTACTTGCCGGGCGGGAGGTTCTCGATGCCCCACTTGCCGTCGGCGTCGGTGGTGATGCGCCGGCTCGAGCCGTCCGGGAAGGTGACCAGCACCTCCGCGCCGGCGAGCGGCACGTTCGTGCCCGCGATGCGCAGGCTGCCGCCCAGGTTTCCCGTCTTGGGCGCCTCCGCGGGTGGGGCCTTCTCGCCCGGGGCGGCGGGCGCCTCCTTCAGCGTGAAGGAGTACTTGTAGAGGATCTTGGCGGGGACTGGCTTGCCGTCGCGGGTGGCGGGCTCGAACTCGAACTTCAGCGCCGCCGCCTGCGCTGCCTCGTCGAAGCCGTGGCCCGCGGGCTCGGCCACCTCGGCGTCGGTCACCTTGCCCTGGGTGTCGATGCTGAGCTTGAGCACGACGTCGCCCTGGATGCCGGCCTTCTGTGCTGCTGCCGGGTACGGCGCACTCTCGAACTTCACCAGCTTGGGCGGCACCACGACCGGCTTCTTCGGCTGGGCCTCCTCCGGCGGAGGCTTGACGACGGCGCCGGACCCGCCGCGAGGCACCGCCCCGCTGCCCTCGTCCTGGGCGCCGGCGCGCGCGGACCAACCGCTCATCAGGAGAGCAGTGCCAAGAGCGAGGGGGAGGCGCGCGGAGGGGCGGAGCACGAGGGTCTCACGCGCACCGAGCACGGCGGCGCGCCGCCCCGACTCGTAGCGCGCGGCTCAGCAGGTGAAAAGGGGGTTCAGCGAGGAATCAGGTGCAGCCGCCCGCACCGTTGCAGGTCTTCTGGCCGGGGCACTCGTCGGCCGGGTCCACGCCGTTGGCGATCGGGCTGCAAGTCCCGTAGTAACCGGCCAGGCCGCAGCTCTGGCAGGTGCCCGTGCAGGCCGTGTTGCAGCAGTAGCCGTCCACGCAGTTGCCGGAGGTGCAATCGGCCGCGAGCGTGCACTTCTTCCCGGTGGCGCACTTCGGGCAGCCGCCGGAGCCGCCGCAGTCCACGTCGACCTCCGCCCCGTTCTTGAAGCCGTCCGAACAGCTTTGGCAAGCCGCTCCGGAGCAGACGTAGCCCGCGCCGCAGGAGGCCGTGCCGTTGTCGACGCAGGTGCCGCTGCCGTTGCAGGTGTCCGCCAGGGTCTGCGTGCTCCCCGAGCACGAACCGGCGGCGCACACGGTGCCTGCGGCGTGGTACTCGCAAGCGCCGGCCTTGCACATGCCGGTCGTCCCGCAAGTGGTGGACAGCGTGTTGGGACACTCGTTGTCGGGATCGGTGGCGTCCTTCACGTTCCCGCAAGTCCCGGTAGTCAGGCCCGTCTTGATCGAGGTGCACGCCTTGCACGTGCCGGCGCACGCGGCATCGCAGCACACGCCATCGGCGCAGTATCCGGTCGTACAATCGCTGCCTGCGAGGCAAGTCAGGCCCTGGCCGCACTTCTTGGCGCAGACGCCGCCGCAGTCCACGTCGGTCTCGGTGCCGTTCTTGACGCCGTTGAAGCAGCCGCAGGTGCCGCTCAGGCAAGTGTCACCGGCGCCGCAGGTGCCGCAGGTGATGGTGCCCCCGCAGAGGTTGCTCTGCGAACCGCAGCTGATGCCCGCGACGCACTCCTTGGGCGTGCAGCACTGTCCAGCGGTGGTGCAGGTCTGACCCGTCGGACAGGTGCCGCAGTTGAGCGTGGTCCCACAACCATCCGAGTAGTTCCCGCAGACCTTCCCCGCAGCCGCGCAGGAGGTGGGCCCGCAGCAGGTGCCGCTGGCGTTGCAGACCTGGCCCCCGCTGCCGCAGGCGGTCCCCGCCGGGAGCTTGGTGTGGGTCGGGGAGGTGCCGACGCAGCTGTCGGTCGTGCAGGCGTTCTGATCGTCCTGAATGTCCGTGGAGTCTGCCTGATAGGTCGTGCTGCCGCTGCCGTTGCAGACGATCGTTCGGCAGTCTCCCTGGGTCTGCTGCGCAGCGGGCAGGGGCGTGCCCGCCGGGATGTAGGTGCTCGAGCAGCTGCCGCTCTTGCAGGCCGGGATCGTGCAGCTCCCGGTGCTGGTGGGATCGCAGTCGGAGTCTTTGACGCAGTCCACGCACTTGCCCGCGCCGTCGCACATGACCCCGCCGGACGAGGAGCAGGTGGTGCCCGCGGAGACGGGCGGGTTGGCCGGCTCGCCGTTCTTGCAGAGGTCTTCCGTGCACTCGTTGCCGTCCACCGGCACGTCGAAGTTGTCGATGTCGTCCGTGTCCTTGCCTTCGACGCACCGGCGTTCGTGGCAGTCGCCGGTCTTCTGCGACGCGCCGGGCGTCGGGATGCCGCTCAGCCCCTGGTTCTTGCAGACCCCCTGGCCGGCACACTCCGGCAGGCTGCACGGGACGCAAGCGTCATCGGTGCAGCCGTTGCCGTCGTTGCACTGACTGGCTGCGGTGGAGGGCGTGCAGAGGATCAGGCACTTTCCGGATTTGCACTGGCCAGCCCCCGTACCGATCTTGCAGGGCGTGTTCTCGAGCACGGGCTTGTTGAAGGGCGCGCCGTTCTCGCAGGTGTCGAGCGTGCACTGCTCGTCGTCGTTGGGGACGTCGCCGTTGTCGGGGACCTGGCTCGGGATGCCGCTCTTGCAGACGGTCTTGGCGCAGTCGCCCTCTTCCTGCTCCTTGGCGTTCCCGTCCGGCGCGACCTGCCAGCTGCACTTCCCGCTGGCGCAGGACTCCAGGGTGCAAGCGTTGCCGTCGTCGCAGTCCGAGCTGACCACGCAACTCTTGCCGCCTCCGTCGATGCCGGCGTCGCCGCCCAAGCCGGTGTCGCCGCCCGAGTCGCTGCCGCAGCCCAAGAGCGCCAGCGGGGCAGCACACAAGACCGAAACCGTGAGCCTACACCATCCCACCATGACTCGAGCCTACCACACACCGCTCGTTCGGGCCGTGTGTGCCTTCCGATCCGCTTACGCTTTTTGCAGCCGCGAAATTCCGGGCGGGCAGCAGTCGTGGTAGGTGCGGACAGCGTCCCACAACGGACTACGTAGGAGCTTCACCGTGGCGAGTACGAAGAAACGGCCCATTCCGAATTCGAAGGGCACCTTGCTGAAAGGGCCTGCATCAGCGTTCGACAACGCGCTCGTTCAATTCAATAGAGCAGCCAAGATCATCAAGCTGACCGCGGACCAGGTTGCGGTCATCCGCGAGCCGCGACGGATCGTGGAGTGCAAATTGCCGGTTCGGATGGACGACGGCTCGATCCACGCTTTCAAGGGCTACCGAGTGCAGCACAACATCGCCCGCGGGCCTGCGAAGGGCGGGGTCCGCTTCCACCCGGACGTGTCCCTCGACGAGGTGAAGGCCTTGGCGTTCTGGATGACCTTCAAGTGCGCCACCATCGGCATCCCGATGGGAGGCGGCAAAGGTGGGGTCATCGTCGATCCGACGAAGCTCAGCCACGGTGAGCTCGAGCGGCTGTCGCGCCGATACTTCGCGGAGATGATCGAGCTCTTCGGCCCCGACCGTGACGTCCCCGCGCCGGACGTGAACACCAACCCGCAGGTGATGGCGTGGTTCATGGACACGTACTCGATGCACCACGGCGGCGACTACTTGCCGGCCGTGGTCACCGGCAAACCGTTGGAGATCGGCGGCTCGGTCGGCCGCAACTCGGCCACCGCGCAGGGCATGGTGTTCTGCGTAAGGCGCGCCGCGGCGCACCTGGGCCTGAGCCTGAGCGGCGCCACCGTGGCCATCCAAGGCTACGGCAACGCCGGCTCCTACGCGGCCAAGCTGCTGCGGGAACAAGGCTGCAAGATCGTGGCCGTCTCGGACGTCGCCGGGGCGTTCACCTGCAAGGACGGCATCGACCCGAACGTGGCCATCAACCACGTGGACAAGCACAAGAACCTCAAGGGCTTCGAGAAGGTGCGCGGCGTCGAGAAGCTGGCCGATCCGATGAAGCTGATGGAGCTGCCGGTGGACATCCTGATCCCGGCGGCGCTGGAGAACCAGATCACCGCCAAGAACGCCGGCCGCATCAAGGCCAAGATCATCGCGGAGTGCGCCAACGGTCCCTGCACACCCGAGGCCGACGACATCCTCGAGAAGAAGCGAGTCTTCGTGATCCCGGACATCCTGTGCAACGCGGGCGGCGTGGGCGTCTCGTACCTCGAGTGGGTACAGAACCGCATGGGCTACTACTGGCGCTACGAGCGCGTGCTCGAGGATCTGGAGCACATGATGACCACGGCGTTCGACACGGTCTTGAAGGTCTCGCTCGAGCACGACGTACCGATGCGCACCGCCGCCTTCATCGTGTCCATAGGGCGCGTGGCCAAGGCCTCGGAGTTGCGGGGCTTGTACGCCTAATCCCGATGCGCATCGCCACCTGGAACGTGAACTCGATCCGCGCGCGCGTGGACGCGGTGGTCGGGTGGATCGAGCGCCACGAGCCCGACGTCCTGTGTTTGCAGGAGACGAAGGTCGTGGACGACGACTTCCCGACGGACGAGCTGCAGCGACTGGGCTACGCGGTGGCCATGGCCGGGCAGAAGACCTACAACGGCGTCGCCATCGCCTCGCGCCTGCCCATGCGTGACGTGTCGGTCGGGCTCTCCGACGGCGCGAACGACCCGGACAAGCGCCTGATCGCCGCCAGCGTCGGCGGGATCCGGGTGCTCTCCGCCTACGTGCCCAACGGGAAGTCCGTGGACAGCCCGAGCTTCGCCGTGAAGCTCGCCTTCTTCGATCGCCTGGCGAAGACGCTGTTGGACCAGGCCCCCGACAAGAGGGGGCTGGTGCTGTGCGGGGACTTCAACGTCGCGCCGGACGAGCGGGACGTCTTCGACCCGGAGCGGATGCGCGGGCAGCTCCACTTCCACCCGGACGAGCACCGCGCGCTCGGCAAGCTGCTCGGGCTCGGGCTGGTGGACGCCTACCGGCTGCACCATCGGGAGGGCGGCCGCTTCTCCTGGTGGGACTACCGGGGGGCTGGCTTCGCGAAGAACGAAGGCCTGCGCATCGATCTGGTGCTGCTGAGCGGCGACCTGGCGGAGCGCTGCACCGGCGCCCACATCGACGCGGAGGAGCGGCAGCGGGACAAGCCCTCCGATCACGCGCCGGTCTTCGTAGACCTCGTCTGACGGGGGCCTTTGCAGCGCGGGCCGGGAGCGTTAAGAACCGGACCACCATGATCCGAGCCCTGCCTCTCCTGGGTGTTTCCCTGTTGGTCGCCGCCTGCGGAGGCTCCACCCCGCCCCCGCCCGAAAGCCCCGAGCCGGCCGCCAAGGAGCCGGCCGCCAAGGAGCCTGAGCCCGAGGCCGAGCCCGAGGCGGCCAAGGAGCCCGCGCCCGCTCCCATCGAAGTGACGATGGAGGCCAAGAGCGGGAGCAAGCTCGCGGGCAAGGCCACGCTCGAGGAGACCGCGGACGGCGTGAAGGTCACCCTGAGCGTGAGCGGCATCTCGCCGGGCCCGCACGGCGCGCACGTCCACGAGAAGGGGGACTGCAGCTCACCGGACGGCAAGAGCGCCGGCGATCACTTCAACCCGGGCGGTCACAAGCACGGCATGCCCCACGGTTCCGAGCGCCACCTGGGAGATCTCGGCAACATCGAGATCGCCGCGAACGGCGAGGGCAAGCTCGAGATCACCATCGCCGGCGCCAACCTGAAGCCGGGCGACAAGAGCTCGTTCCTCGACCGCGCCATCATCGTCCACGAGAAGAAGGACGACGGCGGGCAACCCGTCGGGAACGCAGGCGGAAGAATCGGCTGCGGGGTGATCAAGCGCTAGATCACCGTTCCATCATCGGCGACAGGAGATGAGCGGCGCCCCGGTTTTGTGAGGGCGCCCGGCCACGCAGAGTGTCATCGGTATCGGCCAGAGCGGCCGCGATTGGATGAGGCGGTCGCTGGACCTGCCGGCCTCATGCCGATCGGAAGCCATGGAAGAAGTGATTCGGCGACACCGAGCGCGGTGCTTGCCGCGGCGCGCTCGAGGCACTCACCCGCGGAGATGCCATCGCGCGGCGGCTGCCGCGGGGCTACGGCCCGCTGCGCGACCAGCTCGGCCGGGAGCTGCAGAGCGCCTACCTGCAAACCGGGTGTAGGGCCTCGCGTCGCGCACGATGACCTCGTCCTCACCCGGCCGGCGCACACGCGATGCGACCCTGAGCCCGCGCCGCCGCCAGGGCGTCGACGACTTCGCTCCGGAGCTCAGCCGAACGCGCCAGCGCGCCGAGCCGCGGCACGACCAAGAGCTCTCCGGTCCCGAGGGGCAGCCAGGGTAAGAGCGGCGCGTCGTCCGCTTCGGCCAGCGCGGCAAGCGACCAGGCGTCGCGGTCCCGCACCTTGCGAAGGTGGGTCTGCCGCTCACGGCAGTCCTGCTGCAAGGAGCGGAGGGCAGCCGGTGCGTCGCGCCTGGCCTGAAGGTCGGAGTCGATCACGAGCGCGAGCGCGGACACCGTGCTGGGAATGCGGGCCCGGAGCGCATCCCGAACGCGCTCGCGCTGCCCAGGCGAGAGCCCGCTCACCAGGGCGCCGCCGGTGATGGGCCAAGCGGCGAAGCGCGCTCGGCGGGCCAGCTCGTCTTCGGGCGTCGAGCTCGGCCAAGCCGCCAAGAGCCGCTCGCCGTCAGCCGGCCGCGCGGCCTCGCGGAGGATCCGCACCGCGACATCGTGGGCCACCCAGCGCTCCTGGATCACCTCTTGTGCTGCGTTCATCACGGGCACGAACCAGCCTCTGACCTCCGCGAGCTCCTCCCGAAGGTCGCCCGAGACGAGGTCCAAGCCGGTCGGGCTGGTGCGAGCCTCCAGCGCCGTCAGCAGACCGGACATCAGCTCCAGCACCCGATCGCGCTCGCGGGCGGGCAGCGTCATGACGCCCAGCCACACCGC
This sequence comes from Polyangiaceae bacterium, assembly GCA_015075635.1. NCBI lineage: Bacteria > Pseudomonadati > Myxococcota > Polyangiales > Polyangiaceae > Polyangiaceae bacterium. The sequence continues at coordinate 2,171,674 of JABTUA010000002.1, forward strand.
GTCACCCGGGCGCGCCGCCGCAGCGCCTGCTCCGACGCCCTGGCGGTAGGCGAGCAGTGGGCCACAGGGCTCCTTCCCGCCGGTGCGGCGCCCCGACATCCGCCATCCGAGCAGGCCGGATGCGCCGAGCACGCCGAGCACGCCGAGCGCCCTAACGGCGCTGCGCCGAGAACTCGAAACCGGCACTGGTGTACCCGCTCAGCGTCGAACCGTTCACCTCGACGTGTAGCGTCCCCTTCGTGTTCCCATGGCCTGCGCACGCAGCGTCCATGCGGTTGCCCGCGAACTCGACTGTGCAGCTGCCGACCCCGGGCTGCTCCAGCTTCCACACTCCTCCGAGGTCACCGAAAATCGAGGGCGCCGCTGAGACGCGGCTGCCGGCGAACTTCGCGTTCTCGGGGTTCGGCAGCCACTCGGGGACCTTCGGACCACCCAAGTCGCTGTCCGTGAGCCGTTTGCACGCTCCATCGGCCGTCGTGTGAAGCGAGAGCGAGCAACCGTACAGCGGGTTCCCGTTCAGGGCGTCGGCCGTCCAGTTCCCTGAGACGTTCAGCGGGATTGCGCCGAGGGACAACGCGGGACCGCCGTGGGCAGTCAGCACGAAGCTCGAATCCCCGTTCCAAGCGGTGGGGTCGTTCCAGATGACCAGCAGGCCCGTGGCCGTGCGCTGGGCTGTGAGAGCGCGCGCCCCCGTGGTGACGAAGAAGTGATCGGGGCCGATGTCGACAGTCGCCTGCTCAGGGTCCTTACCCCACCGGGTGCCGACACCGTCCCAGACTCCAGCCAGGCTCGGGTTCCCGCCGCTCGGGGAATCCCCGCCGGTCGAGCCGGTGCAGGCGCACACGAGAGCGGCGCAAGCCAGAGCCAACCTCCCCGCTGGGTTCATGCCCACATCTTCGCCCACCCGACGGGGCGCCGCAACCCGCTTCCACGGGGCGCACGCGGAGCGTGAAATCCGGGTGCGCGCCCGCGCCCTCGCTCTCGCCCTGGCGCTCGCGTTCGCCTCCAGCCGTGACTTCGAGGTACCGCGTCAACACGCGCACGCGCTCCTGAGACTCACTCCCCCGGCAAGACCACGTCGAAGCCCTCGGCGTGTGCAGCGCTCGTCAGCGGTGACGAAGACACGGTGCACCGACCGACGGCGGTGGGGACAGAAGACTTCCTGGTGCTCGAGCAGGCACCGGCGGAGCGGTCGGTCCAGTACGAGGTGGCGCTGAGCGGCAAGGTGCGGGGCCTGCGCCTCGTCGCCGGCAGCGTGCAGCTCTTGGACGCGGGCGGCGCACCACGCCTGCGTATGGTGCCGCCGTACCTGGTCAAGAGGCAGCGGCGGTACTACGAGCGGCACCGGGGGCGGTATCACGGGCGGCACGGGCGGGGGTGGAGCGGCGGCTCCGGCGGACGAGGGGGGATGTGGTTGCCGCGCGGCGGGTAGGACTGGTGGAGTTGGCTCGGGGTGGCTCGCGCTCCTTGGGCTGGGTTTCGTGCTTGGGCGGCGTTGGCCCACCGCCCCGTCCGGCCACCGCCATGGTGTTTGGTGGCGGAAGTAGCGCTCGACTCGCGGAGAACCGAACTGGCGTGCGGCGAGATGGCTCTAGGCATCGAAATCATGCATACTCGTATGCATGAGGACGACTCTGAACCTCGACGACCAGCTGGTACGACTGGCGCTGAGAGCGAGCGGGGCGAAGACCAAGACCGAGGTCATCGAGCTGGGATTGCGGCTCTTGGTGGAGCGTGAAGCAAGGCGCCGCCTCAGCGCATTGGCTGGGAGGTTGCCTGACCTCGAACCGACTCCGCGACGTCGCTCATGACGCCCGTTCTCGTCGACACGTCCGTCTGGCGGCGCTTCTTCGCGGGCAAGTCGAGTGTAGAGAGCCGGCAATCGCTCGAGGCCCTTCTCGACGAAGACGGCGCTGTACTGGTGCACACGGCGGTAGTTGGCGAGCTGGTGCTTGGCGGGCTCTCGGCTCGTGAAGAAAGCCTCTTCGGAAGGTTGCCTTTCGCTCCAAACATCACGGATGAGGAAGTCCTGACGTTCATCAAGCGGCGCAAGCTCGCACGCCGCGGCATCGGCTGGGTCGATGCGCAGTTGCTGGCCAGTGCGCTCGTCGCGACATCGACCTTGTGGACTGCCGACCGCAAGCTGACCGAGGTCGCGACGGCTCTCGGCATCGCGTTCCCGGGCCGATGGCCGCCTTGACCAGGCCTGGCGCAACGCCCGTCCCTTTGGTGCGCGAGGAAATTGCCTGCTACGCCGCCCGCGCGCGCATCAGCTCCGGCGGCTCCCCGAGCTCCCGGAGCACCGGGACCGCGCCGACGGCGATACGCCCTCGCTCGAGCCAGCGCTCGGCCTCGGGGTCCAGGGCGAGCAGCCGCCCCACACGCGCGAGCGCCGTGAGGTAGACGATCTCCCGCGCGAGCCCGGCGCCCCGGTGGACCCGGTTCGCGATCAGGACCGCCTGCTCCACGTTCGCGCCGAGCGCGAGGAGCAGACGCACCGTCTCGACGAAGTCGGCACCAAGGCGGACCGCGATGGCCGCCAGGTGGCGGCGCCCGAGCTCTGCGCGGCGCTCTGCACCCAGGCAGCCGTTGCGTTGCTCGAGCAACAGGGCCCTCCCCTCTTCGTCGTCCGAGCCCCCCGCCGTTCCGACGGAGAACAGGGCCGAGCTCTCGGACCTTGCCCGGGCGCGCGGCAAGGCGTGACCCTCGATCTCGTGGCGCACGATGCGCTCGACGTCGAACCGGCGGTAACGCGCGCCGCCGCGCACGACGATGATCCCATCCCCGGTGGCAGCCGCGGAGAGCAGGTCGTCGTGAACCACCACGCGGAACGGCAGCCGGTGCGCACCCACTGCGCGTCGCATGGCGGAGAGCAGGCTCTCTGGGCAGTGCTCGTCGTCACTGTCGACGGCCTCACCGCGCTGGGCGCTCGGGCTCTCGACCGCCCAGGCTTCGGCCCAGGTCCGGGCGGTCTTCCCGTCCTCGGAGGACTCGACGGGGTAGCGGCGCGCCGCCTGAGCCGCGAAACCCGGGGTCCCCACCCGCTCCGCGAGCTCCGCTTCCACGGCGAGCTCGCGCGCGCGGTCTGCGTAGAGGCGGCCCCAGCCGCAGCAGGTCTCCGCGTGCCGTGCGACCTGCTCGAGCCCGGCGCACACGTCCGCGAGCCCCGCGGCCGGCGCGAATTGCCACGCCGGCGCTCGCTCGTGCCCGCGTTGCCACGCCTCGAGCACGCGCTCGAGCTCGACGCGGGCGTTCGTCGGGCGGCAGCGCTCGGCGAGCGCGATCACACGCTCGGCGTGCGCGAGCCCCCGCTCGAGATCCCGGCGGCGGACGGTCATAGCTTGTTTGCGGCGATGTTCGCGAGCTCGCTGCGCTCACCTTTCGCGAGCAACATGTGCGCGGTGATGTTCTCGCCGCGAAGCCGGTCGAGCGCGACGCTGAGGCCGTTGGTCGCGCTGTCCACGTAGGGGTTGTCGATCTGGAACGGATCGCCCGTCAGGACGATCTTCGTGCCCTCGCCGCAGCGGGTGATGACCGTCTTCACCTCGTGGGGCGTCAGGTTCTGCGCCTCGTCCACGATCACGTACTGCTGCGGCAGGCTGCGACCACGGATGTAGGTCAGCGGCTCCACCTGGATCTGCCCGGACTCGAGCAACTCCTCGAAGCCGCGCACGCCGCGACGCTTGCCGCCACCCGCGGCCAACAAGAACTCCAGGTTGTCGAAGATGGGCTGCATCCAGGGGTTCAGCTTCTCGTCGATGTCACCTGGCAAGAAGCCCAGGTCGCGTCCCATCGGCATCACGGGCCGGCTGACCAGGAGGCGCGCGTACGCGCCGTCGTCCACCGTTCGCCGGAGTCCGGCGGCCAGCGCCAAGAGCGTCTTGCCCGTGCCCGCCTTGCCCACCATGGTGACCAGGCGGATCGAGTCGTCGAGCAGGAGATCGAGCGCGAAGCTCTGCTCCTTGTTACGCGGGCGAATGCCGGACAGGCCCTCGCGCGGGGTCCGAAGCGCACGAATCTCGCCCTTTTCGGCGTGGAACCGCGCGAGACCGGTACGCTGCCGCGGGCTGTCGTCCCGGAGCAGCACGCACACGTTCGCGTACAGGTTGGCGCGGCCGTTGGCGGGGATGGCTCCCGTCTCGAAGAACCGGTCCATTTCCTCGGCCGTGATCGGGAGCTCGACCACGCCCGTGTCCAGGTGCTCCACGTCCACGGACTGGTTCTCGTAGGCCTCCGTGCGCAGACCGAACGCGTCCGCCCGGATGCGCAGGTTCACGTCCATGGTCACGAAGATGGTCGGCCGGTCCGGGTACTGATCGCGCAGCTCGACGGCGCACTGCAAGATGGCGTGATCGCCGGAGGACGGGCGCAGCGCGATCTTCACTTCGGGTCGCGTGCTCGGGACGTAGACGCGCAGGGTACCGCCCTCGCCCGTCTTCACGCCTTCGGACAGGGAGCCGTACTTCTCCCGCTGGCCATCGAGCAGCCGCGACACCGTGCGGGCGTTGCGGCCGCGCTCGGCGTTGTCGCGCTTGAACTGATCGATCTCCTCCAAGACGTAGATCGGAAGAATCAGGTCGTTGTCCTCGAACTTGAAGAGCGCGTATGGGTCGTGGAGCAGTACGTTCGTGTCGAGGACGTAATTCTTCTTCATGAGGCGACCTGGGCTCCCCCCTCCCATCGGACGTGCGCGGTACGTGTCGAATGAGCAGTGTCCTCTGAGGTCGGTTCCCCTGCAACGCACAATCGCCGAAACGCCTTGCCGGTCTCGGCGAAGCGAGCCACCCTCCGGCGCATGAAGCGCACGGTCGTGCTGTTTTCCGCGGCCTTCTGCCTGCTTGGCTGCTCCCGCACGGCGCCCGAAACCAAGTGGCCGCCGCCCGGACCCAAGGACGGGTTGCCGTTCATTCCGCTCGCCGAACCGAGCGACGAAGAGCCAGCCGAAGCGCCGAGCGCGCCCGCCGCGCCGCCGGAGTCGGCAGGCATCGACGGGAGCCTGCCCGCCAGCTTGGCGATGGTCCTCGCGCGCAGCCACACCTGCAAGGACAGGGAGTGCAAGCTCGACAAGATCGTCCCGGATCCCGGCTTCGCCAAGGCGGCCCCGAGCGGCTCGGACTCACCCGGCACGCTGTGGCTCGAAGAGCTCGCCCCGAACAGCGTCGTGCTCCTGCCGCGCCACCACCAGCTCGAGCTCCTGGCAGTGGCTCTGAGCGGAGAGACCCTGGTGAGCGGCGACGACGGCGGCGCGGTGAAGCTGGAACAGTGGGGCGCGCTGCGCGCGCCGGGCCTCGGCGTGATCTTGAAGGCCGGCAGCGTCGGCGCGAAGCTCGTGCTCGGGCTGGCCGCCAAGAGCGGCACGCTCGAGGCCGCGCTGGCGCGGGCGCAGCAGAAACCGTTCGAGGTGCGCTGGAGAAAGCGCCCTGGTCCCTTGGCCCACGTCGCGCTGCCTGGTGCGAAGGATCTGAGCTGGGGCGCCGGAGCGTTCCACGCCCGCATCGCCTTCGGCGGCGAGGCTCCGATCCCGGGCAGCCTCGGCGTGCTCTTGGCGGCGCGCTCGGCCGAGATCAAGGAGCACGACCACCCGACCTGGGAGCACATCGCGGTGCTGGACGGGGCCGGCACGATGAAGCTCGGGGGCAAGGACCACCCGGTCAGCGCCGGTGCCGTCTTCGACATACCTCCTGGCGAAAAGCACGCCTTCGTGTCCTCGGGGAAGAGCGGGTTGGTCGCGATTCAGATGTACACGCCGTCGGGCCCCGAGCAGCGCTTCGTCAAGCTGGCGGAGGGCGAGAAGCCGGCGACGGAGCCCAAAAAGTAGGCGTTTGGGCAGCGTCGCGACCATGCTGAGGACGCCTTGGGCTTCTCCCTGAAGAGCTTCATCCTGCCCGCCGCCGCGGTGGCATACGTGTGCTTCGGCGCCGTCTCCACCCGGGGCGGAGCCTGGCCCTGGGTCGCGCTGGTGGGCCTCACGCTCGGGCTCGCGTTGGTGTGGCGCAGGACCGACAGCCCACGCGCCGGCGAGGACCACACCGAGGTCGTCGCGCGACGGGTCGTGCGCGCCGTGGCCTGGGGAGCGGCGCTCTGGGTCGCCGCGCGCACCGGCAGCGCGGGCCGCGCGGGGCTCGACGCCGTGGCGAACGCCGGTGTCGGGACGGCGACGGTCGCCGCGCTGGTGGGGCTCGCGCGCGTCTCGTCGCTGGGCGGGCTGCTGGCGGCGCCGAGCGCGACGCGTTCCCTGGACGCGGCTGCATTCGCCGCCTTCCTCTGGGCCATCGCCGTCGCCGCACCGCTCACGCGCGCCATCTTGCCGGAGCAGATGGTGCGACTCGATCCGCTGGCCATCGACTACGCGACCACCAGCGCCGCCGCGGGCAGCCTACTGGTGCTCGTGGCGACGAGCCTGCGCTTGCGCTGGCTGCGCCGCCTCGAGCTCGGAGCAGCAGACCGTGCCACCGGCGCTCTGGCGCTGGTCACGACGGCGCTCCTGGTGGCCGTCCCTGCCGCGCTGCTCGACGTCGCGGCGCCGGATCGCGTGCTCCCCGTGGCCGTGCTCCTCGCAGCGCTCGGCGCCACCTGGGCTGCGGCGACCCGCGACCCGACGAGCGTGAGCCGGACGCTGCGCGGCGTCCTCGCGCTGGCCATCCTGGGCGCGCCCACCCTGCTCGTCACCGGCTTCGTCGCGCGGAGCGCCCCGGCCCACGCCGGCGCGGTGGTGCTGGTCGCGTCGATATTGGCGATCCTGATCGGCCTGATCGCGCGCCGAGTCTCCTCGTCCCTCGCCCCCGAGCAGTCCCGCTGGCTCGACGCCATCGACGCGGCCAGCCGCGGCGCTCTGCAGCCCGAGCCGGACGCCGCCATCCGCGCCGCGCTCGCCGCGCTGTCGAAAGCGACTGCGGTGCCCGGGGCCCGGCCGGAGCTCTGGCGCAGCGATCCGGAAGAAGTGCTCAGCGTCGATCTGGCCGGCTACCTCCACGTCGACAAGACCGCCGCGCCGGAGCGCCTGTACGAGCTAGCGCTGGCAGAGCCCGAGCGCACGCTGCGCGCCGAAGTGCTGGCGGCGCTCGAGGTCCGCCGTCCGGAGGTGCGCCCCCTGCTCGCCTGGTTCAAGAGCAGAAAGGCGTTCAGCGCCACCGTGGTGCTCGACGAGGACGGACCGCTCGGCTTCCTGCTCTTGCCGCAGGGCGCGCGCTCCTCCGCCATGAGCTTGGAGGAGGCCCGAGCGGTGCGCGCGCTGACCGACCGGGTCAGCGCGTTGATCGCGGTCTCGTCGGCCCTGGCTCGCTCGCGTGAGCGCGAGCTCGCCGCCATCGCGCGCGCCGATCGCGCGGACGACGAGGTCGCACGCCTGAGCCACATCATCGGCCTGGAGACGGGAAGACACGTCGCGCACGCCGAGCGCGTGGCGCGGCGTGCCAAGGGCGCGCTCTACAGCCCCGCCGCACGCCTGGCCAGCGAGGAGCTCGAGCGCCTCGGGAGGCTCGGCGCGCCGGTCGTGCTCAGAACGCCGCCCGGAGTGTACGCCTCGGCCTGGGCGGCGCTGGTGCACCTGTCCAGCGCCCGACGCGGGGGACCGCTGGTGGTGGTGGACGGGACCAGCGGTCCCGAGCACGAGCTCGCGCTGTGGCAGGACCCAGACAGCTCGCCGCTCGCGCTGGCGGACGGCGGGACGCTGTGCCTCTTGGACGCCGCGGCGCTGCCGCTCCCGGTGCAAGAGCACATCGGCAGGACGCTCTCGCGGCACGCCGACGTCCCCGTGCGCGGCAGCGTGCTGCCCGTCTCTCTGGTGACCAGCCTGCGAACGCCGCTCGCGGAGCTGGTCGAGGCGGGGCGGGTCGCCAAGAACCTGGCGCGCTGGCTCGGCAGCGCCGAGGTCGCCCTGCCGAGCCTGGGTGAGCGCGCCGAAGACATCCGGGCCTTGGCGCTGGGGGCGCTGGCCCGGAGCGGCTTGGAGAAAGAGGGACGCCCGATGGGCCTCGACACCTCGGCGCTCCGCCTGCTCTCCGAGCACGACTGGCCGGGGAACGACCGCGAGCTCGAGGACGTGCTCTCGCGGGCCGCCCGCGCGGCCACGGGCTCGGTGCTCACCGCCGCGGATCTGGCTGCGGTCGGCTTCTCGCCAGTGCCTCACTTGGCGTCGAGCGCCACGCCGTTGCCCGTGATCACGCGCCGGCGGATGCGGGCCCGCCAGCCACCGCGCGGGCGCTGAACGGGGTCTCGTGCCATGGCTGGCGACGGGGGCTCAAGTACGAGCCGACACCGTGACGATCGAGGCAGGCACGTTCACCGTTCTCCCGTCGTAGTGCTTGGCGTAGCCCGCGACCGACTCGGCGAGCGCGGCCGCGCGCTCGTCGCCGGACAGGCCATCGAAGAGCGGCCGGAGCGGGATGGCGATGTCGTAGATGTGCTGCCAGAGCTCATCGGGCGGCCCTGGCCACGGCAACACCATGCTGCGGCGCTCCTCACGCGTGTCGCCGAAGCCCGCGGCGGTGAGCGCGTCTACGAGCTTTCCGGGGGGCGCGAACCGCAGCGGACTCGGCGCGTCGGGCGGCGGCGGGGGTGGAGAGAGCCGCTGCATGAACGGACCGACGGCGGCCGGGGACAGCTCGCGTCCCAGGCGAGCGGCGGCCTCGAGCGCCAGCGTCCAGTGCTCCTTCGCGGACCGAAACGCGTACAACGCAAACGCTGCGTCGGCCGCAGCGAGACTGGCCGGAAGAGCCTCCTCCCATGCCTCTGCACCAGACCAGTGGCGCGCGACGCAGCATGACGCAAGGCACCTCCAGCTGGCGCAACGCGATGTCGGCGAGTAGCGAGAGGCTGACCTCGTCGCACCAGTGCAGGTCCTCGATGCACAGGCAGAGTGGTCGATTGGCCGCCGACGCTTCGAGCCAGTCCCTCCACGCCACGAACGCTGCGCGCCGCCGCTCATCGACATCCACAGGCGAGAAGCGTTTCGGGTCGTGCGCGAGAAGCGCGTCGAGCGTCGCGTCTCCTTGCCCGCGTATCAGCTCGCGGAATGGAGCGTAGGCGATCGAGGCGTCGTGCGGGAAGCAAGCGGCTTCCTGCACCGCGAACCCACGCTCGCGTGCCATCGCGATCGCCTCGCGAGCGAGCCGCGATTTGCCGATCCCAGCGTCCCCGCTGATCCGGACCACCGCAGGCGGCGAAGCGAGCGCGCCCCGCAGCAGCTCGACCTCACTCTGACGGCCGACCAACGCCGGCGCCCGGGTCGCGCGTCGCATTCCCAGTCGATTCTAGCAGGCCGGCACGGGGCGTTCCCACGGCGCCCCCGGAAGCGTCAGCATCGATCGGTGCTCCCCGAGTCGAGCTGAGTCGCCGCCACCGGCGCTTGGTCTCCTCTCGAGGCCCGTCAACGTGAGCCCGTTCGGCGCCTTGCTGGTCAGCCCGAGGTCTTTCGCGGCCGCGGCCGTAGTACATGGACCTGCCCAGGCACGAGAGGTCACGCCGTTTGCCCGTGATCACGCGCCCGCGGATGCGGGCCCGCCGGCCACCGCGCGGGCGCTGAACGGGGTCTCGTGCCGCCGCCGCTCGAGATCCGCGAGCAGCTCGGCGACCGCCGTCGCCGCTCGGGCCGCCTCCGGGGTCACGCCACGGCGCACCGGATCCGGCAGCCCCCCGAGCGCCTTGGCCAGCGCCTTCTGCGCGCGGACGCGGTCGAGGCCGCGGGCAACCAGGGTGCGCCCCGCGGGCACGGACACCAGAGACAACGCTGCGCCGGTCCAGCGGAAGGGCGGAAGCTCGCGCGTCGCCGTACACAGATCCGTGAGCGGAGAGGCCGCGAGCAAGGAGGCAAGCACCTGCTCGAAGAGCGGCGTCGCCGCCGGATTGGCCGGCGTCATCTCGGGCAAGCGCACGCTCTCTTCGCGTTCGCTCACGCGCCGCACGCTGCGCCAGCGCGTCAGGCGCTTCGGGGGCTTGGCTCCCTTGTAGACTCGCCGCCCCACCCAGAAGCTCACGTGGGTGTCGAGGCGCACGATCTCGAGCAGGCGAGAGAAAGTCGCGTGCCGGCACAGCGCCTCGCCGACGCTCCGGGGCGGACCAGCGACGAGCAGCGTGGCCTGCGCCATCTCGAGCAGCTTCTGCGGGCGTTCGCTGCCAAAGGGCCCGAGCAGCGTCGGGTTGGTCGCCTGGAGCAGATCGTTCAGCGCGCACAGCATCATCCACTCGCCGGGCCCGGGATCGGGCAGCGCGTCGACGGGACAGAACCGGCGGGCGAGCCGCAGGCGGCGCGCGCGCGCCTCGTCGAGCACGCTCGCGGCAAAGCCGCCGTGCTCGGCCACTGCGCGTGCGCGGGCGTGGCCGATGGGAGGCAGCGGGCGGAGCGCTCCGCCCGCGAGCATCGGAACCAGCACGCGGCCGGTCAGCTCGGCGACGAGCTGACCGCTCACGCCTTCTCCAGCCCGCGGAGGGGGTTCATGCCCAGCGCGTCCAGCCACACGGTGGGGATCTCCTCGGCGAAGACGTTCTCGAGCTCCGTCACGCCGAGGGGCGACCAGCTGTGGCCTTCGACGAGCGCCGTCTCGAGCGGCACCAGCGAGGCCGTGGCGAGCGCCGCGGCGCTGCCGTCGGGCCAGAGGAACACGGCGCGATCACCGGGCGCGCCGAGCGCCTGAAACACCACCTCCGGCGGCACCTGCGGCACCACGCGGTAGCCGGAGGGGACGTAGACCGAGGGGTGGATGCGGCGGAAGAACGTGCCCAGCGGCAGCGCGTCGATGCCGTCGTCGCGCAAGAGCAGCGCGCCGAACTGCGTGATGGCGATGCGGGTGGTGCGGATGATCTCTGCCCCCAGCGCGTACGAGAGGCGCCGGAGCAGCGGCAGCTCGTCGGTGGGCACGAGCACCGCTGCCACGCTACCGGGAGGCGCGATGTCCGGCGCGAGGCGCAGCGGCGCGCCGACGTTCGGCGCCGTCGGGAGCGAGCGCCCCGTCACCGCCGGGAGCTCGCTGACCTGAGTGCGCGCGAGGGAGCTCACCTCGGCCAACGCGGGCAAGCTGGGTAGATCCAGCGCCGGCTCGCCGCGGCCTCGGAACAGCACCAGGCCGCTGTCGTGGAACACCGGACAGGCCTCGAGCGCGATCGGGTGCCGCCACAGGACCTCCACCGCTGCCCCGGGGGTGACCGGCGCGAACGACGAGATCCCGGGGGTCCGCGCCAGGAGCGGCAGGATGCGCTCCGGCAGATCCGTGACGTGGAACAGCCAGCGCCGCACCGGCTCGGTGTCCAGGCTCGACTCCGGGGGCCACTCCGCCACTCCGGCCCGCGCGGCCACGTTCGAGCGGGTGAAGTAGCCCAGGAGCGAAGGGCCGAGGCCGGGCTCCGCGAGCACCCAGAGCTCGGGGTGACGGAGCGACGCCTTCGGATCGGCGTGGGGCATCAGGCGCAAGAGCAGCGACTTGAGCTCGATGCCGCGCTCCACGTCGTAGGTCTGCGAGAACGTGTTGTGGTAGAGCGCCAGCGCCGCGTCCGTGGCGCTGATCTCCGGCGCGTCGTAGCCGAAGGGCGCCGCCGCGTCGCGGTACTGGACGAAGTGACGGCTGGTGCCGGTGAAGGTGAAGCCCCCGGCCAAGCGCGACACTTCTGCGACACGGTCCATGCGGTCGCTCGCTCCGGCGTCGAACGAGAGCGCGACCTCGCGCGTGCCGAGCTTGCTCTTCACCACGTCCACCCGGAGCGAGTCGCCGAGCGCGCCCAGTGACTGCTCCTCGGTGTACACGGCCAGAAAAGCGATCAGCCGATCGAGAGAGGGCAAGAGCACGAGCCCCCGCGCGCCGAGCGCCACGCCACGGGAATCGAGCCCGAGCCCGGGAACCCGGAGCCGAGTCTGGTGGACCGCGACGCGCTCGAGCACTATCCGACCTCGATCCCTTCGACCGCCGCCAGGTGACGGCGCACGACGTTCGCGATCCAGTCGGCCTTGGGCTGCGCGATGGCTGCAGCGCCACCCCGCGCCCCGATGGCGCGAAGCTCCGGCTCGAGCTCCTGCTCGAGCTCGTGGCGGAACGCCGACAGGTCGATCGTGGTGGCCGACGGCAGCTCGCTCACCATCGGCTCGGACGCCGCGCCGTGGACCTTGAACAGGCGGCTGACGCCGGGCCGAGGGTTGTACGCGACGAAGGCGCTGACGCGGCCGGCGCTCCCCCCGCCGGGTTCGACGATGCCCCCGGCGAGCATGTAGAGCTTGCTCATCGCCCGCGATGATAGCCAAAGCTCTGGCAATATCGACTCCCTGCTGAGAGAGCACTACCCTCGGGGCCACCGTGGTGTCGTCTGCCCCCCCCGATGGTCGCTTGATGGGAGGCCGCTTCGTCGTCGAGCGCGAGGTCGGGCGCGGCGGCGCGGGGGTGGTCTACCGGGCCTGGGACAAGGTCAGTGAGCACTACGTGGCCCTCAAGGTCATCGCCGCGGACGCCGGCGTCTCGCCGGAAGAGGAGGCGCGCCTGACCCGCGAAGGCGAGCTCCTGAGCCACCTGGATCATCCCGGCATCGTGAAGATCATCGCCTACGGCGTGCTCGACGACTCGTGCCTGCCGTTCATCGCCATGGAGTGGCTGGACGGCGAGGACCTGGTGAACCGCCAGCGCAAGAACCCGCTCAGCATACGCCAGGCGGTGGATCTGATCATTCAAGTGGCGACCGCCCTCGAGACCGCGCACCAGGCTGGGGTCATCCACCGGGACATCAAGCCGGCCAACATCGTCTTGACCTCCCGGCCCGCGGAGGCTGGCGAGCTGGACGTGCTGCCCAAGCTCGTGGACTTCGGCACCGCCGCGGCCGGCGACATCCGCATCACGCGCAACGGCGACGTGGTCGGCACGCCGGCGTACATGGCCCCCGAGCAGGCCCGCGGCGACGCTCCCATCGACGTGCGCTCGGACATCTACTCGCTGGGCGCGACGCTGTTCGAGCTGATCGCCGGACGCCCACCGCACGTGGGCCCGACCGCCATCGCCACGCTGGCCCGCCTGGTGACGACCCCTCCCCCGCGCCTCTCCGAGCTGCGCCGCGAGACCCCACCGTTGCTCGAAGCGCTCGTGCACCGGATGCTCTCGACCGAGCCGGAGCACCGCCCGGGCAGCATGCGCGAGGTCATCAGCGCGCTCGAGGACTCGAAGCTGGAGCTCGATCGGGTGGTCTGGCCGAGCTCGGGCCTGGGAGAGCCGGCGCTCTCGACGCGGCTCGGCTCCAGCGCCTCGCGCCTGGTGACGAGCATCGTCGCCCTGCGCTTCGCCCAGGGATCCGCCCGGGAACGGGCGCTCGAGCACCTACGCTCCCGCGGCGCGGACGCCGTGCCGCTCGGCCCGGACTCCATCGTCGCCCACCTCGGCGCGCGGCACTCGGTCGGCACGGAGGCGACCACGGCCCTCGAGCTCGGCCGCAAGCTGGCCCACGCCGGCGCGCGCGTGGGCATCGCCAGCGGGCGCGCGCGCATGAACCTCACCAGTCAGACCGGTGAGATGCAGCCCGTGGGAGAGGTCGTCGATCGCGCCTCGTCGCTGGCCCGAGACGCGGAGGCCTCCATGGTGCTGGCGGACGCCACCACCAGCGAGCTCGGGCGCGGCCGCTTCGAGTTCCGCGCGCGCGACGACGGCTCGAGCATCGTCGGCGAGCAGCTGCGCGGGCCGCGGGCCGAGCGCGCCGGCGGCGCGCCGTTCGTCGGGCGCGAGCCCGAGATGGCCCAGGTCGTCAGCGCGTTCGAGCGCGCCCGCGGCGACTCGACTCCGATCTTGGCCACGGTCACCGGTCCGCCGGGCATCGGCAAGAGCCGCCTGCGCCGCGAGGTGCTGGCGCGCATCACCGCCAGCGCCGACGCCCCGGCGGTCGTGCTCCAGCGCAGCGACGCCTACGGCAGCGGTCACGCCCTGGGCGCCGCCGCGGACGTGCTGCGCGCGATCGTCGGCCTCTCGAAGGGCGCCACCAGCAAGGAGGCCGAGACGGCCATCATCGCTCGGCTCGGGCCGGCGACGCGCAGCGATCTGACCAGCAAGAACCGCGAGATCCTGGCGCGCCTCCTGGCCAACGAGGCGCTGCCGGAGGGGCTCGACCCTCGCGGCGCGCGCGACGTGCTCTGGCTGGCCATGACTGAGCTCGTGGTGCAGATCTCCTCGCAGCAGCCCACCGTGATCGTGATGGAGGACCTGCAGTGGGCGGACCAGGAGAGCATCGGCTGGATCGACCACATGCTCGGCCGTTCGGCGCACCGCCCGCTGATGGTGATGGCGCTGGTCCGACCCGCCTTCTGGAGCGACAACCCCAACCGCTTCGCCGGCCGCGATCACGTGCGGCTCGAGCTCCGACCCATCTCCAAGCGCGCCACGCGCACCATCGCGCGGGCGCTGATGGGCGAGAGCACCCCGGAGGAAGTGCTCGATCGCATCGCCGAGCAGAGCGCGGGGCTGCCGCTGTTCGCCGAGGAGCTGGCGCGCATCGCGGTCACCCGCGACGCACCGGTGAACGCCCCGACCATCGAGGCGGCGATCCAGGTGAGCCTCGACTCGCTCGACGACGAGTGTCGCGACGCCGTGGGCCGATTGTCCGTCTTCGGCCAGACCTGCTGGGACGCGGGGCTCGAGGCGCTGGGCCTGTCGAACGCCGAGAGCGTGATGAAGGCGCTCGCCGCGGCGGAGATCCTGATGGAGCAGAACGTGTCGCGCTTCCCCGGCACGCGCGAGTGGGTGTTCAAGCACGCGCTGGTGCGCGAGGTCGCCTATTCCAGCCTGGGCGAGCGGGAGCGCAAGGAGCTGCACGCGCTGGCGGCGGGCTGGCTCGCCAGCATGGGCGAAGACGCCGCAACCGTCGCCGGTCACTACGATCTGGGCGGCCAAGAGGTCGCCGCCGCCGAGCACTGGGCCCGCGCAGCGCAGCGCGCCCTCGCCACCAACGCCATCGCGGACGCCTTGCGCATGGCCGAGCGCGCCCTGGCGTTCGCGGAGGACAAACCCCAGGCCTTCCTGCGCGCTTCTTACCTGGACGAGGCGTACAGCCGCCTCGACCCCCGGGCGAGCGAGCGCGAGACGGCCGTCAGCGCGATGGAGGACAACGTCTACGACGAGCCCAGCACCGTCCGCGCGACCGGCGCCCGCGCGCGCTACGACGACGCCCGCGGGGTCGGCCACGACATCACCGAGCGCCTGGCGGAGACCCGCGACCGCGCGGCGACCCTCGGGCTGCACGACGAAGAGGGGCGCTGCTCCGCCGTCCTGGCCACGCGCCTGGCCTTCGCCGGTCGCTTCGCGGAGGCGGAGACCGAGGCCTCGCGCCTGCTCGACCTGGCGGAGCGCCGCGCCATCTCGGCCGCGGCCGTGGACGCCTGGCAGACGCTGGCCATCGTGCGCCAGACCCAGGGCGCGGTGACCTCGGCGCTCGAGGCTCGCCGCAACGCGGTCAAGGCCGCGCGCTCCGCCGGCCTCAAGGAGCGCGAGGCGATGCTGATGACGAACCTGGGCTTCGCGCTGACCAGCATCGGCGCCCGGCAGGAGGCGCGCGGCGCGCTGGAGACGGGGCTCGCGCTGGCGGACGCCATCGGCTCGTCCGGAGCGGTGCGCCACGCGCAGATGAACCTGCTCGGCTGGGCCGCGACCTTCGGCAACGACAAGGCGCTGGAGGCTCACCTGGCGGAAGTGCGCGCCGAGGCCGACTCCACCGCCAGCGGCGTCTGGGCCGCGCCGGATCGCGCGAACCTGGGCGTGCTGTTCTACCGGGGCATGGAGCTCCTGCGCGCCAAGAACGAGCCCTCGTGCAAGCGGGCCGCCGCGCTCCTGCGCATGGCGGCACAGGGCTACCGCGCCACCGGTAACCGCGACATCCTGCCGGCGGCCCTCGGCTTGTGGGCGGAGGCCGAGCGAAGCTGCGGCAACTCCGAGCGCGCCGCCGAGCTGGCCCGCGAGGCAGCGGAGCTCCTGGAGAGCGGCGCCCCCTGCTTGCTCAACGAGTCCACGGTGTACCTGCCGCTGCACGACGCGTTCGTGGCCCTGGGCGACGCCGACCACGCCAAGAGCGCGGTGACGCAGGGGCTGAAGCCGCTGCAACGCCGGCTCGAAGGGCTCCTGGGCACGACGTACGCGCGCCTGTTCCTGACCGAGCTGCCGAACAACGCGGCGCTCCTGGCGGCCGCGGAGGGCTATGGGCTGGTGCCGGAGCGGATCCACCGGCTGCTGGAGACGAGTAACTGAGTCAGCCGAGCGCCACGCCGATCCTCCGGCACGCCTCCGCCACCCGCGGAGGATCCTCGATCAAGGCGAAGCGCACGAAGCCCTCACCGCCCGGACCGAAACCCGTGCCCGGCGAGACGGCCACATGGGCCTTCTCGATCAGGAAGTTCGTGGTCTCGAGCGCCGACATGCCGGCGAGCTTCTTCGGGATCTTCGCCCACACGAACATGCTGCCGCTGGGCTCCGGCACGTCGCCCCAGCCGGACGCCGCGAGCCCCTGGGTCAGCGTGGTGGCGCGCGCCTGGTACAGGTTGCGGATCTCGTCCACCAGGCCGTCGCCGTGGTCGAGCGCCCAGGCCGCCGCGTGCTGGAGCGGAATGAACGTCCCGTAGTCCATGTACGTCTTGAGGTGGGCGAGCGCGCCGACCATGCGCGCGTTGCCGGCCATGAAGGCGATACGCCAGCCGGGCATGTTGTAGCTCTTCGACATCGAGAACACCTCGACGGCGAAGCGCTTCACCTCTTCGCGGTCGATGCCGCAGTCGAAGATGCTCGGCGCGAAGCGATTGCTGAAGTCCAGATCGGCGTAGGCCGCGTCGTGCAGGAGCATCGCGCCCGCGCGCTGGACCACGCGCACGAGCTCCGCCAGCGCCTCCCGCGAGATGACGAACCCCGTCGGGTTGTGCGGGTAGTTCGCGATCACGAGCTTCGTCTTGCCGCCCGCGCGTTCGACCCTCTGCATGGCGTCGGCGACGGCCTTGGCGGGCTCGAGCCCCTCCTTGACCGCGTAGCCGGTGACGGCGGCGCCCGCGATGGCCGGCGCGCCTTCGTGGATCGGGTAGCAGGGATCCGGCACGACCGCGTGGTCACCGCGGTCGAGGATGGCGAGGCACAGGTGGCTGATGCCCTCCTTGGCACCCATCGTGACCAGCACCTCCTTGTCCACGTCGAAGCCCGCGTGGTAGCGGCGCTCGTACCACCCGCACAGCGCCTTGCGCAGGGCCGGCAGCCCTCGCCCGGGGTGGTAGCGGTGGTTCTTGCCCACGTCGGCGGCCAGGTGGAGCTGATCGACGATGGCCTTCGGCGTGGGGCGATCGGGGTTGCCGAGGCCGAGATCGATGAGATCGGCGCCGGCCGCCACGGCCTTGGCCTTGATCGCGTCGGTGGCGACGAAGGCGTAGGTGGGTAGGGCGTCGGCGCGAGGAAAAGACCAGGTGTCCGTCACGAGAGCTGAGCTAGCAAAGTCCGCCCGCGGCGGCGAGGGGCTTGCGGGAAGGGGCCGGAATGCGGCCCGGACCGTGGGACAACAGCTCGGCGACTGGACGTCGTGCATCGCACGCACGCATCCGTTTCGCGTGCGTCGTCAGGCGCGAAGACGCGGCGTCGCGCGCAGCAATCTTTGCGCACGCGCGCTGCCCCGGACTCTTGCTCCCGGCGTTGGCGGGTGGCACTTGAACGACATGCGCGCCCCGATCATCCTCTGCACTGCTCTGTTCTCCACGCTGCTCGCCTTCACCGCTTCGGCTCAGGAAGAGGCGAGCGCTTCTGGGTCGCTGTCGCTCGAGGGCAGCGAAGGCAGCGCGAGCGCCAGCGGCGGAGGATGGATGGGTCAGTACACCCCCGAAGCGGGCCTGATCGAGCTCGGCGTGTTCGGCGGGCTCATCTGGATGAGCAACGATCACAACCTCCGCAAGGTCGAGGACACCCACTACACGTTCAAGCGCCCGGCGCTCGAGCTCGGTCTCCGGGTCGCGTACTTCCCGCTCTCGTTCCTGGGCGCCGAGCTCGAAGGCGCGCTGGGGCCGGGCGCGTCGGCGGGCGACGAGAGCGCGATGCTGTGGGCCGCCCGTGGCCACGTGATCGGCCAGCTTCCCGGCGCGCGCATCACACCCTTCGTGCTGGCGGGGCTGGGACGCATCGGCGCTGACACCGACGCGATGGGCGCCGACGGTGACCCCGCGGCCCACGTCGGCATCGGCGCCAAGCTCGCGCTCACCAGCCTGCTCGGGGTGCGCCTGGATCTGCGCGACAACATGACGGGCAAGAGCCCGGAGTCCCGCAGCAAGCGCCACGAGATCGCCCACCATCCGGAGGTGCTCCTGGGCCTCTCGCTGACCTTGGGGCGCAGCGAGGAGAAGCCGCCACCGGCCGCAGCCCCGAGCGACCGTGACAAGGACGGCTTCCTCGATCCCGACGACAAGTGCCCCGACGAGAAGGGCGTCGCCCCCGACGGCTGCCCCATCGGCGACAAGGACAAGGACGGCTTCCTCGACCCCGACGACAAGTGCCCCGACGAGAAGGGCGTCGCCCCCGACGGTTGCCCCGTCGGCGACAAGGACAAGGACGGCTTCCTCGACCCCGACGACAAGTGCCCCGAGGAGAAGGGCGTCGCGCCCGATGGTTGCCCCGACCGGGACCCCGACAAGGACGGGATCCTCGATCCGAACGACAAGTGCCCGACGGAGCCGGAGACCAAGAACGGCTTCGATGACGAGGACGGCTGCCCCGACGAGGTGCCCGAGGCGGTGAAGAAGTTCTCGGGCGTGATCCAGGGCATCGAGTTCGACGTGAACAAGGCCACCATCCGCCCGAAGTCGTTCACCGTTCTGGATGAAGCGGTCAAGGTGCTGACCGACTACCCCAAACTCCGCATCGAGATCAGCGGCCACACCGACACCGACGGCAAGCGCGACCACAACCTGGAGCTGTCGAAGAAGCGCTCCGAGTCGGTGAAGGAGTACTTCACGAAGAAGGGGATCGCCGCGGACCGCATCGAGACCCGCGGGGCCGGACCCGACGAGCCCATCGCCGACAACAAGACGAAGGCCGGCAAGCAGAAGAACCGGCGCATCGAGTTCAAGCTGCTTCAGTAGTTGCCGGGCTTCCAGCTCACCAGCGCCGAGCGCGGCCGGACCGCTGCTCGGCGACGGTGGCCTGGTCCTGCTCCTTCTTGATCAACACGCCGCCGAAGGGCAGCTCGCTCTTGATGCGGTCGGCGCCGACGTTGCTCTTCGAGAGCACGGAGATCCAATCGATGAGCTCGCTGGTGCTCGGACGCTTGCGCAGCCGCGGCACCGCCCGAAGATCGTAGAAGGCGCCGATCGCCTGATCGACCAGCTCCTCGTCCACCTCCGGGTGGTGGACCCGCACGATGCGCTTCATCAGGTCGGGCTCGGGGAAATCGATGAAGTGGAAGACGCAGCGGCGCAAGAATGCGTCCGGCAGCTCCTTCTCGTTGTTGCTGGTGATGATCACCACCGGGCGGTGGCGGGCCACGATCTCCTCGCCGGTCTCCGAGACGAAGTAGCGCATGCGATCGAGCTCGTGCAGGAGGTCGTTCGGGAACTCGAGGTCCGCCTTGTCTACCTCGTCGATCAAGAGCACGACCCGCTCCGCCGAGGACAGCGCGCGGCCGAGGGGCCCGAGCTTGATGTAGCGGCGAATGTCCTTCACGGCCTCGGGGCCGGCGTCGCCGAAGCGGGCCTCGTACAGGCGCTGCACGGTGTCGTATACGTAGAGG
Organism: Polyangiaceae bacterium; assembly: GCA_015075635.1. Taxonomy (NCBI): domain Bacteria; kingdom Pseudomonadati; phylum Myxococcota; order Polyangiales; family Polyangiaceae; species Polyangiaceae bacterium. The sequence goes on from JABTUA010000002.1 coordinate 2,191,363, forward strand.
CCGTCTTGGGCGCGCGTCGTGCTCTTGACGGGCCAGTGGATCATCGGGTGACTCATCGCCTCCGCCACCGCCGCGGCGAGCAGCGTCTTGCCGGTGCCCGGCTCTCCCTTCACGAGCAGCGGCCGCTCGAGCGCGACCGCCGCGTTCACCGCGGCCTCGAGCGCCGGATCGGTGATGTAGCTCTTGGTGCCCTGAAATTGGCGAAATGACTCGATCACGGGCAGGCCTTCTAGCACGGCAGCCGGGCCTTGGCTCGCGCCCCGCGAGTTGCCCGAGAGGCAGCCGACCGTGTTACACCCGGGATCCCCATGTCGGTGCGCTACGAGATCCGCGCGGCACTGCCGGAAGACGAGGCGCAGGTCCTCGCGCTCGCACAGCACCTGAACACGGTCAATCTGCCGCACGACCAGGGGCACGTGAGCCGTCTGCTCGAGCACAGCAAGAGGAGCTTCGCCGCGGAGATCCGCAGCGTCTCCCACCGGAAATTCGTGTTCGGGCTGTGGGACCTCCGAGAGAACCGCGCCGTCGGCACCAGCATGGTCGTCGCCCAGCTCGGGCGTCGCGACGCGCCGTACATCTACCTGGACGTGATCGACGAGGAGAAATACAGCAGCCTGCAGGATCAGCACTTCCATCACACCGTGCTGCGCATCGGCTTCTCCTACAAGGGGCCGACGGAGATCGGCGGCCTGGTCGTGCTGCCGGAGTACCGCGCCGCCAAGGAGCGGCTGGGCCTGCTCATCTCCTACGTCCGCTTCCTCTACATCGCCACCCACCGCGAGCTGTTCCAGAACGAGGTCCTCGCCGAGCTCCTGCCGCCCCTCGAGCCGGACGGGACCAGCCACCTCTGGGAAGCGCTGGGCCGCCGCTTCTGCAACCTGAGCTACGCCGAGGCCGATCTGCTCTCCAGCGAGAACAAGGAGTTCATCAAGGATCTGTTCCCGAGCGGGCTCATCTACGCCTCGCTACTGTCCAAGGATGCGCAAGGCGTGATCGGCAAGGTCGGCGCGCAGACCAAAGGCGTGGAGAAGATGCTGAAGCGCATCGGGTTCCGCTACGCGCACCGAGTCGACCCATTCGACGGCGGTCCGCACTTCACCGCGCCGACGGACGAGATCACGCTCGTCCAGGAGACCGAGGTCAGGCGCCTGGTCGGTGCGCTGAGCCACGTGGATCAGACCACGCCGGGGCTCGCCGCGCGGGACGCGAGCGACGCGCCCTATTTCCGCGCCGTCCCCGCGGGCCTCTCGTTCGTGGGCAAAGAGGGCGTGCGCCTGCCTCCCGCGGTCATCGAGCACCTGGGCCTCGGCGAAGGCGACCCGGTCGCCTGCCTCCCGATCCGCTGACCCGCACGCTAAGCTCCCCGGCATGAAGGAAGAACAGCGGGGCGGCACGCTGAAGCTCGAGTCCGCCCGCTTCGACATCGCGACCACGATCGTGGCGCGGGACAGCGGCGACTCCGAGCCGCGCACGGTGGACCCGAGCCCGGTCTCCTTCGATCCCGGCGCGCGCTACGCCACGCGCCGCGTGCTCGGCACGGGCGGCATGGGCGAGGTCCGGCTCTGCGGCGACGCCTGGGTGGGGCGCGAGGTCGCCATGAAGGTGATGCGCACCGGAAGCGGCTCGCAGGCCGCGGCGCGCGCGCGTTTCCTGCGCGAAGCGCGCGTGCAGGGGCAGCTCGAGCACCCGAGCGTGGTGCCGGTCTACGACCTCGGGCGCGACGAGACGGGGCAAGAGTTCTTCACGATGAAGCGCGTGAAAGGCCACACGCTGGAGGAGATCCTCGCGGCGCTGCGCGGCGGAGACGCCGAGCTCGCCGCCAGGTACGGCCGGCGCAGGCTGCTCTCGGCGATGAGCCAGGTGTGCCTGACGGTGGCCTACGCCCACAGCCGGGGCGTCATCCACCGGGACCTGAAGCCCGCCAACATCATGCTCGGGGACTTCGGCGAGGTGTACGTGCTGGACTGGGGCATCGCGCGCATTCACGGCACGGCGGACGTGGTCGCCGAGGAGCGCGTGGTCCCTGACACCGAGGCCGTGCCGGAGACTCAGGTCGGCGCCGTGGTGGGCACGCCGGGGTACATGTCGCCCGAGCAGGCCCACGGCGAGACCCAGACGCTAACGCCGGCCTCCGACGTGTACTCGCTCGGCGCCATCCTGTTCGAGCTGCTCTCGCTCGAGCCGCTCCACCGCGGCAAGAGCCTGAATGCCCTGCTCGCCTCCACGCTGACGCAGCAGCCCGTCGCGCCGAGCAGCTGGGCGCCGGATCGCAACATCGCGCCGGAGCTCGACGCCATCTGCATGCGCGCGACGGCGCTGGAGCCGAAGGACCGCTTCGAGTCGGCGCGCGCGATGCACGAGGCCATCGAGCGGCACCTGGACGGGGAGCGCGACGCGGAGCGCCGAGCGGAGCTCGCCGCCCAGCACCTGGAGAAGGCCCGCGCGGCGCTCAGCCAGGCCTCGGACAAGGCCGCGCGCGCCGAGGGGCTCCGGGAGCTCAGCCGCGCGCTGGCGCTGAACCCCACGGACCCCGCCGCGCTCGGCATGATCAGCGACTGGGTGCTCGGGTCTTCGGAGGAGCTGCCGGCCGAAGCCGAGGCCGAGCTGAAGGCGGTGGAGCTCGCCGACCGGCGCACGGCTTCCCGGCGCGCGGTGGTCGGCTACCTGAGCTGGTTCGTGTTCACGCCTGTGGCGCTCTGGATGGGCGTGAAGAGCTGGCTGGCGATGGGCGTGTTCACGGCGGCGCTGCTCTTGGTCGTGCTCAACACCATTTGGGTCACGCTCACGGGCAACGCCGGTCCGACCTACATGCGCCGAAATCTGGTCTTGAACTTCATCTCGGTCGCCACGCTGAGCATGCTCTTCGGCCCTTATGTGTTCACGCCGGGGATAGCCGTTGCCAGCGCCGCCTCCTACGTGGTCGGGATCCGCGCCAACCTCCAGACGCGCTGGTTGGTGTTCGGGCTCGCCTTCGCCTCGGTCTTCGTGCCGGCGGGCCTCGGCTGGCTGGGGATCTTGCCGGCTTCCTACGTGTTCGAGGACGGCGTGCTGAAGATCCTGCCCTTCATGCTGAGCTTCACGCCGGTTCCTGCGGAGCTGCTCTTGGTCCTGATCACCGTCGGCCAGTTGGTCCTGCCCGCGGCCATCCTCGGCCGCTCCGTGGAGACGTTGATCAAGGCCGAGCGCCAGAACTTCGCGCAGGCCTGGCGCCTCCGGCAGCTGCTCCCGGTGCCCGCGGTCCAGAGCCTGCCGCCCCCGGCCACCAAGTGCGTGATCTAGATTGGGTTGATCATTTGATCGGCGGCGGCGGCGGCGCGATCAGGGTCAGGTTCAGGCCGCCCGGGTACTGGTAGCTGGTGTAGCTGCCGTAGCCCATGACCTGCAGGCCCACGGCCTTGTCGCTGGTGAGCAGGTGCGCCCCGCTCTGCCCGGGCCCGAGCATGGCCCGCGCCACCGAATAGCCGCTGCCCAGGGAGGTGGTCGGCGCGCTGAGCGGCGCTCCGTCGAGCACCACGTTGGTGCCGTCCGGCATCACGATGTCCACGTAGCTCACGTCGTAGTCGTCGGGTGTCAGGAACACGTATTTGGTCCGGTACTGCTCCACCGCCGTGGCCAGGCTCTGCGCCGGATCGCCCTTCTGGTTCGGCGGCTGGGTCACCGGATCCACCACGCTGGCCCCCATCTGGAAGGTGGCCACCGCAATCTCGTGGTTCTGGCTCACCACCTCGAACGCCTGCTTCACGATCCCGAGGTCCACCACCTGCCCGGCGTTGATCGAGGTCGGCGCCAGCGAGGGCGCGCCGGACGGGTAGCTGAGCTGGGTGCCGTCCACGTTGCCGTAGAGCTTGACGATATGGCCGGGCACGTCGCCCTTGGGCCCGGTGGGCGGCACCACGAAGTAGCGTTTGCCCCAGGTCTCCGCCGGGAACACGCTCTCTTCGATGTGATCGCAGGCGCTCTGCGCGAACGGCAGGTAGACGCAGGGCATGCCCGAGATCACCTGCACCGGCGCCGTCGCCTGGAGCAGGCTGCCCGAGAGATCGGTGGTCGCCGTCCCGACGATCTCGACCACCTCGCCCTTGGCGAGGCCGAACGAGAGCACGCCGCCCGCCGGGGTCGCCTGGATCCCGCCGCCCGCAGCGACCGCGCCGGTGGCGGACACCTTGACCGTCACGTTGGTGTTGTCGGCGGTGCCGGTGACCGCGAAGTACGCCGGCGCGTCGATGGGGATGCCGCCGGCGTCCGACCAGCCGCGCATGGTGGTGATGCGGTAGTTACCGGTGAGCGCGGTCGTGGGCAGGAGCAGCGAGGCGTCGTTCGAGAACGAGTAGCAGCCGATGGGGCCGAAGGTGAGCGGGCAGGTCTGGTTGCCGGGACACCCCGCCCAGCTCTTGCCCGGCGGGCCGCCTTTGCCTTGGTACTCGAGCGCGTTGAACTGATACACGGTGACGGGCGCCGAGCTGGTCAGGTGATAGGCGCCGTCCTGCGCGCGGATGCTGCTCGTCCCAGGCGTCCACTCGCCGCACGCGCTGAAATCGGCGCCCTTCAGCGCCGGCACCCAGGGGAGGTAGAGCTTGGTCAGGGAGTTCGGCGCCACGGTGTCGGTGGCGACTTGGGCGCCGGCGCGTTCCACCGTGACGTTCGCTGGCTGATCGCCCGCGTTGGCCACGACCACCGCGAAGTCGAAGATCGACCAGACGTGGTTCGTCACCGGCGTCGGCCAGAAGTCGCAGCCGATGTAGGTCTTGGCCTGCGCGGCCTGCTCGCAGGTCTTCGGATCGCCCACGAAGCCGCCCCCGCCGCCGGTGCCGGCGCCGCCGACGTTGATCGCGCCGCTGCCGCCGACGTTGAGGCCGCCGCTCCCACCTCCCCCGCCGATCCCACCCGCGTTGCCCATGGCGCCGCCGCCCACGCCGCCGCCCGTGGACGAGCAGGCCGTGCCGAAGCTCGCCGCACCCACGCAAAACACGATGGCCCCGATCATCCCGCGTCGCATGACGCCAGGATGAACCAGGCCGGGCGGGAGGCCAAGCGCCCGCGCCTGACTTCGCCTGATCTCATTGTTCTCTACCCTCGTGGCCCGCGCTTGCTGCTACGCCCTGCCCTCTTCGTGCCCCTGTTCAGAATCGAGCAGGGGCGCCGCGCGACAACGCCCACCTGGTAGCGGGGATGCGCCGGCCTCGCCGGTATTCTCGTGGGTCCTGGCGTCAGTGGCAGCCCGCGATCTGCATGCCAAGACAGCAAGACCTCTGGGAGCTGCTCACTTGATGGGCGGCGGCGGCGGCGCGATCAGCGTCAGGTTCAGGCCGCCCGGGTACTGGTAGCTGGTGTAGCTGCCGTAGCCGACCACCTGGATCCCGACGGCCTTGTCGCTGGTCAAGAGGTGCGCGCCGCCCACGCCGCCGCTGAGCTTGGCGCGCAGGATCGAATAGCCGCTGCCGAGCGAGGTGGGAGTGCCCGCCGGAGCCGAGCCGTCCAGGACCACGTTCGAGCCGTCCGGCATCACGATGTCCACGTAGCTGACGTCGTAGTCGTCCGGCGCGAGGAACACGTACTTGGTGCGGAACTGCTCGACCGCGGTGGCCAGGCTCTGCGCCGGATCGCCCTTCTGGGTCACCCCTGGCGACACTGGATCGACCATCTGGGCGCCGAGCTGGAACATACCCACGGCGAACTCGTGGTCGCCCACCACCTCGAACGGTTGGCTGACGACGCCGAGGTCCACGACCTGACCGGCGCCGATGACGCTCGGGGCCTTGGCCGGCGCGCCGCTCGGGTAGCTGAGCGCGGTGTTGTCCACGTTGCCGTAGATGCGGACGATGTGGCCCGGCGCGTTGCCGAGCGGGCCCGTCGGCGGCGCGACGAAGTAGTGCTTACCCAGCGTCTCGGCGGGGAACACGCTCTCCTCGATGTGATCGCAGGCCTGGGTGCCGATGGGCGCCTGGATGCACGGGATGCCGTGGATGACCTGGATGGGCGCCGTGCTCTGGACCAGCGTGCCCGACAGATCGCCGGTGGCGGCGCCGAGCAGCTGCACGACCTCGCCCTTGTTCACGTTGAACTTCAGCACCGCGCCGGGGCCCGTCTGCGCGATGCCTCCGCCGGCCATGATGGTGCCGGCGAGGCCCGTGAGCACGCTGACCTCGGTGTTGTCCGCGGTGCCGGTGACCGCGACGTACGGGCCCATGTTCAGGCCGATCGTGGACCAGCCGGCCTGCCCCGTGACGCGGTAGTTGCCGGTGAGCGCGGTGGTCGGCAGGAGCAGCGAGGCGTCGTTCGAGAACGAGAAGCAGCCGATGCCGCTCGACGTGCCGGGGCAGCTCGACCAGTTCTTGCCGGGCGGTCCGCCCTGGCCTTTGTACTCGAGGGCGTTGAACTGGTAGACCGTGACGGGCACGGAGCTGGTGAGGTGATAGGCGCCCCCTGGCGCGCGCACCGTCTGCGTGAGCGGCGTAGCCGAACCGGTGGCGTTCGCGTCCGGACCCTTCAGCTCCGGGACCCACGGCAGGTAGAACTTCTCCAGCCCGTTGGGCTGCACCTGTCCGGCCGCCACCTGGGAGCCGTTGCGCTCGACCACCACGTCGGCGACCTGGTCGCCGGCGTTCGCGACCACGACCGCGAAGTCGAAGATGCTCCAGACGTTGTTCGCCACCACCGTCGGCCAGAAATCGCAGCCGATGTACGTCTTGGCCTGCGCGGCCTGCGCGCAGGTCTTCGGGTCGCCGACGAACTGGCCACCGCTGCCGCCAGCGCCGTTGCCGCCGACGTTGATGCTCCCGCCGCCGCCACCGAAGGTGATGGCGCCGGTGTTGCCACTGCCGCCGCTGCCGCCGTTGCCGACACCTCCGGACCCCGTGGCGCCGCCGCCGGGGCCCCCTCCCGCGCTCGAGCACGCGGACACGGTCAGAAGCGAACCCGCCGCCACGAGGACGGCAGCACCCCAAAGCTTGCGCTGCATGGGCGGATTATGAACGAGCGGTCTGTCCCGGTCCAAGCCGGTGCAGCGATTGGGCCATTTTCCGGGCTCTTTCTCGAAGCGCTTGAGGCCGGAGCGCCCGGCGTCGCATGCTCCCGGGCCCGGAGGGATCATGAGTCGAGCCAAACGCACGGATGCTGACCTGAAGAAGATTGCGGCCGAGATGCGCAAGGTCATGCCCGGCCCCACGCTGAATCAGGTCTACCGCCAGGCCATGGAGGCGGGCTACTTGTGCGCGCTCGCCGACGGCGAGGCCGACGCCGGCGAGAAGGAGGCCATCGTCAAGGCGATGCACGATCTCTCCAGCGGTCTGGTCGTCGAGTGGGAAGTGGACGCGATGATGGACGAGTGCAACGACGCCATCGGCAGCGAAGGCCACGAGGCACGCGCCAAGTCCGTGGGCGCGAAGCTCAAGGAGCTCGGTCAGGCCGAGGCGGGCCTCCTGCTCGGGGCGTACACCGCGTTCGCCACCGGCGGCCTCGACAAGAAAGAGGCCGGCGTGCTCGAGAAGATCGGCACCGCCGCCGGCGTGACGAAGAACCAGGTCGCGAACTTGGTGAAGCAGGTCAAGAACGCGCTCTGAATTCGCACCAATGAAACGAGCGCGCTGAGCGTCGAGGCGCGTCGGAGCGCCCACGCGTCGCGGCGAGGGGCGGCGCGCGGCCGCGCCTGCGCGCGCGGAACCACCGGTCGTCCCCAGCCGCACGGCGATCCGGTTCAGCTCCAGGGATCGACGACCTCGACGCCGCAGCCGTCGAAATCAGCGACGTTTCGCGTCGCTATCGGCGCGCTCGCTGCCCGAGCGATCGCCGCGATCTGCGCGTCGAAGTGCGAAATCGGGCGACCCGAACGCCGTCGCTCGACGGCGATCTCCGCGTAGCTGCGCGCGGCGTTGCCGTCGAAACCGAGCACGCGTCCGGAGAAGTCTTGGTCGAACATCGCCTCGGCCAGCGCTTCGATGGTCTTGCGACGCCGGCCAGCCGGCAAGAGCAGGACACCGTAGAGGATCTCTGCTTGGGTGATGGTGGTCGTGAAGAGGGTAGCGGCGGGGTGCCGCGAGACCCAGCGGGTCACGACCTTGGACGGTTTCGGGCTCATCAACTCCGAGACCACGTTCGTGTCGAGCACGATCATCGACGCGGCCTCGGCGGCTCTCGCATGGGCTCACGCGATGGAAGCTCGAGCTCGACACCGCCGACACGCCGGAAACGCGCGCGAACCGCGTCCGCCAGGTTCGTCGGCGTCGGCGTCTTCCCATCCAGCGCGGCCTTCAGGATCCGGCGTGCCTCCTCCTCCATCGAGCGCTGGTGCTGCGCCGCGCGCAGGCGCAGCCGCGCCTTGGTCTCGGGGTCGAGGTTGCGAATCGTCATGCTGGCCATGCCATCAATGATTGCACTGCAATCATCGAGGAGCAAGCCGCGGGATTTCTTCTCGCGCTCCGCGGAACGCCCCAGCGCCTCGGATTCCTTTCCCAACGCTCCGCCGAACGCCTCCAGCGCCTCGCGACTCTTCCAGCCGGTGGAACAGCCGGCGCCCGGACTCGCCGGGTATTTCACACTCGGGCTTCAGTGGCAGATCATGATCTGATCATGGCAAGACTGATGATGTAGTCGCGTGCTCGGCCTGCGGCCTCGCGGGTGTCCTGCAACGCTTCTTGCCGAGTCTGGTCCCGGTCCTGATCCCGACCCTGACGCTGATCCTGATCCTGATCCCGGTCCTGATCCCGGTCCTGATCCCGGTCCTGATCCCGACCCTGACCCTGTTCCTGACCCTGTTCCTGATCTTGATCCCGATCCCGACCCCGATCCTCATCCCAACCCCGGCCCCAGAGCGGGCCCGCCCGAGCGCCTGCCCGAGCGGGCCTGCCCCCTCGCTCACCTCCGGTAGGCGAGGACCCACAGCACGGCGATGATCCCGTCCAGCGACTGAATGCTGACGCTCGCCTCCTCCGCTGGCAGGTACCCGCACGCGCGCGCGAGCCGCAGCGCCATCAGCGTTTCCCGCGCCGAGTTGAGTGCATCCTCGAGCCGCGAGCGGCGCTTGCCGGCCTTGGCCCAGACTCCCTCGCTGCCGTTGAGCGCCGCGCTATTGCTCGCCCGCTTCATCTGCCCCGCTAAGTCCCGATCGTGCCGTGCAACCCGATCGGCCAGCCGATGCACGTTCGTCACCATGTCTTCGAGCGAATCCAGAATCCTCATGAGAGCTCTCCCATTCTGCTCTCTCTTCTGAGAGCGCCCGTCCCACGGCGCCGCGCGCAGCGCGGGTCAAGGGCGAGGGCGAACGCAGTGAGCCCGAGGCGCGGCGCAGCCGCGCGAACCCTTGACGCGCGCGAGCACGGCGCAAGAATCGGAAAGCGAGGAAGAGAATCTTCTCTCCGCGCCGGCTTGCTCTCGCGCTCCGCCGAACGCCCCAGCGCCTCGGATTCCTTTCCCAACGCTCCGCCGAACGCCTCCAGCGCCTCGCGACTCTTCCAGCCGGTGGAACAGCCGGCGCCCGGACTCGCCGGGTATTTCACACTCGGGCTTCAGTGGCAGATCATGATCTGATCATGGCAAGACTGATGATGTAGTCGCGTGCTCGGCCTGCGGCCTCGCGGGTGTCCTGCAACGCTTCTTGCCGAGTCTGGTCCCGGTCCTGATCCCGACCCTGTTCCTGCTCTGATCCCGATCCTGATCCCGACCCTGGTGCTGATCCCGACCCTGACCCCGGTCCCGACCCCGAGCTCAGCCCGCCGGCGCTTCCTCCGCCGCGGGCTCCGAGAGCTGGCGCGCTCGCCCGGTGTCGTCCTTGAACACGCGGCCGTCCACCATGCGCACCACTCGGGGCATGCTCTCCGCGAAGCCGGAGTTGTGCGTGACCACCACGATGGTCGTGCCGTGCTCCTTGTTGATCTGGAAGAACAGGTCGTGGATCGCCCCGCTGGTCGCGCTGTCCAGGTTGCCGGTGGGCTCGTCGGCCAGCAGCAGCTTGGGGCCGAGCACCAGCGCGCGGGCGATGGCCACCCGCTGCTGCTCGCCGCCGGAGAGCTCGCCCGGCCGGTGCGTGGCGCGGTGCGAGAGCCCGACCTCGTCGAGCAAGACCACCGCCTTCTTCTCCATCTCCTTCTTGCTGCGGCCCTGGATCAGCCCCGGCAGCATCAGGTTCTCCAGAGCGTTGAACTCCGGGAGCAGGTGGTGGAACTGGAACACGAAGCCGATCTCGCGGTTGCGGACCGCCGCCAGGCGCGAGCTCGACATGGTCGTCAGCTCCTCGCCGGCCAGGCGGATGCGTCCCGCGCTGGGCAGGTCCAGCGTCCCCATGCAGTGCAGGAGCGTGCTCTTCCCGGCGCCGGAGGGCCCGACGATGGCCATGATCTCCCCGGCGTTGATCGAGAGGTCGATGCCCTTGAGCACGTGCAGGGTCCGGCCCATGTGCTCGAAGCTCTTCTCGAGCCCCTCGATGATGACCAGCGGTTCTGCCATGACGTCCTTCACTCGTAGCGGATGCCGTCCACGGGCCGGAGCCGGCTCGCGGCGATGGCCGGGTATATCGTGGCGATGGTGGTGATGACCATCGCCGACAGCGCGACCAGCGTGTAGTCCACGGGATCGACGGAAATGGGCAGCCGGTCCACATAGTAGACGTCCGGGTCCAGGCGCACGCCGAACCAGAGCAGCCCGAGCACGGTGCTGAGGCCGGTGATCACGCCGAACACCGTGCCGATGCCGCCGATGATCACGCCCTCGGTCATGAAGATGCGCAGGATGGCGCGGTCGCTCGCGCCGATCGCCTTCATGATGGCGATCTCCTTGCTCTTCTCCGTCACCATCAAGAGCAGCGTGCAGATGATGCAGAAGCTCGCGACCGCGATGGCGATGCTGAGGATGATGAAGGTGGCGATCTTCTCCAGCTTCAGCGCGCTGAACAGGTTCTTGTTCAGCTCCTTCCAATCGCGCACCTTCATGTCCTCGCGGGCGAGGTCGGTGCCCAGGCGGGTCACCAGCGCCTCCAGCTCCGGACGCACCACGCCAACCATCTCGGCGTCGTCCAGCTTCACCTCGACGGCGGTGGTGCGCCCCTTGAGGTCGAGGAACTCCTGCGCGTCGTCCCGCTTCATGTAGATGTGACTGGCGTCGTATTCGTACATGCCGCTGTAGAAGATGGCGGCGACGCGGAACTTGCGGCTGCGCGGCAAGACGCCCATGGGGCCCAGATCGCCCAGCGGCGCGACCAGCGTGACCTCGTCACCCACGTACACGTGCAGGGTCTTGGCCAGCTCGCGCCCCAGGACGATGCCCGGGTAGACCGGCTCGGTGGCGGAGCCGACGTCGTCGTCCAGATCCTTCTTCATCCACGACTTGACGCGCGGACCCTTCAGGAAGACCTCGCCGCCGGTCGAGATGCCGATCACCTCCTCCGGCGGCAGATCGGCGAGCTTCGCCGGCTCGTCGAGGTAGGCGAACTTCCCAACCTCGATGTTCTGCACGAGGTCGATCACCGAGCCGATGCTCGAAGTCTCGACGCCGCGCACGATGGTGCCGGCGGTGTTCGAACTCGACGACGCCATGGCCTCGCCTGCGGTGACCGGCGTCGCCGCCTTCACGCCCTTGAGCAGGCGCACCTCGCCGAGCAGCGCGTCCGCGCCCTCGAAGCCGCCGTGGGTGCCCGCCTCCACCTTCATGTGCGCGTTGTTGCCGAGGATCTTCCGCTTCAGGTCGGCGCCGAAGCCGCCCATGATGCTGACCACCGCGCACAACGCGAAGGCGCTGACCGCCACGCCCGCGATGCTCAGGCCCGAGATCACCGTGAGGAACCCGCTCTTGCTCGCGCGCACGTGGCGCACGGCGATGAACGGCACGAAGCCGCGGCCCTCCACCCGGTCCAGCAAGCGCGGCAGGGCCAACGCCATGAAGAAGATGACGAACCCGGTGCCGGAGAGGGAGGCTCCCACACGCACCACCTGGTGCCAGAACACGAAGAAGCTCCCGCGGTGCTCCGGCAAGGTCGCCGCCCAACCGCCCAGCACGAGCACGCCGAGCAGGCAGAGTCCGGTCAGCACGTAGAGCAGGCTGCGGCGCCCCTTCTGCCCCAACCGGCGCACCGCCTTCAGCACCAGGTAGCCGACCGCGAGCGCGACGACGGCCACCACGGCGATGCGGCCCGAGAAGCCCAGCATCAGCCAGAGCTTCGCCATCAGCGAGAGCTGCTCGGGCTTGGGCGGAGGTGGGGCCCAAAACATCAGTCCGCCTCGGGGCGCAGCAGCGGAAACGCGATCACGTCGCGGATCGACGGCTGGCACGCCAGCATCATCACCAGGCGGTCCACGCCCAGGCCGAAGCCTGCCGCCGGAGGCATGCCGTGCTCGAGCGCGCGGATGTAGTCGGCGTCGTAGTCCATCGTTTCCTCGGCGCCGCGGGTCTTCTTGGCCACCTGCTCGGCGAAGCGCGCCGCTTGGTCCTCCGGATCGTTCAGCTCGCTGAAGGCGTTGCAGAGCTCGCGCCCGTCCACGAAGAGCTCGAACCGGTCCACCAGCGTCGGGTCGCTGTCCTTGCGCCGGGCCAGCGGCGAGACCTCCGCCGGGTAGTCGATGATGAAGACCGGCACGCTCTTCGAACCGTCGCTACTCCGGTAATCTTCCGCGAGGAACGGCTCCGCCAGGTATTCGTACGCGCAGAACAGGCGCTCGCCGTCGTTCTCTGCGACGCCGAGTCCCTTGCGGAAGTTCGTCCAGTCGATCTTCTTGGCGCGCGGGCTCTTCTTGGCCCACTCGCCGACCAGCGCGGCGCCCGCGCTGCCAGGGCCGGTCTCGGCGCCCTTCGCGAGGGCGATCTCGCTCATGCGCTCGAACAGCTCGAAGGGGATGTTGGCGCGCTCGAGCGCGCTCGCCACCGCCTGCTTCATGGGCACGCGAGCGAAGGGCTCGTCGAAGCTGAAGCTGCGCTCGTTCTTCCAGCTCTGGTAGCGAGGAAGCTGCCCGGTCTGGCGGAAGCGCTCCTCCAGGAACCCGTCCACCGAGCGCAACATCTGCTCGGTCAGGTCCATCAAAGTGCCGTACGTGGCGTACGACATGTAGAACTCGAGCATCGTGAACTCGGGGTTGTGCCGGGTGCTGATGCCCTCGTTGCGGTAACAGCGCCCGATCTCGTAGACCCGTTCGAAGCCGCCCACGAGCAAGCGCTTCAGGTACAGCTCCGGCGCGATCCGCAGGTAGAGGTCGAGGTCGAGGGTGTTGTGGTGAGTGGTGAACGGGCGCGCCGCGGCGCCGCCGATCACTGTGTGGAGCGTGGGCGTCTCGACCTCCATGAAGCCCGCGCCGTCGAGGAACGCCCGGAGCCCCTGCACGATGGCGGAGCGCGCTCGGAGCGCCGCGGCGGCGTCGGGGTTCGCGACGGTGTCGACGTAGCGGCGGCGATAGCGCAGATCCACGTCGCTCATCCCGTGCCACTTGTCGGGGAGCGGGCGCATCGCCTTGGTCAAGAGCCGCAGGGACTGGAGCTCCAGGCTGAGCTCGCCGGTCTTGGTGACCATCGGGCGGCCGCGGGCCTCCACGTGGTCGGCGACGTCGACGTCGTCGAGGGCCGCGAAGGCCGCGCCCATCGTGTCTTGCTTGGCGAAGAGCTGGAGCTCCCCGCTGCCGTCGCGCAGGCGCAGGAACGAGGCCTTGCCGAAGCCACGCCGTGCCATCAGGCGCCCGGCGACGTGGTGCTCGTCGTCGCCGCCGAGGGCTGCGACCCGCTCGGGGTCGTAGCGCAGCTCGTGCTTCGGCTCGAGCAGCGCCGGCTCGAAGCGCTCCCGGAGCGAGCGGCAGGAGATGCGGTCGCTCGGGTCGAGGTCGTTCGCGAACGGGTTCTCGCCGCGGGCGCGGACCCGCGCCGCCTTCTCGCGGCGCGCCTGGATCAAGCCCTCTTCGCCGCTCTCACCTGAGGCGCTCGCCTCCGCATCGGGCTTTTCGGACATCGGGGCCGGGCGTCTAGCGCGGGGCGGCGTGGGCGTCCACCGGGGCGGAGTCGAGCCGTACCGGGCAGCGCGCCCGTGTCATGGTTCGGGTGCGTTGCGTGGCGTCGTTGGGTTCGTGGCGCAAATTTTCCGGCGAGTCAGAGCGCGGCGATGACCTCTTCGTGCTCCGGGAAGCGCCCTGCCGCGGCCTTGGAGAACACCAACCTGCCGTCCGCGACCACGTCGAACTGACCGACCTTGCCCACGACGAGCTTCACCTCTGCGCCCTTCGCTTTCTCGATGGCGGCCGCGAGACTCGCGGCCCGTGGTTTGTAGTTTCAAGCGTGGCAGTAGTGGATGGAGACGAGCATCTGTTCTCCTCAGGAGAGCCTGGGCGGGATCGAGCCGGCCTTGTGGCCCTTGTCCGCGTTCTGGAGCAGGTAAGCTTCGATGAAGTCGTCGAGGTCCCCGTCGAGCACGCGCTGGACGTCGCCGGTCTCGTGCTCGGTGCGCAGATCCTTCACCAGCTGGTAGGGCTGGAGCACGTAGGACCGGATCTGGTTTCCCCAGGCGATGTCGGTCTTGGCGGCCTCGTAGTCGGCCTGGGCCTTCTCGCGACGCTGGAGCTCGAGCTCGTAGAGCTTGGCCTTCAGCATCTTGAGCGCCATCGCGCGGTTCTGGTGCTGGCTGCGCTCCGCGCGACAAACGATCACGATGCCGCTCGGGATGTGCTTCATGCGCACCGCTGTCTCGACCTTGTTGACGTTTTGCCCACCCTTGCCACCAGCACGCATGGTCGTGATGTCGAGATCCGTGTCCTTCACCTCGATGTTGATCTCGTCCTCGATGTCGGGCGTGACCTCGATGGCGGCGAAGCTGGTCTGACGGCGCGCATTGGCGTCGAAAGGGCTGATGCGGACCAGTCGGTGCACGCCGACCTCGGCCCGGAGATAGCCGTAGGCGTTGGGGCCGCTCACGGTGAACGACGCGCCGTCGATGCCGGCGTCGTCGCTGACCTGGTAGTCGATGACCTCGGTCTTGAAGCCGCGCCGCTCGCACCAGCGGGTGTACATGCGGAGCAGCATCTCCGCCCAGTCCTTTGCGTCCGTGCCGCCGGTCCCCGGGTGGATGCTCACGATGGCGTTGGCGTGATCGGCCGGGCCGCTCAACATGCGCCCGAGCTCGGCCTTGCGCACGCGCTCGGCCAGCGCCTTGGCTTGCTGGTCGGCGTCGGCGAGCGCCGCCTCGTCGTTCTCCGAAGCGCACAGCTCCAGGAACTCGACGCCGTCGTTCACGTCCTTGCTCAGCGCCTCGATACCCGAGAGCTTCTCGGCGGCGAGGGCGCGCTTGCGCAACAGCGCCTGCGCCTTCGCCTGGTCGCCCCAGAAGTCGGGCGCTGCGGAGAGCGTGTCGAGCTCGTCGATTTCGCGCTTTAGTGCAGGGACGTCAAAGAGACCCCCTTAGCGCATCGACACGCCTTTGGAGGTCCTGGAGAACGCCGCGAACTTCGGCAACCACGATGGCCATGGCAGGCGGAGGTTTACTCCGAGCGGCGCCTCCGGGAAAGGGCGTTCTTGCGCAGCGCCGGCGCGCGAGGCGAGAACCAGCCGCCGGTCAGGACGTCGAGTCGAACCTCCGCCTCGATCACTCGGAGCTCGGACAGCTCCTGCTCCTCCGGGGGCAGCTCCGGATCGGTGGCCCCGGAGAGCGCCCGCTGCCAGGCGAACAGCGCCCGGAGCACGTCCTCGACCAGACGCGCGTCCTGCTGCGCCCGCAGCCGGCGCAGGTGCTCGACCTGGATCTCCTCGTCGGCGAAGACCGCCCGGTCGAGCTTCCAGGTGGCCCGAGCCTCGAGCTCGATGCTCACTCCCCCCGCCTGGGTGTAGCGGTACGGATCGGTGGTCGTCGGCGCCAGGCGCAGCGACTCGTCGGTCGTGCGCGCCGCCCGGAGGCGCAGCTCCGGCAGGGCAGCCGAGGCGCGTGCTCGCGACGCCAGGCTGCCGAAGCGAGCGTCGGCGCGGGAGCGACCCGCCGCGCGGAGCGCTGCGCGGACCACGGACTGGGCAAACGCCGGAGTCACCACCACCAGCGCGGCCCGCGGCCTCGACGGCTCCGGGGCCTTGGCGGGCGCCGCCTCTGCGAGCTTGGGACGCGCCACACGCGCGGTCGGGATGTCGAGCGAGAGCATGGCGACGAGCTCGCGTCGGCCGTCGGCCCGCGCGACCCAGCCTCCAGACAATGAGAGCTCGAGCGAGCCGCTGGACGCAAATGCGCTCCGGCTCGTCAGACACGCGCACAAGCCGAACACGCAAACCCGAGCAAACACCTTCGTCGTCATGCCCCGCTGCTCGGGCGGAGCAGAGGCTCGGTTGCGTGCGATCTTTCAGGCGCACGCGCGCTCTGCGCGCGCGAGGCTCCGCGGGTCCGGCGGCGGCGCACCGATGGGGCAGAACGTGAGCTCGCCGCCCTCGGCTCCCACCACGCAGGCGATCACCAACGGCGCCAGCTCCCCGCCTCGCTCGTAGCCCAGGGTAGCCCGCACGACGGCGTCGGCGCCGAGCCCGGGCAGCGCGAGCGAGCCCACCGGCGCTTCCACGCCGACGTCCCGCTGGATCTTCTTCGCGCCGCCGAAGCTCGGCGAGAGCGCGCACACGCGCAGCACCAGCCGGCGCTCGACGCCGAGCGCACGGGTCTTGTCCGACAGGTCCCAGAACGCGGAGACGCCGCGCGGGCCGGTGACCAGCACCAGCAGATCGCGCTCGGGATGCGCCTCGAAGACCGGAGCGGGCGCGGCAGGCGCGGGCTGGGGCACAGGCTCGGCTGCGGGTGCGGCCTCGGGCACGGGCTGGGCTGCGGGCGCGGCCTCGGGCACGGGCTCGACCACAGGCTCGGGCACCGGTGTGGCCTCGGGTGCGGGTGCGGGCTCGACCACAGGCTCGGGCGCGGGCGCGACCTCGAGCACGGGCTCGGCTGCAGGTGTGGCCTCGGCCTCGGACGCCGACGACGACGGGGATGCGTCGAGCGAAGGCTCCTCGGGCTCCTCGGGATCCACCGGCCGCATCGGCGCGACCCGGCTCGAGCCGAGCCGATCACGCAGCGCCCGCGCCGCGGCGTGGTCGGGCTCCTTGTCGAGCACCTGGTCGAGCATGCCGAGCGCGCGCTTGACGTGACCCTGGGCCGCGTAGATCTCCGCCAGGGTCACGGTCGCCACGGGAGCCTGGTGCTGGACGCGCGTCGGCGTGACGCCCTGGCGCACGAGCTCCGCGGCGTCCGGCATGTTGAGCCCTTGCTCGATCAGGCTCGCCACCAGATCCCGCGCGACACCGAGCCAGCCGCGAGCGCGCCGGCGCGCGGCGGCGTCCGTCTCCTGGCGCCGGATGATCTCGTCGGTCATCTCCACCCGAGTCATCACCTCTGGGCGGGGTACGCCCAGGCGACGCGCGCGCTCGATGAGCCCGTCGCGGGTCAGGGTCTCGAGCTCGCTGCGGGTGGACACTGCGAAGCGACTCTACCCGACGTTGGAGCTCAGCTCCACGCCCCACTCGCCCGCGGATCGGGCGCGCGGAGCGCGAGGATTTCCCGGCCCCTTGCCACGTCCAGCCGGATCTGCCGGACCAGCGCGTCGAGCCCATCGAAGCGCTGTTCTTCGCGCAGCCGGGCGACCAAGTGCAGCCTGAGCGCCGCGCCGTACAGATCGCCGTCGAAGTCCAGGAGGTGCGCCTCGATGCTGGGCCCGGCTCCGACGGTCGGCCGGACGCCGATGTTCGTCACGGCGAGGCCGAGGGCCCGCGCGCTGCCGTCCGCGTGCACGCGATCCACGAGGCACGCGTACACGCCGCTCGCCGGTCCGAGCTCCGCGATGGCGCCGAGGTTCGCCGTCGGAAAGCCGATCCTCCGGCCGCGCGCGTCGCCGCGCTCGACCTTGCCCGAGATGGAGTGCGGGCGACCCAGGATGCGCTCGGCTTCGGCCATGTCGCCGGCGACGATGGCACCCCTCACCCGGCTGCTGGAGTACGAGCCGCTGGCGTCCCCCTCGAGCGCGTGGGCACGCGCGCGGAAGCCGAGCTCTCTGCCGAGCTCGCCGAGCAGCGCCACGTCACCCTGCCGGCCCCGCCCGAAGCAGAAGTTCTGGCCGACCACGACGGCGGCGGCGCCGAGATCCCCGAGCAACAGCCGCTCGACGAACTCTCGCGCGCTGAGCTCCGAGAGCTCCCGAGTGAAGGGCTGCACGACGACGGTCAGGCCCGCCGCGGCGCGCCCCATCAGCTCGACCCGACGCGCCATGGTGGTGAGCACACTGGGGACGCCACGTCCGAGCACCACCACCGGGTGCGGGTGGAAGGTCAACACCACCGGCTCGAGCCCGAGCGTCTGGGCTTCGGCGACGGCCGAGGCGAGCACCGCTTGGTGTCCGCGGTGCACGCCGTCGAAATTCCCGATCACGACCAGCGTGCTCCGCGAACGAGCGCCGAGGTGCGAGGAGCCATCGACACGGCGGGCGGACACGGGACGGGGTCATAGTATATTTTCGAGGTTTCCGCCGGGCCTCGGGCGTGCCAGAGCCGATGCGTGACCCCGGAGCAAGCGCTGGCACAGGCTCGAGAGGGCAAGCTCGGCCCGGTCTACCTGGTGGCAGGCGAGGAGCGACACCTCGCGAGCGAGGTCGTGCGCGCGCTGCGCGACGCTGCCCTCGCCGGCGGCACTCCGGGCTTGAACGAGGACCAGATGGTCGCCGGGGAGACCAACGCGCGAGCGGTCCTCGCGGCAGCGCGCACGCTGCCGATGTTCGCCAAGCGCCGGCTGGTGGTCTTGCGCTCGCTCGAGCGCTGGGACGCGCAGGGCGAAAAGAAGGCGAGCGCCGAGTCCCTCGATCTGCTCGCCGACTACCTCGACGACCCGTCGCCGAGCACGGTGCTGCTGTTGGTCGCAGGGAAGCTCGACAAGCGCCGCCGCCTGTACCTGAGCGCGCAGAAGAAAGGCTTCTTGGTCGCGTGCGAGCCCTTGTCACGCGACTCGCTGCCGGGCTGGATCACGCGGGCAGCACGCGAGCGAGGACACACCGCCGCGCCAGGGGTCGCCGATCTGATCGCCGAGCTCGCTGGCCCAGACCTGGGTGCGGTGTCGGACGCGGTGGAGCGAGTGTGTCTGTTCGCCGGCAAGGGCGTGGAGCTGACCGAGGACCACGTGGCGGAGTGCGTGGTCCGGCTGCGACCGACCACGGTGTGGGAGCTGGTCGACGCGGTCGGACGCCGCGACGCAGGTGCCGCGCTGAGCACGCTCGGCAGGGTGTACGACCCGTCGGACCGCGGGCTGCGCCTGGTCGGGGTCTTGGCCTGGTCCGCGCGCCAGCTGCTCAAGTTCGAGTCGGCCACCCGCGCCGGAGCCAGCCCGGAGGACGCCGCCAAGCGCGCCGGCGCGCCACCGTTCAAGGCCCGCGACCTCGCCAAACAGGTCCAGCGCGTGTCGCGCCCGGAGCTCGAAGCGTGGCTCGAAACTCTGGCGGGGCTGGATCTCGCGCTGAAAGGCGGCTCGAAGCGCCCACCGCAGGCGGTCCTGGAGCACGCGATCCTCGAGCTGTGTGCGGCTCGTGGGCCACGGGCAGCGGACGCGCGAGCCCGCGGCGCTTGACCGTCCTGGGACCTGGCCCCATGCTGCGGACAGGTTTGGGCAGGCCCTAGCGAAACCTCACGATCCGCTTCCCGGGCCGCACCGCACTCACATGACGAAGCCGACTGAATCCCAGGCGGGGGGCTGCCATCTGGAGCATCTGGCGACGGCGCCGCTACCGACCCGGTTTGGCACGTTCGAGCTCCACGTCTACCGCTGGGACGATCCCAAGGCCGATCCCAGCCTGTCCGACGAGCACCTCGCGCTGGTCATGGGCGATGTTCGGGGCGAGCGCGCCGTGGCCGTGCGTGTCCACTCGGAGTGTCTGACGAGCGAGGTGTTCGCCTCGCTGAAATGCGACTGCAAGGGCCAGCTCGAGCGCGCGCAGGCCGAGGTCGCGCGCCGGGGTCGCGGGGTCATCCTCTACCTGAGGCAGGAGGGCCGTGGCATCGGCCTGGCCAACAAGATAAGGGCCTACGCCCTCCAGGCCGAAGGCGCTGACACCATCGAAGCGAATCAGCGCCTCCACCTCCCGGTAGACGCCCGGCAGTACGACGTCGCCGCGGCCATCCTCAGGGAGCTCGGCGTCGAGTCCGTCGTGCTCATGACCAACAACCCGGCCAAGGTCGACGCGCTCTCCGCCCTCGGGATCAGCGTCACCGAGCGGCTCCCGATGCTCGTGGCGGCCAATCCCTTCAGCCAGTCTTACCTGGAAGTGAAGAAGAAGAAGATGCGGCACGAGTTGCCGAGCGGCGTCTTCAATCAGAAGCCACCGGAGCCCGAGCACCCCGACGACACCGAGAGCCCGGACCCGGCGGCGGCGCACTAGGGGGTGGCACGTCCCGTGCTCGGATCCCGCCTCATGGCTCGATCTGAGACGAATAGCGCGGCTTTGGCGGAGTCCGGTACCGAGGGGGCGTCTCCTGTGTCTCAAAATGGTACCATCACGTCCATGCAGATGGACCGCAGGCGGGTGGTCGCCGTGGTCGATGACGACCCGACCGCGCGCCGCATCCTCCGCCATTGGCTGGGCGGCGAGGGCTACGAGGTGGTGGAGCACGCCGACGCCGCCAGCGCCCTGGCGGCCGATCCGACGGAGCTGGCAGCGGCCTGCGTCGATCTTGGCCTCGGCGACAGCTCGGGCCTCGACCTGATGAAGCAGCTCTTGGCGCGAGACGCCGAGCTGCCCGTCGTCATGGTCACCGCGTCCCAGGAGGTGGAGCCGGCCGTCGGGGCGCTGCGCGCCGGCGCCTACGACTACGTGACCAAGCCCCTCGACCGCGAGCGACTGCTCGGCTCGGTCCGGCGCGCCGCCGAGCGCCGACACCTCGCGCTCTCGGTGCGGCGCCTCGAGACCGAGCTCCGCGGCACCCGGGCGCTCGGCGCCCTCGTGGGCTCGAGCCCCGCGATGCGCCTGCTCTCCGATCAGGTGGCGCGTGTGCTCGAGAGCGACGTCCCAGTGTACGTCTTCGGCGAGAGCGGTACGGGCAAGGAGCTGGTCGCCCGCGCGATCCACGAGTCCGGCAGGCGTCACGCGGGCCCGTTCATCGCGCTCAACTGCGGGGCCATTCCCCAAAGCCTCCAGGCCTCGGAGCTGTTCGGACACGAACGCGGCGCCTTCACCGGCGCCCAAGCACAGCATCGCGGGCGCTTCGAGCAGGCTCACGGTGGCACGCTCTTCCTCGACGAGGTCGGCGAGATGAGCGCGAGCACCCAGACGACGTTGCTCAGAGCGCTCCAGGAGCGCACCATCCAGCGCGTCGGCGGTCGCACCGACATTCCGGTGGACGCGCGGGTGATCTGCGCGTCCAACCGCAAGCTGGACGAGCTGGTGGCCCAGGGTAGCTTCCGCGAAGATCTCTACTACCGCTTGGTGGTGTTCCCGATCCACGTCCCGCCGCTCCGCGAACGCGCCAGCGACATCCCGGAGCTCGTCGTTCACTTCCTCCACAAGCTCGCGCCGGACACGAAGAAACACGTCGCGCGGGTGAGCCCGGAGGCCCTCGAGGCCCTGATGGCCTACGAATGGCCGGGGAACGTCCGCGAGCTCGGCAACGTGGTGCACCGCGCCCTGCTCTGCTGCGACGGCGAGCAGATCGAGCTCGGGCACCTGCCGCACGAGCTCTGGCGGGGCAAGCAGAGCGACGTCGTTCCAGCGCTCGCGCCCACGAGAGCGCCGCAAGCAGCGCTCCCACCCGACCTCTTCGATCTCCGGGAGGTCGAGCGGCTCACCATCGAGCGCGCGGTCAAGAAGACGGGGGGAAACATCACCGAAGCCGCCCGGATCCTCGGCATCGGCCGCGCCACGCTCTACCGCAAGCTGACGGCCTACGCCGCCGACTGAGCCGCCGGGTATACTGGCGCGGTTGGAGAAGCGGTTTCTCGATCACCTGCCCGCGCCCGTGGTGTGCGAAAACGGAGAGCGGCGCGTCGTGTACACGAACCGCGCTTTCCGCCGCCTGTTCAAGCCCGAGCTCGCCGCGGAGGGGGTGGCGAAGGCCCGCTTCTTCGAGCTGGCATCCCGCCCCGACGCGCTGTTCGCTGACGCCACTGCGCTCACGCAGCGCGCCAGCGAGCTACTCACGAAGCGGGAAGCGGGATCGGTATCCGGGATCATCTTGGCCGACGGGCGGGAGCTCACCTGCGACTACGTGCCGCTGTTCGACGGCGGTGCGGTCACGGGCCACGTGTGGAGCTTCCGAGACGTGAGCGAGGTGCGGCGGGAGGCCATGGAAGACCGCCAAGCGCGCGAGCAGAGCGACGCTGCGATCGCGTCCCGGGACGCCTTCTTGGCGCGCATGAGCCACGACCTGCGTTCGCCGCTCGGCGTCGTGCTCGGGGCGGCGCAGCTCCTGGCGTCGGGCGACGCAAGCGACGAGCAGCGCGAGTCCTTGGAGGCGATCTTCAACGCAGGCCAACTCCTCATGCAGCTCATCGACGACGTCCTCGACTATTCGAAGCTGCGCGCCGGTCGCTTCGTGCTGGCGCCGAGGGTGGTCGATCTATGGGCGCTGCTGGCCGAGGCGGCGAGCACGCTGAAGAGCGCCGCCTCGGCCAAGGGGCTCGGCTTCGAGCACACGATCCACCCGGAGCTGCCGCGCTGGGTGCGGGTGGACCCGGCGCGCCTCCGCCAGCTCATCATGAACATCGGGGCGAACGCGGTGAAATACACGGACACTGGCGCGGTCCGCATCCGCGCCGAGCTGAGCGCCTTGCAGGACGGGCCCGCGCTCGCGGTCAGCGTCGAGGACACCGGCTCGGGCATCAGCAAGGACACCCTGCCGGGGCTCTTCGACGCCTACGCCCAAGGTCCCGGCCACGAGACGCGGGGCACGGGCCTCGGCCTGGCCATCACCCGCGAGCTGTGCGACCTCATGGGCGGCACGGTGCGCGTCGAGAGCACCCCCGGCGTGGGGTCGACGTTCGCGTTCTCGGTGCACATCGAGCCCGCCCGGCCCAGTGAGGCGCGGCCGGCTCGCGCGCTGCCGGCTCGCCGCGTCGACGGGGATCCCGCGCCGCGCCGGGCTCGCATCTTGGTCGCGGAGGACAACGTCTTCACGCAGGTCATCCTCGCGAAGGCGCTGGAGCGGCTGGGCCACTCCGCGGAGATCGCACAGAACGGCCTGGAGGTGATCGACGCCCTCGGCGTCGCGGACTTCGACGCGGTGATCATGGACTGCCAGATGCCGCTGCTCGACGGCTACTCGGCGACCGCCCGACTGCGGGAGCTGGGTTACGACCAGCGCGCCCTGCCCATCATCGCGCTCACGGCCAGCGCGGTCCCCGGCGAGCGAGAGAAGTGCCTGCGCGCAGGCATGAACGACTACCTGACCAAGCCCTTCACGCTGGCCGAAGTGGGCGCGACGCTGGAGCGCTGGGTGTCGAGCGCTCCGCACGCAGAGCCCGCGGAGCTCGCGCCGGCGGCGGGCCCGTCGAATGCCGCCATCGACGTCGAGCGCCTCAGCGACCTGAGCGGTGGCGACCGCGCCGTGCTCGCCGACGTGTGCGCCGTGTTCGTCGAGGACATGGCGGCGCGCCTCGACGACCTGTCGCGGGCCGCCGACGCGGAAGACGCGGCGGCGCTGCGTCGCATCGCGCACCTGGTGGCGGGCTCGGCCTCGAACGTCGGTGCGCGCACCATCGAGAGCCTGGCTCGAGACGTCGAGCTCGAACGCATCCGCGTGAGCGGCGTGAGCGCCCACGTCTCCGAGCTGCGGATCCAACTCGAGCGCGTGCGCGGCGCGATGGCGCGGCTGTGCGCGAGCCCCGGCTGACCTACCCGCCCTGCTTCTTGCGCGCGGCCGCCGCCGCTAGCCGTGCTTTGAGCCGGGGCGCGTAGCCCTCTTTGTTCTCCTGCGCGACCCGCGCGATGGCCAGGGCTTCGTCCGGGACGTCTTTGGTCACGGTCGTGCCGGTGGCCACGTAGGCGTCCTTGCCGACGCGGACCGGCGCCACGATCTGGCTGTCGCTGCCGATGAAGGCTCCGGGGCCGATCACGGTCAGGTGCTTCTGGAAGCCGTCGTAGTTGCAGAAGATGGTGCCGGCGCCCACGTTCGCCTTCTCGCCGATGTCGCCGTCGCCGAGGTAAGCGAGGTGGTTGGCCTTCGCGCCCTTGCGCAGACGCGTCTTCTTGGTCTCGACGAAGTTGCCGACGTGCGCGTCCTCGTCGACCTGGCTGTCCGGTCGCAGGTGGGCGAAGGGCCCGATCTGCGCGCCGGGCCCGATCCGGCTCCGGCTGACCACGCTGTAGGGCTTCAGCTGAGCGCGCTCGCCGATCTCGGAGTCCGTGATCACGCAGCCCACGTCGATGCTGGCGCCCGCGCCGACCTTCGAGCGGCCCCGCAGCGCGACGCCCGGCTCGATCACCGCGTCCGGGCCGATTTCGACGCCGGCGTCGATGCGCGCATCACCCTTGATGGTCGCGCCCGCGAGCTGGTGGGCCCGCGCGATGCGCTGGAACAACAAGGTCTCGGCCTGCGCGAGCTGAGCGCGGTCGTTCACGCCCAGCAGGTTGTCGGCGTGCCCGGGGATCGCCAGCGCGCCGCCCCCCTTGCTGGCCAGCGCCACCGCGTCCGTCAGGTAATACTCCCCGGCGGCGTTGTCGGAGGTGATGCGCCCGAGCGCCGCCCTGAGCGCCTCGGTGCGCGCGACGTATACGCCGGCGTTTACCTCGTGCACGCCGCGCTCCTCGGCGCTGCGGAGATCCTTCTGCTCGCGCACCTCGAGCACGCGACCGCTCGGGTCCCTGAGCACCCGCCCGTAGCCGCTCGGATCCTCCAAGAGCGCGCTCATCAGCACGAGCTCGGCAGGCGGAGCAGCCTCGAGGGCGCTCACCAGCGCGCGCACGTCGTCCGCCCGCACCAGCGGCGTGTCGCCGCACAGGATCATCACGCGCTCGGTGGACACGGCGCCGATGCCGGCCTTGACCGCGTCGCCGGTACCACGAGCCACCTCCTGCACCGCGACGCTCACCGGCGCACCGGGGAGCTCCTCTGCCAGCGCTTCCGCGACGCGCTCCTTCACGTCGGGGCTGACCACACACACCACCGCGCTCGCGCCCGCTTCGAGCGCGGCCTGCACCGGGTAGAGCACGAGCGGTCGCCCGGCGGCCCGGTGCAGCACCTTGGGCAGCGAGCTCTTCATGCGCTTGCCGAGACCGGCACTGAGGACGAGGGCGGTGATGTCGCTCATGGCGGGCGTGATTTCGCATGGTCCGAGGCGCGGCGCGAGCATGACGCGCCGCGTTGCTAGAGCGAGGCCGCCGGGCCGAGCCGCCCGGCGTAAACTAGCGGACCATGCGACGCCCTTGTCTGAAGACGCCGCTGCTCGTCGGAGCTGCGCTCTGCCTGTCCGCCGCCTGCGCCGGAGACTTCGACGACACGCGCAAGCGCACCGAGCCCGTGGGTACTCTGGGCGAGGACATCTACTCGGCGCTGTGTGACCGCGTCGGCGCGTCGGTGCTCACCGAGGACGTGTACGGCGCTTCCTACCACGGCGTCTGTCACCGCGACGCCGCCGGCAACTACAAGGACCAGGTCGATCAGAGCAAGCTGCCACCGATCCAGGACCCGCTCAGCGGCTCGGGCATCGCGCGCACGCTCGCCATCGCCAAGGTCGAGGCCATGGCGCGCCGGCGCGGAGATCTGATCGAGGCCTTGGACGCCACCTTCAGTGACGATCCGGTCGCCGATCCGTTCAACCCCGGCAAGACCGTAGGGGGGCACGTCGCGCTCAAGCGCTTCCTGCAACGCATCGTACCGCTCTACGAGACGAACCCGGTCGACAAGGACGGCTCCGGCTCGCGCGAGGGGCTGATGCCCAGCGTCACGCGCTCGACGGGCCGGCTGTTCGCGGCCCTCGCGGGACCGGGCAAGGACACCTACGCGCAGTTCGGCGACCCCGCCAAGGCGAAGCAGGCGCAGGTCGCGCTGTCGCGCCTGTCCGGGCGCCTCGGCTACCGGCCGCTGCGCGTGGCGCTCGGCGCCATCAAGCCGAGCATGGCCTACCCCGAGCTCCGGCAGCTGACGCAGACCTTCGCGGTGCGCCTGCGCCCGCCGGGCAAGAACGCCGACCCCGGCGCGGGCCTGATGCGCGACGCCTTCCAGAACGTGCTGGGCATGGCGCAGCACGAGCTCTCGTCCAGCGTCGAGGGCCCGCTGCCCGTGGCGTACGCGCTGACCGACGCCGCCAAGCTCCAGCCCAACCGGCCGCGCACCAACGCCGAGGTCGCGCGGGCCATCATGCTCAGCACCGATCCCGCCTTCGCCAAGCCGGGCGCCCTGCCCAGCTACCTGGTGGTGCGCGACTCCCGCGGCTACGCCGTGCCGGCCGGCAACCAGCCGGGCGTGCCGGGCACCGTCGGCGGAGCCTTCGTCGACGGCGACGGCGACGGGTTCGCGGACGTGGACTCGACCGGACGCTTCTTGGGTCCGGCCGGGCTCGCGCAGGTGGACACGCCGTTCGTCGTGCCCGGCTTGCCGCGCGTGCTCCCGCCGGACGCCTTCGGGCGCGCGGTGGATCCGGGCGGCACGCCGCTGTTCGCCTACCTCGACACCAGCCAGACCTTCGTCGGCTCGACCACCCGGGATCTCGATCCGCTGTTGAACCCCGATCCGGTCGCCGAGAGCGAGGCCCTGGCCGATCTGCTCTCCGGCGCCTACGTCCTGTACGGCGATCCCATCCAGGACAAGGCCGACTGGGCCGTCGGCGGCACCTATCCGAGCTTCGACACGCAAGCATCGCCCATCGTGGACCTCTTGCACGCCACCGGCTGGATGTTCGCGCACAAGAACAGCGACGTTCACCTGAAGATGGTGAAGAAGCTCTTCACCGACCACGAGCAGACTATGGCTCGCCTGATCGGTGCCTCGCTGAAGATCCGCGAGATCAGCAACGCGCGACCGGAGGCCAAGTTCGACCCCACGGTGACGATCTGGGACGAGCTCCAGGAGATCATCGCCAAGACCGCCAAGGACCCGGCGCTGTTCAAGGACGTGCTCCGGGCGCTGGCTCACCCGGACACCCAGGCGTACCTCGGCCCCGCCTACAGCAACTTCGCCAAGTACAAGGACGCGCTCTACTACGACACCAACAACGTCAACGGGCCGGTCGTGAACCTGACCGACCCGACCAATCCGGAGCCGCACGTCCTGCCGGACTACACGCAGCCCGACGCCGGCGACAACCGCAGCGATTTTCACCGCATCCTTCAGATCATCCACGACGTGAACGGGGTGAACGCCTGCAACAAGCCGGGCGCCAAGGTCCGGATCCAGGTGTTCGGGCTGAACCTGTCCTGGCCGCTCGTGGGGTCCTACGACGAGTGCGAGCTCTTCTACTTCCAGAACATGGGCCTCTTCTACCTGTCCTCGATCCTGGGCAAGGCGGTGCTCAACGTCAGGCCCTCGACGCTGAACGCGCTGATGAGCGCGGCGAAGGTCTTCGCCGATCCGAATCAGCTCTTCGAAGAGTCGAGCGGCATCGACGGCATGACCCTGGCGCCCAGCCCCGCAGGCTTGAATCGCCTGGTGTTCTTCGGCGCCCAGAGCACGAAGTTCGATCCGCTCCTGGGCGGGACGATGCCGGACCGGGACAAGAACTGGAACGGCAAGAACAAGGTGACGAACGACTTCGTGTCTTCGACCATCGACGCGGTCTCGACCGCGGTCTGCCCAGACCGCCTGGCTCCCGTGCCGGGCGCGACCGGAGCCGAGCCCAGCCAGCTCTGGCTCTCCGACTGCGGCGCGGCCGGCGCCGATCCGAACGACGTCCTGCGCCTGCGGGGCAAGGGCACGATCTTTCTGTGGGAGAAATACGAGTTCTACAAGAGCATGAAGCCGCTCTTGAAGGCCTTCGACGACCACGGCGCGGGCCAGATCTTCCTCGACAGCGTCGAGGCGCTGTACCGTCACTGGCCGACGGAGCAGCACGGCCCGGAGTGCAACGCCAACATCCCCGCGGGATACGGCTTCGCCGATCGGCCGTGGCAGAAGTTTCTGACCGACGCCGACGCCAAGGCTCACAAGGTGAACCCCGCGTACAACGCCAAATGGTGCGGCGGCAGCGGCGGCACCCGCTACGAGCCGATCCTGGTCGAGGCCTTCGCGAGTGATCTGATCCCGGCCCTGGGTGAGCTGGTCAAAGCGCTGGACGACCCGAACTTCGTCACCGACGACCGCAACGGGGGCGTGAAGAAGAGCGGCCTCGACATCCTGCACGAGATGACCGTTGCGATGATGGACCCGGACTACGCCGCGAGCGTGGGCATGGTCGACCGCACCAACAACAAGACGGCGAAGTGGGCGAACGGGCAGATCGTGAAGCCCCAGCTCACGATGTTCGACCTGTTCGCCGACGCCATGGCCAAGATCGACGCTCGGCTCCAGCCAGGCAGCGCGCGCTTCACGCGCTGGAAGCGCGCCCGCAGCAAGCTGGTGGACCAGTTCCTGACCGTGGACGGCGAGGGCACGAACGCCGCGTTCCGCAACCAGGCCTTCGTGAAGAGCGTGCCGATCCTGCTGGACGTGCTGCGCGAGCAGATCAACGCCAACTGCCCGGACCGCGAGACCAGCCCGGTCCCGTGCCTGTGGGCGACGGCTCCGGAGCCGCCGAGCCCGTCGACCCCGGCGGTGAGCCTGGCAGCGAAGGCCGCGGAGAGCATCCGCGGACCGATGTTCGGCACCAGCATGTTCCTCTTGGATCTGATCAACGAGGACGAAGAGGCGCGCCGCGCGCTGGAGAAGCACCTGCGCTACCTGGTGCAGGAGGCGAGCTCGAACGACGCCATGATCAGCATGCTGGCGAGCTCCGCCGACATGATGCAGATCCTGAGCGACGACGCGAACATGCCCGCCATCTACAACGCGGTGGCGACGGCGGCGGCGCCAGAGGGGGCCACGGCCGACGGCAAGCCGGCACCGGGCACCGCGGACCGGGTGCTCGAGCTGCTCGACGCCCTGACCGCAGAGCCGGCGGGGCAGCCGAATCCCTACGACCCCTACCGCTTCCAGGATCGCATGTTGGCCAACCTGGTCACCCCCATCGGAGGGAACCCGGACAAGCTGACGCCCATCGAGATCTTCCTCGACACCTTCGCGGAGGTGAACCGCATCGACGCGCGGGCGCCGCGCGAGGAGCCGCTGTCTCCGGACGACCTGCAGCTGGTGTTCGCCACGATGCGGGACTTCCTGACCAGCAAGACCCGCGGCATGGAGCAGCTCTACGAGATCATGCGCCACCGGAACGGCAAGTGAGTCAGGAGTCCGTGGCGCAGAATCCCGCTCGCTCATTTGCTGGGAATCTGCATTAATAGGCTGAAGTGGCAGGGAAACGACGTGCTTCGCTCGCGTGCGTGACGGGGCTCGTGCTCGCGAGCGCGACCGGCGCGCAGGCAGCAGGGCTCTACTTCGGTGACCGCGGGGTGCGTCCGCTCGGGCGCGCCGGCGCGTTCGTCGCCGGCGCCGACGACGGCGGCGCCATCGCCTACAACCCCGCCGGCCTCGCCTTCGCGGGCCACGCCTACCTCGGCGACTTCGCCTGGGTGAACTACACCAGCACCTATCAGCGCAAGCAGCTGGTGGCGCAGGTCGATCCGAACACGGGGCAGCCCACCGGGCAGACCTGGGAGTTCACCTTTCCGGAGGTCGAAGGGCGCACGCCGATCCTGCCCATCCCCACCGCCGTCTACTCGAACCCGCTCGGGCAGAAGGACTGGAACTTCGCCATCGGCTTGCACGCGCCTTATGCGGCCATCACCAGCTTCCCGGAGAAGGTGAAGGGCCAGCCCGCCCCGCAGCGCTACTCGCTGATCACCCTCGACGGCTCCGCGCTGGCGGTGCTGGGCGCGTACGCCTCCTACCGGCCCCAGAAGGAGATCGCTCTCGGCGCCGGCGTCGAGGCGCTCACCGGCTACTTCCAGACCAGCGTCTACTTCAGCGCCTGCGTGCCCGAGCGCTTCATCTGCGCGCCGGAGCAGCCCGAATACGACGCCTACGGGCAGCTGCGCGTCGGCCCCATCGTGGCGCCGTCGGGCATCCTGGGAGTCATACTCTTGCCGAGCGACTCGCTGCGCATCGGCGCGTCGTTCCACCTGCCGGTCTGGATCGACTCGCCCGGAACGCAGAAGGTCCGGCTGCCCAGCGCCGCCGTGTTCGACGGCGCCAGCGTGAGCGGCGACGCGGTGAACGTGGAGTTCACCCTGCCCTGGGTCTTGCGCCTGGGCGTCGAGCTGCGTCCGACCGACAAACTCGCGATCGAGGGCGGCTTCGCCTACGAGGCCTGGGCGATGCACGACGAGATCAGGGTGAGCTCGGAGGACATCGCGCTGGAGAACGTCGCGGGCTTCCCTCCCGTCTACAAGATCCCGCCGCTCAGCATCGAGCGCGGCTTCCAGAACACCTACTCGGTGCGCGTGGGCGCCGAGTACAAGTTCCCGGTCTCGAGCTACGCGCTGGGGCTACGCGCCGGCGCGATGTACGAGAAGAGCGCCATCCCCAAGGAGTACCTGTCCGCGACCACCATCGATCTGGACAAGGTCACTCTCGCGGTGGGCGGCAGCCTGTACCTGGGCAAGTGGCGCTTCGACGGGGTGATCGCCCGAGTCATCGGCACACCCGTCGAGGTCGGCACCGACGAGCAGCGCGTGAAGCAGCTGAACCCGGTGCTGGCGAACCCGGCCGCGAACCCCAACTACATCAACGCCGGCAAGTACGACGCGAGCGCCAACGTGCTCGGCGTCGGGCTGGTCTATCAGTTCGACTCACCGGCGGAGCCGCCGACCAAGCCGAGCGTGAGGCCCGCCGACGAGGAAGACGAGCCGGAGACCCCGAAGGCCAAGGCCAAGAGCGAGGAGCCGCCGGAGACGAAGGCCGAGCCGGAGACTCGGCAGGCCGACGAGGACTTCGAGAAGGCGTTCGAGCAGGAGCTGGAGAAGAAGCCGGAGAAGAAGCCCGGCAAGGGCGGCAAGAAGAAGTAACCCGGCGGGCAGCGCCCCGCCGCTGGCAGGGGCCATCCCGCCACCCTGGCGCCGCCTGCCGTGAAATTGGCGGCTTCCGCCGCTGGCACGCCGCGTGAAAAGGCCTCGCGTCGGAGGTCCGAATCATGGCTGTCAGGAACATCATTGCCGCAATCGCCGCCCTCGCCGCATCCGCAGGAGCAGGAGGCGCCTACTTCGCTACCGGCACCCCGGCGACCCCGGCGCCTTCCCCGCACACGACGGTGGTGCTCGAGACCAAGGAGGCTCCCGCGGAACAGGAGCAGTCGGTGAAGGTCGAGAGCTCCGACAAGAAGCAGCGCGTCGAGGTGCAGCGGGGCAAGAGCGGGAGCGCCGTGCGTGTCCCAGGCGGTGACGAGGCGAGCAAGGTCGAGGTGAAGAGCACGAAGAGCGGCGACCAGGACGTGAGCGCCGGCGACGTGAAGGTGCAGCGCAAGGGCAAGGGCGTGAGCGTGAAGGTCGGCGACCTGGTCGTGGACACCAACACCATCGGCGAGTGAGGCGGCCAAGGCTCGGAGCAGAGGAAGACAAACCGCCAAGACGCCAAGAGCGCCAAGTTCGCCAAGTCTCCTGGCTCAGAACAAAAGAAATTCTGCTGGCGTACTTGGCGTTCTGTCTGGCGTCTTGGCGGTTAGTCTCAACGCGACTCGTACACCTTCAACGCGGGCAGCTCGATCGCGGTGAGGAAACCGCCTTCCTTCCCGCAGCGGGTGTCGATCGCGACGACGTCGCCCCGAAACCAGAGATCGCCGGGGTCTTCCGGGGTGTAGGTCGACAGCTCGACCGGGAGGTCTTCGGTCGCCGTGTGCCCGCAGATCACCCGCTTCCCTTTGTACTCTCGGAAGAACTTCGAGCTGCGCAGCCAGAGCAGCACGATCGGGTCCGGGACCTCGCTCGGGTGCAGGAATCGTCCGGCCTTCTCCGGCAGGCCGGCGTGCACGTAGATGGCGTGCTCGTCCTCGTAGAAGTGCAGCAGCCCCGCCATCCAGGTCGCCACCGGCTCCGGGAAGAAAGAGCCGGAGAACAGCGCCTCCAGGTCCTCTTTTTGCGGCTGCGTCTCGGGCAGGGGACGCCCGAGGTAGGAACGAACACAGGCCCAGCACCCGTTTGGTTGCGGCAGCACGAACTCCGGCCAACCACCGTTCAGGACTCGCAGCCAGCCGTCCTCGTGGTTGCCGCGCAGGAACACCAGCTTCGCCGGCGTGTGCTGGTCGAGCCCCATCAGGAGCTCGATCACGCCCCGGGAGTCGGGGCCACGGTCCAAGTAGTCCCCCAGAAAGACCAGCGTGTCCTCGGCGTCGAGCGCCGGCAGGCGCCCGAGCAAGGTCGTCAGCTGCCCGAGGTCGCCGTGCACGTCGCCCACGACGAAGGTGCGTCCCGCCATCTCAGCCTCCAGCTGCGGGCTCGGGGTCGCTCGAGGGCCCTTCGGCGGCGGGCTCGGGGCTCTCTGCGCCCGCCGGTAGCGTCTCCGGCGGCTCGGGCTCGTTCGGCACTGCCGCTGCCTTTGCTGCCGCGCTGCCGACGGGAACGTACACGACGAGCTTCTCGCCCGTCTCGAGCTTCTTGCTGCGCGAGCGCCGGTTGATGCGTTCCATCCAGCCGACGCTCATGCCGTAGCGACGCCCGAGGCTGGCCAGCGTGTCGCCGCTCCGGGCCTCCACGCTGATGCGCCGTTTGCCGTTCAGCCCCTCGAAGTGATCGAAGAACTCAGGGGTGCCGGCGACCAGCACGCGCACGTCCTTCTCCGAGAGCAGGCGGACGCCGGTCACGGCCTTGCCCTGGGGCACCCAGACCGTCAGCACCATCCCCGACACCAAGCGCGCGCTCGGATCCAGGGCGTTCCAGGCGAGCACCTCGCTCTCCGCGACGCCGACGGCCCGCGCGATGCGCTCGAGGGTGTCGCCGCCGAGCACGCGGTAGAACATCCGGGTCTTGTCCGCGTAGCGGAACTCGCGCGGCGAGATGACCACCACGTCATCCGCCGCGGCGGACGGCTGCGCAGCGCTGGCCGCGCGCTTCGGGACGAGCAGCACCGTTCCGGCGCGCAGCGGCTCGTCATTTCGCAGCTTGTTGAGGCGAGCCAAGACGACCCGATCCGTGCCCCGCGCTCCTGCGATGCTGGCGGCGTCGTCACCCAGCTTCACCACGTACGGCTCGGCATCGGGCTCAGCCTCGTCGGACTTCGCCAGCGCCGCGGTCACCTGCTGCGCCTTGCCCTCCGGCACGCGGACGCGGAACGTCGCCTGCCCCTGGGTCCTGGCGGGCGGCACGCGTCCGAGCAGGATCTGGGGGTTCAGGGCCTCGATGGTCGCGAGCGGGACTCGAGCGGCTTCGGCGATGCGCTCGAGGGGCACCCCCGCCTGAGCCACGACCCCGTCGAAGCTCTCCGGCGGATCGACCGCGACGTCGGCGAGCCCGAACGCCTTCTTGTTCGACATCACCAGCGCGAGCGCGAAGATTTTTGGAACGTAGAGCGTCGTCTCCCAGGGAATGCCGGCTTCGTAGCGACACAGCTCCCAGTAGTCGTTGGTGTTGAACTTGCGAATCGCCTTCGAGAGGCCGCCGTAGCCCATGTTGTACGCGGCCATCGCCAGCTCCCAGCTACCGAAGCGCCGATACAAGTCTCCCAGGTAGAGCACGGCGGCGTCGGTCGCGCGCTTCGGATCGTAGCGCTCGTCCACCCAGCGATCGACGTTCAGCCCGTACGAGCGTCCCGCGTCCGGCATGAACTGCCAGAGGCCCGCGGCGCCAGCCGGCGACACGATGGTCGGGTTGTGCCCGCTCTCGATCAAGCTGAGCCAGACCAGGTCGGAGGGCAGTCCGGCGCGGGTGAGCTCGGCCTTTAGCGCGCCGACGTAGCGCCCGCTCTTCTTCGCCCACACCCGCGCGATGGCCTTGCCCTTGGGGTTGTCGCGGTAGAACTTGAGGTAGCGGACGACGCGGGACTCGAGCCGCACCGGCAAGTCCGGCATGGTCAGCGAGCGGATCCACTCGGCGTCGCTCGGGGCGTCGTCCCCGTCATCGAGGCCGGGATCGGCGGCAGCAGCCGGCGGCAGGCCCGAGGCGTGGACGCGCGCGCCGGGTGTCGCGGCGGGCTTCGGCAGATCCCAGCTGAAGCCCGGGGTCGAGCCCGGGAGCGGCTTCGGAAACAACACCCGCTCGGCAGCCTTCAACGCCTCGAGCTCGGGATCCTTCTTGTCACTGCCGGTCGAACCGCCGACGGCCGCGACGCGGCGTCGCGCCGCCTCGTTCGGCACGGGCCGCGCGGCACCTGCCGGAAGCGTCGCCTCCGGCCTTCGGGGTGGCTTGCCCTTCTTCTTCGCGACCGGGGCCGCGACCGGCTTCGGCGCGGACGACCCGCGGGGTGGCGCAGCGGGCGCAGCGGCGGGAGCTGGCGGCAGGGCGGGAGCTGGGCCGCTGGGCGAGGTCGCCGGGGCCGGCTCGGGCTTCGCCGGTGCGGCTGGCGCGGGCTTCGCCGGTGCGGCTGGCGCGGGCTTCGCCGGTGCGGCTGGCGCGGGCTTCGCCGGTGCGGCTGGCGCGGGCTTCGGCGGTGCGGCTGGCGCGGGCTTCGCCGGTGCGGCGGCACCGGGCGCCTGAGCCTTGGGCGGAGCCGCGCTCGGCTTGGGGAGCACCACTTCCTGCGCGCGAGCCGGCGACGCGAGGCCGAGGAACGCCCCGAGCATCAGCCAGCCACTCGCGCGACGCATTGTCGAGTCGTAGCGACGAAGCCGGATGGGGTCAAATCGCCCGAGTTTGTCGCGGAACTCTTGTGCAGAGGCCGCGAGCTGTGCGGGGGGGTCAGACTCGACCTTCAGCGACAGCGCGATCTGCCACGGAGGCCAAATCAGAGCACCGCCTGCTTCGAGACCATCATCCACACCACCGCCAGCGTGACCGAGAACGACGGCACACCGAGCAGGGCCCACGTGCGCTGCATGCGGTGCCACGCGGGAGGAAGCGGGGTGCCGTCACGCTGGGCCGCAGCCGACAGCGCCCGCATCCGGACTTGGAGGTAAGCGGCCGGGAGCCAGGTGATGCCGGCGACGGCGTAGCCGGCGAGTCCCTGCCAGACCCAGGGAGTGTGGAGCGGCAGCTTGTAGAGGTCGACCAGCCAAAGGCCGGTCACGGGCATGGTGAGACCGGCTGGAACGGTGAAGAGCCAGTCCGCGCGCACCACCTCGCGGTCGCACCAGGCGATCACTGCCACGTCCTTCGAGAGCCCGGCCCTGAGCTTGTAGTAGGCGCTGCCGAGCCCGGTGCCCAGGAAGAGCACCGCCCCGAGGATGTGGATCGTCTTCAGGACCAGCGGGAGCATCGCCTGAGGACCACTAGCGTGCCGAGCACGATTGGGACATTTTTCGTGAACGGTCCGAACGGGTGGAACCACATCCACGGCACGAACACCGAGACCACCACGGGCAAGACGACCAGGCCCACGAGCTGCGCCGCCAGAACGAGCCGAAGGAGTCGGCCCCGGCAGAGGAGCGCCGCGATGCCGGAGCCGAGCTGCGCCACGCCGATGAGCGCGAGCAAGAGGCCCGGCTCACCGAAGGCGAGCCCGGTCTGCTCGGCGATCCACAGCTCCTCGCTCTGCTGAAACAGGATCTTGGGGAACAAGCCCTCCGTGATCCAGACGCTGGCCATGCCGACCCGGAGCAGCCACTCCGTGCGGCGCGAGAAGCCTTCGCGCTCGAGCAACCACGCGCCGGCGACCGCGGCGACGATCGGCACGTTCTTGGTCAGCATGCCGAATGGGCTCACGAGCAGCTTCGGCTCGGCGAGGGCCAGGATGGCCGTGAAGCTCGACACCATCGAGACCTGGAGCAGGGTGACCCAGCTCGATGCCCGACCGAGCGCGACCCGGAACGCCAGCGCGATCTCGAACGCGCAGGTCAGCGGCATCAGCCAGGCGGGCAGGCCGAGACGCCCGAGGTAGCTCGCGCCGATGCTCCGGTACAGCGGGTGAACGACCAGGACGCCGGTGGCCAGCCAGACGCTCGCGACACCGACCTTGAGCCACAGCGAGTCTCGCTCGTCGTTCGAGCGCCCCGCCGGCTCCCCCATCACGACCTCTTCCGTGGGAGGAACCAGGCCAGGGCGGCGGCCAGAGGACAGAGCAGCATCGCAGCCAAGGACCAGGCGGGGTGCGCGATGGCCGCCGGGTTGCGCTGCACGACCAGCTCGAACAGGCGCGCTGCCAGGGCGAGCAGCGCGTAGGCGACGACCCCCGCGCCGAGCGCGGCGCGCGTCCTGATCAGCGTCTCGAGGGCGCGCGGAGTGCTCGACCAGACGCTCCTGGCCAGGAAGCGCACCCAGAGACCCAGCGGCGCGAGCAACAGCACCACGGACAGAACGACCGAGAGCACGAGCTCGCCCGTGCTGGGCCCACGCGTCGGGTCGCCGATCCAGCGCACGGCACCCAGCACACCGTCGCCGACCACGAGCAGGCACAGGCAGAGTCCCACGAGCGACGCGAGCACCAAGAGCGGGCGGGCGCGCTTGGCGTTCTTGCTGGCGTCCGCGACGGTGGACGCGCCGAGCAGCGTGGCGACGCCGGCAGCGAGCATCGTCTTGTCATGACCTCCGGCGTCACCTCCCGTCGCGGACACGGACGGTCCGGATTGGTCGAACGCGGCGAGGCCGGCGTCGAGCTCCTCGACACGCGACAGGCGATCCGCAGGCTCCCGGGCCATGGCGCGCTGGATCAAGAGCTCGAGCGCTTCTGGGATGCTCGGCGCCAGGGTGCGGGGGCGTGGCGGCTCCTCGGAGAGCACGGCCGTCAGCGTCGCGATCTGGTCCAGGCCCTCGTAGGGCTTCCTGCCGGTGAGCGCGCGATACAAGATCGCACCCGCGGCGTACACGTCGGCACGGGCGTCCACGCGATCGCCGCGAGCCTGCTCCGGCGCCATGTAGGCCGGCGTGCCCATGACCACTCCCGTCTTGGTGAGCGCGCTGCCTTCGTCGAGCTTGGAGATGCCGAAGTCGACCATCTTCACCCGCGGCGCGGCGAGATCGCCGAGCAGGATCACGTTCTCGGGCTTGACGTCCCGGTGCACGATGCCACGCGCGTGTGCTGCAGCCAGGGCACGACACACCTGGCGCACGACGGAAACCGCCGTCGAGGGCGGAAGCTTGCCGACCCGATCGAGGTATTTTCCGAGCTCCTCACCTTCGAGCAGCTCTTGCACGATGTAGGGACGGCCGTCGGCCGCGCGATTCACGTCGTACACGCCCACTACGTTGGCGTGCTCGATGGCAGCCATCGCCTCGGCTTCGCGCTGGAAGCGCGCGACCACCTCCGGCTGGCGGGCGAGCTCGTGGTGTAGCATCTTGATGGCGAAGCGCTTGTTCGGCAGGCGTGTGTGCCGAGCTTCGTAGACGCGCCCCATGCCCCCCTCGCCGAGCACGCGCGTGATCTCGTAGGACTCCGCCAGCGTGGCCCCGACCAGCGGGTCTGCGTCCTCCGGTGCGTCCGCGAGCGGCGTGGCGTCGCGGGGGCAGACGCGAAAGTCTGCGGGGTAGCGCCCAGAGCACGCCGGGCAGATGCGGGGCAGCGCGGAAGACGCCATCGGCGGCGTCGGGCTGAGCCCGAGCGAAGAGATCGACGGCGCGCTCGACACTGTGGCCGATCCGCCGCCCTGTGGGTCACGCGAGCTCATCGCCGAGGCGATGCTACCTCAGCGGCGCGACACCACGAACAGCGTGCTGCCCTCGCGAAACACCAACAGCAGCGTGCGGCCCTTGGCCTTGGCGTACATCTCGCGGAAGCGCGCGACACCCGTGACCTTTTCTCGATTGACCTCCAGCACGACGTCCCCGCCGCGCAGCCCCGCGCGCGCCGCCGGGCTGCCCCGCTCCACTTCGACGACGTGGACTCCGGAAGTCACGCTCTTCGGCAGGTTCAGCGAGCGCCGGACGTCGGGGCTCAGTTCGCCCAGGGTGAGGCCGTCGAGGCCGTCGCTTCGTGCCGGCGCGAACGCCCGGCGCAGGTCCCCTGGCTGCGACTCGAGCGCCGCGATGAGCTCCAGCGCCTTGCCCTCGCGGAGGAGCTCGAGCTTCACCTGTTTGCTCGCGCCGCTCTCTGCGATCCGGTTCCTGAACTGACCGACGCCGTCTACCTTCTGGCCCTCGAGCTTGGTGATGACGTCGCCGCGCAAGAGCCCGGCCTTCTCCGCCGGCCCTCCCGCCTGCACGTCGGAGATCAGCACCCCAGTCGGAGCGGGCAGCTTCATCGCCGTCGCCAGCTCCTGATCCACGTCCTGGATCGAGACCCCGAGCCAGCCGCGCACGACCTTGCCGTTGGTACGGAGGCTCTCGATGATGGGCTTGGCCATGTTCGTCGGGATCGCGAAGCCGATGCCCACGTTGCCGCCCGTGCGCGACAGGATGGCCGTGTTGATCCCGACCAGGCGTCCTTCCATGTCTACGAGGGCGCCGCCCGAGTTGCCGGGGTTGATGGCCGCGTCGGTCTGGATGAAGTCCTCGTAGTCCACGATCCCCATGTTCGCGCGACCCTTGGCCGACACGATGCCCATGGTGACGGTCTGACCGACGCCGAACGGGTTGCCGACGGCCAGGACCACGTCACCCAGGCGCAGTCGGGAAGAGTCCCCGAGCTCGAGGGGCACCAGGCCCTTGGTGTCCCCGGAGACCTCCAGCACCGCCAGGTCGCTCTTCGGATCGGTCCCCAGCACCTTGGCGGGGAGCTCGCGCTTGTCGGCGGTCTTCACCTTCAGCTCGTCCGCGTCGGCGACCACGTGGTTGTTGGTGACGACCAGCCCCGGGCCTACCACTACGCCCGAGCCCAAGCCGCTCCCGGGCGGGCCGAAGCCGAACGGCAGCGAGGGAGTCGCACGTTTGGACGACACGCTCACCACCGAGGGCAGCACCCGTTCCACGACGTCGGCGATGTTCACCCCCCCGGCGCGCGCGAGCGCGGGCGTCGGGAGCGGGACGACAGCGGCGCTCGCGTTCGGCGGGGGCGTGGGCTCGGGGGAAGCGACCTTGGCGGCGGAGTCCTGGGAGCGCGCGCAAGAGAGCGCGGTCAGCGCGGCGAGCAGCACCAGGGTTGGCGCACGCCGAGGAGCTTCTTCCCACATGTAGAGGGAGAACACCCCCAGGTTCCTGGACATTCCCCGTCGGGGTCAGCCGACCCGGACGGGGATCTTCCGGGGTGCGAGCGCCGCCTGCTTGGGCAGGTGGAGGTGGAGCACCCCAGCCTCGAGCTTGGCTTCGATGCGCTCGCGGTCGATGGCGCGCGGGATGGTGAAGGTTCGGCTGAAGTCCAGCGCCTGGTACTCGGAGGCGAGCACCGCACCGCTCGGCCCCTCGGAGCGTTTGGCCTCGAGGGTCAGCGTGTCGCCGTCTGCTTGGATGGCGAGGGTCTCCTTGGTCACTCCGGGCAGATCCGCCAGGAGCAGGATCTCCTTCTCGTTCTCGTACACGTCCACGCGCGGCGTGGCGACGGGTCGGTCTTTGGTCTGAGCCAGCTTCTCGTCACGAGCCATGGTCCTTCCTCCTCACGCGACTCGAACCGCGATCTGGCGCGGCTTCACTTCCGGGGCCTTCTCCAGCGTCACGGTGAGAACACCGTCCTTGAGCGTCGCCTGCGTCTTCTCCGGATCCACCTTGGCCGGCAGGGCGAAGCTGCGCGTGAAGCGATAGGGGGCGCGCTCTTGGCGGTAGGCTGCATACCCTTCCGGAGCGTCGCTCTTGCGCTGCCCGCTCAGGGTCAGCACGTCTTGCTCCAGGGAGAGGGTCAGGTCCCTCTCCTGGACCCCGGGCACGTCGGCCTGAAGCACGAAGGCGTTGCCGGTGTCGTGGAAATTGACTCGGGGCGCGCCACCGGTGGCGGGCTCCGGCGGAGCGCTGCGGTCGTAGTCGTCGAAGACGCGGTCCATGCGTCGCCGGAGCTGGTCCATCAGCGCCAGCGTGCGATCGAGATCATTGCGATAGCCGAACATCGGTAGTCCTCCTGGTCGTGTCGGGGCGGACCGGCACGAGGCGCGCCAGGGCCCATTCCCTTTCGTCCACGGAGCCCCGGAACGAGGCTGAGAGGCCGTGGATAGCCGGCACCATGTGCACCGGCCCCGGAAGTGTCAACGGGCCCCGAGCTCAGCGCAGCGAGCCGAGGTACTCGGCGATTTCCGGCAGCGCCATCGACTGGCTCACGACCCCCGCTCGTACGGCGGCTCCCGGCATGCCGTAGACGATGGCCGTGGCGTCGCTCTCCGCCACGACCACCCCGCCGGCCTCGCGGATCGCCCGCGCCCCCTGCACCCCGTCGTCCCCCATGCCGGTCAGGATCACGCCGATGGCCCGGGCCCCGTGCAGGCGCGAGAGGCTGGTGAACAGCCGGTCGGCGCTGGGGACGTAACGGTCCTCGGGCCCCGGCGGCCGGATCCGGACCCTGGGCATCCCGCCCGGGCCGCCCGCCTCGAGCGTCATGCAGCGGCCGCCCGGGCAGACCAGCGCCGCCCCGGCCGCGAGCTCGTCGGCGTCGGCCGCTTCGCGGATCTCGAGCTCGCTGCGCCGGTCCAGCCGCTCGGCGAACGTGCGCGTGAACTTGTCCGGCATGTGCTGCGTGACCAAGAGCGCGTTGGGGTAGCGGGCGGGCATTCGGGACACCACCTGCATGAGCGCCGTGGGTCCGCCGGTACTGGAGGCGATGCCGATGACCTGGCGGGGCGCTTGCCGCTCGCCGGAGCGGGGCGGCACCGAATCGGTGCCCGGCAGCGAGTCGAGCTGCGGGCGCACGACGAACACCCCGCGCTTGAGCGTCCGCGCCAAGAGCACCTTTGCCAGGAGCTCCCGCGCGATGCCCTGGAAGTCTCCGTCGCTCTTCTGATCCGGCTTGGCCACGAAGTCGAGCGCGCCGAGCTCGAGCGCACGGAAGACGTTCTCCTTGGCGCTGTAGCTTGAGACCACGATCACCGGCGTCGGCTGCTTGCTCATCAAGATGCGCAAGAACGTGAACCCGTCCATCTTCGGCATCTCGAGGTCGAGCGTGATGACGTCCGGCCTGAGCGACACCGCCAAGCGCAGGGCTTCTTCGCCGTCCGCCGCCTTGCCGACCACTCGGACGTCCGGCGAAGCCTCCAGGATCGCCCCGATGCTCCGGCGGTTGTACGCGGAGTCGTCCACGACCAAGACGGAGGTGGGAGCTATGGTCGGCAGGCTCATCTCAGGCGTCTTTCACCAGACCGTCCAGTCGTCCGGTGACCAGAGGCTTCCTGTACACCAGATCGTCCTTCAGGTGACACAGCTCGAACGCGGTGGAGACGTTCCAGAGCGATTCCGAGTGTCCCAGGAGCAGGTAGCCACCTGGGAGCAGGCGCTCGTACAGGTTCTCGATGACCTTGGCGCGGGCGCGCGCGTCGAAGTAGATGAGGACGTTGCGGCACAAGACCAGGTCCACGCGGCCGACGATGGAAGCCCGGGAAACGTCGAGCAGGTTGACCTGCCCGAAGTGGCACAGACGCTTGACGTTCTCGGAGATGTGGCTGCCGTCCGGCCGCTCGTCGAAGTAGGTGCGGCGAAGCTGAGGCGGCGTAGAGCGGAACGCATTCGGACGGTACACACCGCGGCGCGCCGCTGCGACGCTCTTCTTCGAGATGTCGCTGCCGATGATGTGGACGTCCCAGCCCTCGAAGAGCCGGGACTCGAGCACGCACATCGCGACGGTGTACGCCTCTTCCCCGGTGGCGCAGCCCGCGCTCCAGATCGTCAGCCGGCGCGAGCGCACGTTGTGCCGCGCGAGCTCGGGCAACAGCTCGTGCTGAAGTGCCCTGAGCTGGTACTCCTGGCGAAAGAAGTAGGTCTCCTTGGTGGTCAAAAGGTCGACCACTTCGTCGAGCTCGGCGCTGCCGCCGCTGCTGAGCCGCAGGTACTGGTAGTAGTCGTTGAAGCCCTCGAGCGACAGCGCCGCGACGCGCTCGGACAGGCGACGCTCGAACGCGTACAGCGCGTCGTCATGGTACTCGAGACCCGCGTGGGCGTTGATCAGGTCGCGCAAGAGCCGGAACACCTCCGGCGTCAGCCGCGGCCGGCGGGACGCCGGCGTCATTGTCGCCGCATCCCGCGCAAGCTGGGAGGCGGCGCCGTGCGCCGGCGACCGCTCAGCGTCTCGGCGTCGGTGATGGCGCGGGTCAGCTCTTCACGCACCAGATCCTGCCGCTCCAAGGAGAGCCGACCGCGCAGCAGCGCCAGCGCCTCGTCGCAGCCGAGGGTGCCGAGCAGCTCTGCGGCGAGCCGCCGCACGTCCCACTCGGTGTGCTCCAGACAGACCCCGAGCCGAGACGCCGCCCGCGGGTCGCTCGCGCTGGCCAGTACCCGCATCGCGGACTTGACCACCTCCGAATCCGCGTGTGAGAGCGCCGACACCACGTGCTCGTCCCGCTCGACACCTGCGAAGGCACCCAGCGCCTCCAGCGCGGCCACCGCTACCACCGGCTCGCGCCCCAGGAGCTCTCCCAGCACCGGGACCGCGCGCGCGTCGCCCACCTCGCCCAGGGCGCGGGCCGCGGCGGCCACCAGCGAGCGGTCCGAAGAGAGGCGCGCGATCTCCGTCAGGTGCTCCACACCAAGGGGCCTGCCCGTCTCGTCCGAGAGCCGGCCCAGCGCGCGGATCGCCGCGATCCGCACCTCGAGCTCTTCGTCGTTCAAGGCGAACGCGACCGGCTCGAGGGCTGCGCTCCCGCCGAGCGCCGAGAGCGCCGAGAGCGCCGCGCGCCGCGCCGTAGGGATCGGTCCGCCCAGCGCCGCCGCCAAGAAGGCGACGTGCGCGCCCACGTCCGGCTGACTGGCGCCGAGCGCCTCGATCACGATGGCCGCGGCTTCGGCGCCCGCACCGCTCGGGCTGGCCGAACGCACCAGCCCGAGGGCGTCGGCCGGGTGCCGGCGCGCCAGCGTCGCGAGCGCCCGGTGCGCCGCTTGCGCGACGACCGGCGCTGCGCCGAGCAACCCGGCAGCGTCTTGCAGCGCGGCTCGATCACCGGCGGCGGCCAGCGCGTCGAGCGCGGCGGCGACGACCTCCGGTGCAGCGTCACCCAGGGCGCGCTTGGCCGCCGCG
Source organism: Polyangiaceae bacterium (assembly GCA_015075635.1). Taxonomy (NCBI): domain Bacteria; kingdom Pseudomonadati; phylum Myxococcota; order Polyangiales; family Polyangiaceae; species Polyangiaceae bacterium. The sequence goes on from JABTUA010000002.1 coordinate 2,234,422, forward strand.
TTCGCGTCGGGGTCGAGCGCGACCAAGGGCCCGAGCAGCGACAGGCACGCGGCCCTCTGCTCGGGCGTCGGGCCTTCGGCGCCCGCGACCAGCGCTGCGACCGCAGCGCTCCCGAGCTCGGTGAGCGTGGCCTCGGCCTGCTCGGCCAGCGCATCGTCGGCGAGCGCGGCCACCGCCGCCCGCGCCGCAGCGTCGCTGCCCAGGAGGCCGGCGGCACAGAGCGCGTTGCGCCGCTCGCCCGGTTGACCATCCTCGTCCAGGCAGAGCGCCAGGATGGTCTCGCGCACCTGAGCTGGCGCCTCCCGGAGGCCCGCGCCGAGGCGCTCGTGAGCCCGAGCGCTCGTCCGGCTGAGCTCCACCAGTGAAGCCAGGGCATCCGCGAACGTCCTGCCCCGAGCCGCGGCCAACATGTCCAATAGCGCCGGCACTGCCGGTTCGGCGCCGCTCCTGCCCGCCAGGGCGAGCACCGCCGGCAGCAAGATGGGATCGCTGGCCAGGGGCTCGAGCCGCTCCCAGGGCAGCGTGGCCGAGAGGCGCTCGAGTCCCTGCAGCGCGGCCAGGCGCTCGAAGCGCGACAACGAGTCGAGGCATTCGTCCAGGATCGCGATCGCCTCCTCGGCGCAACCTTCGCCGATGGCCGCGACGGCTTCGACCGCCGCTCCGCGCACGTTGACGTCGGGGTCCTTCAGCAAGCGCTTGAGCAGCGGCAGCGCCTCGGGGCGCGCGCCCAGGGCGAGGACGTCCACCACCAGCTTCCTCCCGTCCGCGTCCAGGTCGCCCAGGGCGTGGGCCAGCGCGCCGATGGCGTGGACGCCGTAGTCTGCGAGGGCCTCCACGGCGCTGTTGCGCTCGCCGACGTTGTCGCCGGGGCCGAGCGCTGCCACGAGCGCCGACAGCACCTCCGGAGAAGGAGCCAGAGCGACCGCGGTGAGCACCGCCTCCTTGCGCACGCGCCAATCGGAGTCGCTCAACGCCCGCATCAGCAGCTTCACGGGAACTTCACTCGAGGGGCGGCGCAGGCTCGCCGCTGCTCGCCGCCGCTCCTCGGCGTCGTCCGCCGAGAGCGCCCGTTCGACGTCCGCCCACGCGCTCACAAAGCGTCTCCAGAACCGACGAGTCCCGGAAGGGCGAGAGGAGCGACCATCGCCTCGAAGCGCGCGACGTCGAGCACGAACACCAGGCTGTCGGAGTGGCTGGCCACACCCAGGATGCCCCGAGCGTCGTCGCCCCCGCCCAGGTTCGGCGGTGGGCCGAGCTCGGCGCCCCCCGTCCCGAACACCTCGGTGACGCTGTCCACCATCAGACCCACCGTGTGGTCCTCCACCTCGACCAAGATCCACTTCGCGCGACGCTGATCGGCGGCGGGGGGTAGCCCGAAGCGCGCCCGCAGATCGACCACCGGAATGACGGTGCCGCGATGGTTGGCGACTCCCGCGACTGCGAGCGGCGAGTGCGGGAGAACCGTCAGTGGCAGGGGGTTCACGATCTCGCGCACCGACGCGATCGGTACCGCGTAGTGCACGTCGCCGACCATGAACCCGACCAAGCTCTTCTGGGGGTCCGGTCTTCCTTTCGCTCCAGCCATCAGCTGCCCTCCGGCAAGTGACCCACGATCCGTCCCAGGTCGAGCAGGATGATCACGTCGTCCCCGGGCTTCGGCCGCCCGATGCCGAGCACGTGCTCGGCGACGTCGTCACCGAGCACGCTCCCCGACAGCTCGAGCTCGGCCTCCGACAGCCGCACCACTTGTCTCACTTCGTCGACCAGAACGCCGAACACTTCGTCCGAGGGGCCCGTGGTCAGAAGAATGCGCGTTCGGCGCGTCGAGACCGCTTGCCCCAGCCCCAGGCGGCGCCTGAGGTCGACCACCGTGACGAGGAGGCCGCGCACGCTGCACACGCCGAGCACCGAGCTCGGCGCGCGCGGCACGAAGGTCACCGGCGGCGGGCTCAAGATCTCGCGGATGGCCGTCAGCTCGACGCCGTATTGCTCGCCCCCCAGGGCGAGCGCCAGGAACTCGCGCACCGGCCCGGCGTGCGCGCGGCGCTGCAGGCCTCGCCCGCCAGCCTTGACCAGATCAGCCACGGACGGCTACCTCCGAGACGCCGGCCTCGCCGGTCGACAGCACCTCCTCGATCAGCGACGCGGAATCGAGCACCAGCCCGACCCGCTGATCGCCGAGCTCCGTCGCCCCGGCCAAGCCGCGCACGTCCGCGAGCGAAGGGCCGAGCGGCTTGATCACGATGTCCTCCTGCCCGAGCACGGCGTCCACCACGAGCCCCAGCCGCCGCGGACCGAGGGCGGTCACCACCACGAAGCGACGAGCGCTGTCCTCGTCGGGAGGCGGCAGGTCCAGGTGCTCTGCCAGGCGACAGATCGGCAGCGTCGCGCCGCGCAGAGAGATGACCTCGCGCCCGTCCACCCTGCGGACGCCTCGTCTCTCGAAGACTATGGCTTCGGAGACGCTGCTCACCGCGATCGCGAACACCTGCCCGGCCACGCGCACCAGGAGCGCGCTCACGATGGCCAGCGTGATGGGCAGCGTGATGGTCATCTTCGTGCCGATGCCGCGCTCGCTGTGCACGTCGATGACGCCGCCGATCTTGCCCAGGTTGGTCTTCACCACGTCCATGCCGACGCCCCGCCCGCTCAGGTCCCCCGCGCGCTCTCGCGTGCTGACGCCCGGGGTGAAGATCAGCCCCAGGAGCTCCTGTCGAGACAGCTCGCCGGCGTCCGCGCGGCTGATGCGCCCGAACGCGACCGCCTTCTCCAGCAGGGCTTCTTCGTCGATGCCTCCGCCGTCGTCCTCGATCTCGATCATGACGTGGTTGCCCTTCTGATAGGCGTTCAGCGCGATCGTGCCCGCGGCGGGCTTGCCGACCTTCTCGCGCTCCTCGGCTTGCTCTATGCCGTGATCGATGGCGTTGCGGATCATGTGCATCAGCGGGTCGCTGAGCTCCTCCACGATCAGCTTGTCGATCTCGGTTTCGGCGCCGGTGATGACCAGGCGAATCTCCTTGCCCACGTCCCTGCTGATTTGACGCACGACGCGCGCGAGGCGATCGAACACCTGCCCGAGCGGCACCATGCGGACCTCGAGGATGGCGTCGCGCAGCTCGCCCAGGCGGCGGTCGAAGCTGCGGTGCAGCCGCATGATCTCGCTCGCGAGCTGGCGCTGGCCGTCGGAGCGTGCGCGGTCCGACAGGCGTGAGAGCACGCCGCGCACGATGCTGAGCTCGCCCACGATGTTCATCAGGTGGTCGAGCTTCTTGATGTCCACGCGCACGGTCTGGGTGACCGCCTTGAGCGAAGCGGCCGGCTCGAGCGGCGGGTGGTCCTCCTCAGGCGAGGGCTCGACCGCCGGACCCCGCGGCGCCAGCGAGACCAGGGTCCCGCCCAGGGCCGGCGGCGGCACCGTTCCGGCCGCCAATGACGGCCTGCGGCGCCGCGGCACCTCCTCGATCACCACGTTGTCGGCGCCCAGCGTGCCGATCAGCGTGGCCAGGTCGTCCCGAGACGCCATCAGCAGATCGAGCTCGATGGTTTCGGGGCTCGGTGACTCGCCAGTGGGGAGGTAGGTGATGATCTCGCCGTGACGCTTCGCGCGCTCCTTGATCTCCTCGAGCGCCCGGTCGATGGTGCTGAGGTCGAACTGCACGCGCAGCCGGTAAAGCCCGAGCCCGTGCTCGATGTTGGTGCGCAGGCGGTGCTCCTCGTATTCGGTCAGCACCGCGAGCAATCCGGGGTCGAGCTCGTACTCCACCACGAGGTTCGCCTGAGCCGCGCTGCCGGACCCGAGCAAGTCGAGGCGGGCGCACAGCTCGTCCACGGCGCCGAGCGGCGCGTCGAGGCCGCTCTTCTCGACCGCGAGGATCTGGGCGTAGACGTCCACGGCGGCGAACAGAGTGTCGAGGACCTGAGCGCTGAGCTGCATGCGGCCGAGGCGCAGCGCGTCGAGCACGTCTTCGAGCCGGTGCGACAGCATCCCCATCCTGGACGCGCCGAACAACCCGGCCAGGCCCTTCAAGGTGTGGACCGCGCGAAACGCCTCGTTCACCAGCGCAGGGTCGTCGCCGCCCACCTTCAGCGTCGCGTCCAGTGAGAGCAGGTTTCTGGAGAAGGTCTCGACGATCTCCTGGGCTTCGGTGAAGAACTCCTCGCGCGCGCGATCCCCGGCGTCAGCCATGACCGCTCTCGCCCTCCGCCCGGCTCAAGTGACGCAACGCCTCGTCTCGGAGCTGCTCGGGGCTGAACGGCTTGGCGAGGTATCCGACCGCCCCGAGCGCGAGCCCACGCTCGCGGTCGCGCTCCGAGGTCTGCGTCGACATGAGCAGCACCGGCGTGGAGCGGTGACGTTCGCTCGAGCGGATGAAGCTGAGTAGCTCCAGGCCGTTGATGTCGGGCATGTTGACGTCGGTAATCACCAGGTTCCACGGACCGCGCGGTAGGAGCCTCAGGGCCTCGAACCCGCTCTCTGCCTCCACCACCTCGAGCGGCACGTCTCCGGCCTCGACGTTCGCGAGCGCGCCGCGCACGAAGGCGCGGGTCGCGCCGGAGTCTTCGACCAACAGCACGCGCGCCATCAGCCTGGGCCCCCCGGCTTCTTCGGCTGTCCGCCCGGCGCGGGCTTCTTCGGCTCCTTGCCCGGCGCCACGTACAGGGAGCGCCGCTCCCGCGGCTCCTCGGCGAACACGCCCAAGAGCCAGCTCTCGAGGTCGGCCCAGAGCTCTGGGTGCTCCTCGGCCAAGAACTGCGCAGAGTGTCGGGAGCCGTCGTAGCGCTTCACGGTGCCGCTCATCGCCATCTTCTCGAGGGCTTCCAGTGCGGGTTTGCTGACGGTGTCGTCCTTGGCCCCCGCGAGGAACGTCGGCAGGTTCCGCACCTCCGCGTACGGCCGGTAGAGCGGGTGACCGCTGATGCTCTCCCCCGGAGACACCAGGCCGAGCGCGGTCACCTTGGCCGCCCCGAACGCGACCTGGCTGACCAGCGCCGCGCCGATGGAGGTCCCGACCAGGACGATCGCCCGAGGCGCGGTCGCCTCCGTGACGTGAGCGATGGCAGCTTCGACGTCCTTGACCAGATCCTTGTTGTCCCCGAGCTTGGCCTTCGGCGGCGCCTTCGACCCGCCGTGGCCGCGCAGGTCGAAGCTCAAGATGCTGAAGCGTTTCGGGGCGATCACCATGCGCTGGACCAGCGGCGCGAGCTCGGCGCGATCCCCGCTCAACCGGTGGATCAGGATCAGCGCCGGCGCATTGGGCTCCGGCGAGACGAACAGCTCCCCGGCCAGGGCCGCGCCGTCGCTGGAGGCAAAGGTCGCAGGCTTGCCCGGGGTGGGGACGATCATGATCGAGGGCACGTCACTGCCCGCCGGCGCGGGCGGAGGCGCCGACGCGGCAGGGCCCGGCTTGGGCTGGGGCGAGTCGCACCCGAGCGCCAGAGCCAGCGCGAGCAGAGCGACGGCCGAAGACCGCTTCATGACGCGGCATCGTAGCAGCTCGGGGTCGCGCTAGGAGCCTCGCCGGGCGGCCTCGGGGCCGGCCGCGCGGGCGGGGCTTTGAAAGGCGCCCCCATGGGCTATCCTGGGCGCCATGGCCACCTCGCCGGGTTTGTCGCCAGCCGAGAGCGCGGAGGAGGAGCCGGCTGCCGCCCGAGAAGGGCCGGAGGTCGAGACTCGGGGTCCGACTAGCCACGAGCAGACGGTGGAGGCCGCGCTCGCTGCGAGCACGCGCGCAGAAGCGACCCTGGGTGCGCTCTACCGAGCCATCCAACAGGTCACGCAGGGCGTGAGCGGCGCTCGCGAGGCCAACGACCAGCTGGCGTCGGAGCTGCACCGCGTCCGCGAGATGCTGGCCGCGAGCAACGAGCAGCGCCTCGTCTTCATGAACCAGGTCTCGCTGCTGGAGCAGCAGCTGGCGGACGCGCGGAGCGACCGCGAGTTCTTGATCCAGGAGCAGGATCGTTTCCTGGCCGGCTTGCTGGAGGAACACGAAGCGGCGGTGGAGCGGCTGGTCCGGGATCGGGAGGAGGCCTTCGCTCGCATCGAGAAGCTGATGCGACAGACGCAGGAGACCGCGCCGCCGTCCGGCGGCGTGCGACGCACGAGCCCGGGCCTGGGCGACGCGACTCCAATCATGCCCAGCGTCCGCCCCGTCGTGGTGACCGAGATGGACCGCAACGTCGAGAAGCTCTTGGCAGAGCGGGACCGCTCGCGCGAGGTGCTGCGCCGCCTCCAACAGCAGCGCGACGCGGCGCAGCAAGCGCTGGCCGACGTCACGAAGGAGCGCGACCGCTACCTGTCCGAGCTCAGCCGGGTCGCCCCGGGCCGAATCGCGCCTCCGCGCCCGCTGGTGTCGCCGCAAGACGCGCGCCGCACTCAGCCCGCCGTGCCGCACCTGGCGGTGCGCTCCACCGACCCGGTGCCGCCGGCCGAGGAGGGTACGGGCGAGAACATCGGCGAGCGCATGACGGCGCCGCCCGGCGAGGAGCTGCAGAACGCCATCGCCATGTCCCGCCCGTCGCCCCCCGCGGGGATCCCCGCGCAGTCGGTCCCCACGCCGCCGCAGAAGCCGCCGCTCAAGCGCAAGCCGGATCCGGCGATGCAGCCCCTCGGAGGCTACTCTCTACGAGGCGACGACGAGAGCGCAGAGGAGAGCGTGAAGGGACCGGCCGGACGCCGATGAGCTCGGATGAAGAGAGCGACGCCGGCGGCGAGCGCAAGACGACGACGCTGGCCGAGCGCCCGGGCGAGCCGCCAGTGGTCGCGCGGATGATCGTCGAGATCCGTTCCGACGGCTCCCGCACCATCGCTCGCGGGGCCATCGAAGAGGTGACGAGCGGTGAGCGCGTGGCCATCGAGGCTCACGGGTCCACGCCGCTCGCGCTCGCGCGCTCCCTCGCCAAGAGCATGTTCAGCGCGCCTGCGCTGGCCCGCCAAGCCGTCAAGGCGTTGCTCGCGTCCAAGAAGAGCGGCATTCGCGGCTGAGCCTTCGGGCTCGCGGCGGCGATGCGGTTGACGCACGGCGGTGTTTCTTCGATCCTGGCCCCCCTGTCCGGCCCGATGGCCAACGCAAAACCCCTTTCGCTCGATTTCAAGAGCTGCGACGAGCTGGACCCCGAGCTCATCGAACGGGCGTTTGCGCCGGGCACGAGCTCGCCTCGGGAGCAGGTGCTGAAGCTCTTGGACAAGATGGCGCGCGTCGCCAAGCCGGGGCGCGGCGCGCACAGGATCCTGGAGGTCCTCGCGCGCCTCTCGCACGGCGCCTGGGTGGAGGGAGCCCTGGACATCGTCCTCCGGGACTTCGGGCTGGCGACCGAGATCGACATCCGGGTGGACGTGGGCAAGCACTTCGAACGGCTTCGGACCATCTCGGTGGCCGTCCCGCTGGCGGAGCTGGCGGACTGGGCGACCGCGAACCCCGAAGCGCTGGCGCCACTGGTCGTGTTCGACACCCGGCGCGACGACGAGCTGCGCCTGCGCAAGGCCCAGGGCCGCGTCACGCATGTGCCGCTGTCGGCGGTGCCGCACTCGCGGCCGCCCGCCACCCCCAGCGTACCCGCGATGGTGGCGCCCGTTCCGGCCTCCGAGTCCCCGGTGAGCTCCGCCCGGCGCCCGATCGCTGCCGCCTCGCGGCGCAAGAGCGTTCCGCCCCGGCCGGCGGCATCGACCGACTCGAAGCGCAGCGCGGAGCTGCACGCGAGGAGGACGCTTCCCGACGTGGAGCAGCAAGCCCCGGACGTCCACCGCCGCAACACGCCACGCGTGCTGAAGGTGGACCTGCCCGAGGAGGCGTACCGCTCGAAGCCGGGACCGCCCGAGCGCAAGTCCACCGCCCGCATCCCGGCGGTGCGCCCGCCGCAGGCCCCCGCCGCGAGCGACCCGGATCCGACCGACGAAGGCTGGGAGTGAGGGTGACCGAGACGCAGAAGCTCAAGGTCGCGTTCGTCGGTAGCCACGGCGTGGGCAAGACCACGCTGTGTTACGGCCTGGCCGCGCGGCTCAAGGCCCGGGATGTCGTGCTCGAGGTGATCCACGAGGTCGCTCGCCGCTGTCCCCTGCCCATCAACGAGGAAACCGGCGTGGCCAGCGAGTCCTGGATCCTGCACAGCCAGATCGCGGAGGAAGTGGTGGCCGCCCAGCGCTATCCCGTCGTGATCTGCGACCGCAGCGCGCTCGACAACTACGTGTACCTCCTGCTCGCGGCGGGGCCCCAGGAGGGCCTCGAGCTCCTGGTGAGCTACTGGATGAAGACCTACGACCTCCTGGTTCAGGTCCCCGTGGTGGACGAGCCGAGCGCCGACGGCTTCCGCACCACCGACCCAGAGTTCCAGCGCAAGGTGGACGATCGCCTGACCCGCGAGCTCGCCGAGCGCGGCCTCGAGGCGACCCGGCTCGACCCCGAGCACCGAGCCGAGTGGCTGGATCAGGCCGAAGAGCTGGTGTGGAACCGCGTTCGTCCGCGCCAGCTGTCGCTCTTGTGATCGATGGATCCCGTCTACCGAAGTGAGATCAACCGCGACGTCCCGCCGGCGCGCCCGGGCGAGATCGCGGAGCTCCGCATCGGTCAGCTCCGGGTGTGGCCGCCGGTGGTGCTCGCGCCCATGGCCGGCGTCACCAACTACCCGTTTCGCGCGCTGTGCCGTCGCTTCGGGGCGGGGCTCTACGTGAGCGAGATGATCACCGCCCGCCCGCTGGTCGAGGGCCGCGACAAGACGCTCAAGCTCGCGGACTTCGGCCCGGACGAGAGCCCTCGCAGCCTGCAGCTCTACGGCGTGGACCCCTATTACGTGGGCGAAGCGGTGAAGCGCCTGGTGGGCGAAGGGCGGGTCGATCACATCGACATGAACTTCGGCTGTCCGGTGCGCAAGGTCACTCGCAAAGGAGGCGGCGCGGCCATCCCAGTGAAGCCGAACCTGCTCAGGGGCATCGTGAAGGCGGCGGTGGACTCGGCCGGGGAGGTCCCGGTCACGATCAAGTTCCGCATGGGCGTCCACGACGGTCTGCTCACCTACCTCGACGCGGGTCGCATCGGCGAGGAGACGGGCTGCGCGGCGGTGGGGCTCCACGCCCGCACGGCGGCTCAGCTCTACGACGGACAGGCGCGCTGGGAGGCCATCGCCGAGCTCAAGCAGCACGTCAAGATCCCCGTGCTCGGCAACGGCGACATCTGGGAGGCCGAGGACGCACTGCGCATGATGCGGACCACCGGCTGCGACGGCGTCATCGTCGGCCGCGGCTGCCTGGGCCGACCCTGGCTGTTCCGCGATCTCGTGGCGGTCTTCGACGGTCGCGAGCCGGACAATCCGCCCAACCTCGGCGAGGTCGTCGACGTCATGCTGGAGCACGCCCGGCTGCTCGCGGACTGGATCGGCGAGCGCGCGGCCATGCGGGCCTTTCGCCGGCACACGACCTGGTACACCAAGGGCTTCCGCGGCAGCGCCGAGCTGCGCGAACGGATGATGCACATCCAGAGCTATGCGGATCTCGCGGCCATCGTCGGGACGGTGGATCGCTCGCAGCCGTTCCCGCCCTCCGCGATGCGCGTGCCGCGCGGCAAGGCGTCGGGCACGCAGGACGTCAGCCTACCCGAGGGCTACCTGGACGACCGGCTCGACGCGACGCCGCCCTCGGCCGATGCCGAGGACGCCTTCAGCGGCGGCTGAGAAAGGCCCGCAATTTCGGCCGAGTCCCTCCGGGCCTGGTGCGCGCGTCCGCCGCCCCGTAGACTGCCGCCGAGGGTTCCGTCGTGCGCGCGCTGAAGCTCCTGACCTCCTTCGTGACGTGGCGCTGGACGCCGTGCGTCGCGCTGATCGCGTCGTCACTCCTGTACGTGCTGATCGTGGTGCTGGTGACCCCGAAGACGCTGTCGTTCGGCGGAAGCCCCAAGAGCGTCAACGTGATCGAAGGACCGGCGCCGGCGAACGCGCTGGCCACGGGTGCCGATCGGGCCGGCTCGACGCCGCGCCGGCCGGCGGCGGCTCCGCCGCCCACCACCCCGGTGCTCGCGCCGGTCCCGGTCGCGCCGCCGCCGAGCCCGCCCGAGGAGCCCCGGCGCGTCGAGCCACCGCCCGCCCCTGCCGCTCCGCCGCCTGCAGCACCGACCCACGAGTCCGCCGAGGACGAAGAGGAAGGGGCCGCGGCTCCGCCGCCGCCAGCGCCGAACCCGAACGCGCGCTTCATGGCGACCCCGCTGCGCTTCATCCCTCAGCTGGCGGCCTCGGCCGGCGCGGCAGCAGCGGCGCCACCCTCCGCTGAAGATCACTGACCCTCACTGCCCGAGTCGAGACTCAGCCGTCCCGGAAGCGCTCCAGCGCGCGGCGCTCGGCCTTCGTGGGGCGCCCAGCACCGCGATCGCGGACCGCCACGCGCTCCTCCCGCGGCGGGGGCGGCGGCGAGTGGTCAACGTACAGCGCCCGCGCGGCGGGTGGGGAGAGACGCTTGTCGGCCAGGGCCAACACCTCGAGCACGACCTCGCCACGGGGGGCCAGCGCGCCGATCCGATCGCCGACCCGGACCGGGTGACTCGCCCGCGCCGACGCCCCGTTCACCCGCACGTGACCGCCCGCGCAAGCGTCCGTGGCCTGAGTGCGCGACTTGAAGACGCGCGCCGCGCAGAGCCAGCGGTCGATACGAACGGCGTCCACGTCGGGTGATGTTAGCGCATTTCGACGAGTTTCCACCCTGCCCCGCGGCGGGAATGGGCGTGCGCTGCTCGGTGTTACTGCGTACCTGAGCCGTGGAGAGCGCCTTGCCCGAATCCGTCCCGTTCCACGTCCTACTGGCGGAAGACGACCGCGAGCTCCGCGAGCTCTTGTCGAGCGTATTGCGCCGGGAGGGCTTCGCCGTGACCGCGCTCGAAGACGGAGCGAAGCTCCTCGACTACTGCGCCGACCACCTGGGCTCGGACGGGAGCATCCGCGGCGTGGATCTGCTCGTCACCGACGTGCGCATGCCCGGCTTCAGCGGGTTGGACGTGCTGACCGCGCTCCGGCGAGTCTCCGTCCGCTGTCCCGTGGTGTTGGTGACCGCCTTCGGCGACGAAGCCCTGCACCAGTTCGCGCGACAGCTCGGCGTGGTCGCGGTGCTCGACAAACCGTTCGACGTGAACGAGCTCACGTATTTCGCCTCGGTCCAGCGGACCCTGAGCGGGGGCGCCCCCGAGAGCTGAGGCCGTTTGGAGGGGCGCAGGGGGGGATAAATGCTCTAACGTCCGTCGTATGACCTTCGACCTCGTGGTGCGCGGCGGAACCGTCGTCGACGGCAGCGGGAGTGCAGCCTACTCGGCGGACATCGGCATTCGTGCCGGCCGCATCGCCGAGATCGGGCGTATCGGCGGCAACGCTCGGCGCGTCATCGACGCGTCCGGTGCGCTGGTGACGCCCGGCTTCACCGACATTCACTGCCACTACGACGGCCAGATCTCCTGGGACGAAGAGCTCTCCCCGTCGAGCCTGCACGGCGTGACCACCGTGGTCCTCGGCAACTGCGGCGTCGGCTTCGCGCCGGTGCGGGAGCGTGACCGCGCCCGGCTGATCGCGCTGATGGAGGGCGTGGAGGACATCCCCGGCAGCGCGCTCTCGGAGGGCATCAACTGGGAGTGGGAGAGCTTCCCGGAGTACATGCGGGCCCTCGACGCACGCCCCCACGCCATCGACTTCGGTCTGCAGATCCCCCACGACGCCCTCAGGGTCTACGTGATGGGCGATCGGGCAATCGCCGGTGAAGCGGCGAACGAAGACGAGATCGCCTCGATGCGCGAGCTCGTGAAGCAGGCCCTCGACGCCGGCGCCATCGGCTTCTCCACGGGGCGTTCGGACAACCACCGCGCAGCCGACGGCGGCGCGACACCCGCCTCGGAGGCGGAGGCTCGGGAGCTCGCCGGCATCGCTCGGGCTTTCGCCGGGCGCGAGAGCGGCGTCCTACAGGCCGTCTCGGATTTCGACATGAACGTGGGCGACGAGCGCTTCGACGCCGAGTTCGACGTGCTCGAACGCATGGCCGAGGCCGCCGGCGGGCGCCCGACATCGGTCTCGCTGATGCAGCGCGATCAAGCACCGAACCAGTGGCGCCGCATCCTGGAGCGCGTGGAGCGCGCGCACGCGCGCGGCGTGCCGATGCGGGTGCAGGCGGGCGCGCGGGGTATCGGCGTGCTGCTCGGGTTCGAGGCCACTTTCCATCCCTTCATGGGTTTCCCTTCCTACAAGCGCATCGCGCACCTGCCCCTCGGCGAGCGAGTGCGACAGCTCGCCGATCCGGCCGTGCGCGCGCGACTCTTGACCGAGAAGCACGAGCCCGTCGCGGGGGACGGCAGCCCGATCCCCCCGCTGGCCGACAAGCTCTTGGAAATGATGGACGTGGTCGCCATGCGCCTCTTTCGCCTGGGCTCGCGGCCCAACTACGAGCCTGCTGTCGGCGAGTCCATCGCCGCGGAGGCCTTCGCCCGCAACGTGTCCACCCTCGAGGCAGTGTACGACGCATTGCTCGAAGACGACGGCAAGGCGCTGCTCTACTTCCCCATCTACAACTACACGGAGATGAGTTTGGACAACGTTCGCAGCATGCTCACGCACCCGCTGGCGTTGCCGGGGCTCAGCGACGGCGGCGCGCACGTCGGCACGGTCTGCGACGCCAGCTTCTCCACGTTCCTCTTGACGCACTGGGCGCGCGATCGCCAAAGTGACCGGTTACCCCTGGAGCGAGTCGTGCAGATGCTCGGGCGCGACACCGCGCGCTACGTGGGGCTCTCGGACCGCGGCGAAATCGCTCTTGGCCAGCGCGCCGACCTCAACGTCATCGACTTCGACCGGCTCGGCCTGGCGCGACCGGAGATGGTGTTCGACCTCCCCGCGGGCGGGCGCCGCTTGGTGCAACGAGCCGAGGGTTACCTCGCCACGTTGGTCGCGGGCGAGATCGTGCTCGAAGCCGATCGCCTGACCGGCGCCCGTCCGGGCAAGCTGGCAACGCCGAAGGGGAGCCGAGCGTGAGCCCGGAAGCGCGAACCGAGGTGATCGGAGGCCGCTACTTGCTCAAGAGCCTGCGCGCGAGCGGTGGCGGAGCGGACGTGTTCGCCGCCACTCATCGCCTCACCAAACGGGAGGTCGCCGTCAAGGTCCCCCATCCGAACAACCCCAAGGGCGCCGCGCGGATGGCCCGCGAGCTCGAGGCCCTCTCGCGGGTGCGCGCCCCCGGAGTGATCGAGTTGCTCGACGCCGGCGAGCACGCCGCCGGGCACTACCTGGTGCTCGAGCTGCTCGAGGGGCGCACCCTCGCAGGTCTGCTCATCGCTCGAGGCAAGCTGGGAGCCGACGAGGTCACCAAGATCGGTGCGGCCGTGGCCGATGCCCTGGAGCTCTGCCACGAGAGCGGCGTCGTCCACCGCGACGTCAGGCCCGGGACGCTGTTCGTGTCGCGCCAGCCGGGCCGAGAGATCACGCTCCTCGACTTCGGCGTCGCCAAGGTCGACGGCGTCGAGGACGCCATCGCCAGCATCGCGCCGGTCGGCTCCGAGGACTACGCGGCACCCGAGCTGCTCCTGACGCCCGAGGCCGCCGATCACCAGGCGGACTTGTTCGGGCTCGGAGCGACGCTCTACGAGTGTCTCACCGGCGGCATACCCCACGGGCCGGACGCCGAAACGCCCCGGGCTCCCCTCCGCGAGCTGCGCCCCGATCTACCGGACGCCTTGGTCGCCGCGGTCGAGCGGGCCACGCACCGCGACCCGGCAGAGCGCTTCGCCAGTGCGCGCGAGCTCGGCGACGCGCTGCGCGCTTCCACGCGAATGCCGATGGACAGCGTGCGCGTGCTCGGACAGCCGCGCCCCTCGATCCCGGTCTCGGCCACGGCGCCTTCGCTCGCCGACCCCGGTGGCGTGCCGGCGACCCGCCGCAAGCACACACGCGCGCCTTACAGCACGCTGGCGAGGCTCACCAGCTCGAGCGGCGAGCGTGTGGACGGGCGCCTGGAGGAGATGTCGGAGGGTGGGCTGCAGTTCCTGGGCGAGCGGCCGATCACCGTCGGCGAGGTGATGCGCATCCGCTTCGCGCTGCCGGCGACCGGGCGGATCGCGGAGACCCCGGCGGTGTCTCGCTGGACGCGCGCCGGCCGGGGCGGACACGCCACGGGCTTCGAGTTCACCGAGCTCGCCGAGGACGCGCGCGCGGAGATCCAGCAGTACGTGCGCATCATGTGCGGCGAGTGAGCAGCGCCGCCGATGCGCGCCGCACCGGAGCAGAGCTCCACGTTCGAGGTGGCGAGGGAGCTGTTCCGGCTCGCCTGGCCCGCCGTCATGGTGGGCTTCCTGCAGACCGCGGTCTTCCTCGCCGACCGCCTGCTGCTCGGCCGCTTCAGCCAGGATGCACTGGCCAGCATGCAGGTGCAGGGGCCGGTCCTGTGGTCGCTGTTCAGCGTGTTCGGCGGAGTGCTCGTGGGCACGGTCCCCCTGGTCGCTCGCTCGGTGGGCGCGGGCGATCGAGCGCGGGCCGAAGGCGCCGCCCACGCTTCGCTGCGCGTTGCCTTCGTGGTCGGCGTGCTGGTCACCCTCGCGTGCCTCGCTCTCGTCGAGCCCATCGTCGTGGGGCTGGGGCCGAAGAACGACGTCGTGCGGGAGCTCTCGCGCCGCTACCTGGTGGTGGCGATCTTCGCCTTTCCACCGATGTTCGTCGCCTGGACCGCAGCTCTGGTGCTGAACGCCGCCGGCAACACCCGCACGCCGTTCGTGGTGGGCTTGCTCACGAACGGCGTGAACGTCGTCGCCAACGTCGTCCTGATCTTCGGCGCCGATCTGGGGCCACTCGGCCGAGTCCCAGCCTTGGGGGTCACCGGCTCCGCCATCGGCTCGGTGTTGGCGTTCACGCTGGAGGCGTCGCTCCTCAGCTGGGTCCTGTCGCGAGCGAGCTCGCCGGTGCGCGTCGTCCGGCCGTGGCGCTCGGGGGGCGCGACCGAGCGCGCGGCGCGCCGTGATCTGTTTCGGCTCGGGGGACCGGCGGTGCTCGAGCGCATCGCGATCCACGCCGGCTACCTCGCCTACACGAGCGTCGTGACCCGGCTCGGCCCGCTGGTCATGGCCAGCAACCAGGCTTTGATCACCCTGGAGTCGATCTGCTTCCTCAGCGCGGACGGCTTCGGAGTCGCAGCGTCGGCGCTGGTCGGCCAGGCGCTGGGCCGCGGTGCGAAGGGGAGCGCGACCCGCGCGGGCTGGC